>CABZXU010000001.1 GCA_902529805.1 uncultured Marinoscillum sp.
AATTATAAGGGATGGATTGTTGTTGAACAAGATATAATCCAAGGAATGGGAGAACCAAAAAAATATGCTAAAAGAAATAGAAAATATTTAAAATCTATCAATCTATAAAATAAAATATGAATAAAAAAAAAATATCTATTGGGGTAATAGGAATTGGAAGAATTGGAAGAATACATCTAAAAAATTTATTTAATCATTTTAAATCTATAAAAATTGGAGCTATTTCAGATACTAATCAAAAATTAGAAAAATTATGCAAACCATATAATATAGAAAAATTCTATAAATCATATCAAGATTTGATAAAAGATAAATCTATAGATGCAGTTTTAATTTGTTCTCCAACAAGTTTTCATTCAAAACAAATCATATTTGCTGCAAAACATAAAAAAGATATATTTTGTGAAAAACCTGTTGATTTATCTTTAGAAAAAACAATAGAAGTATTAAAAGCCATCAATAAAACTAAAGTAAAATTTATGATAGGGTTTAATAGGAGATTTGATCCAGATTTCATGAAAGTAAAAGAAATGGTTGATAAGGGAAAAATCGGGAAAGTTCAAACTATAAAAATCACAAGCAGAGACCCTAATCCGCCATCAATTAATTATATAAAAAATTCTGGAGGATTATTTGTTGATATGACAATACATGATTTTGATATGGCTTGTAACGTAGCAAATTCTGAAGTAAATGAGGTTTTTACTTCTGTAAACATAATAAACAAAAAAATTAAACAAGCTGGAGATATAGATACCGCACTAACTACACTAAAATTTGAAAATAATATAATTTGCTCTATTGATAATAGTAGAAAATCAGTATATGGCTATGATCAAAGAATTGAAATTTTTGGATCTAAAGGAATGTGTGGAATTGCTAAAAAGAATAATACAAATACTTTTCTAATTAATGATAAAAAAATAAAAAAATCATTTCCAAAAGATTTTTTTATTGCAAGATATAAACATGCTTATATTAATGAAATGAAAGAATTTGTAGATTGTTTAATCAATAATAAAAAGCCTTCAGTAGGGATAGAAGATGCTGTTAGCTCAATTCGGATAGCAATAGCAGCAAAACTTTCTTATAAAAAAAATAAAAAAGTAGAATTAAAAACTCTTTACTAAAAATGTTGACATTTATAACCTTTATACTTTTCACTCTTTTCGTAGCAATATATACATGGTATAAATTGAAAAAAGAAAATTTATCATCCAAAGATGGGTATTTTTTGGGAGGCAGAAGTTTAACAGGAGTAGTAATTGCAGGATCTATGTTACTAACAAATATTTCAACTGAACATCTAATAGGGATGAATGGTTCTTCCTATAAAAATGGTTTTATAATTATTGCTTGGGAAGTTACTTCTTCTTTGGCATTAATTTTTGCTGCACTATATTTTGTTCCTAAATATTTAAAAATGGGCCTTATTACAATTCCACAATTTTTAGAATCTAGATTTGATAATACGACAAGAACAATAGTAGCATTATTTTTAATTGTATCATTTGTAATTACTCTTCTACCTATAGTTTTATATACTGGTGCTATTAATATAGAAAGTATTTTTAATATTTCAGAAACTTTTAGTATTTCTAAATCTCAGGGGTTATGGATAACTGTAATTGCTATTGGAACTTTGGGTGCTATTTATGCTTTTTTCGGAGGATTAAAAGCAGTAGCAATTTCTGATACAATTAACGGCTATGGTTTATTAATTGGTGGTACTGCAATCCCTTTAATTGCATTAGTAAGTATTGGAGATGGAAACGTAATAGAAGGATTAACGAAGGTATATAATAATGACCCTGAAAAATTTAATGTAATCGGAACACGGGATTCTGTAATGCCATTTGAAGTTTTATTTACTGGTTTAATAATTAATCAAATATATTTTTGGTGTATGAACCAAACAATCATTCAAAGAGCTTTAGGAGCAAAAAGCTTAATAGAAGCCCAAAAAGGTTTATTGTTTACTGGTATTCTAAAAATTATAATTCCATTCATAATTGTTTTACCAGGCGTTATAGGATACTACTACTTTGGAGATTCATTATATGAAAATCAAGATATGATTTATCCAGAGCTAATTAAAAAAGTTCTTCCTTTAGGCCTAGTCGGTTTATTTGCAGCAGTAATTATGGGAGCTGTATTAAGTACATTCAATAGCGTACTTAATAGTGCAGCTACAATTTTTAGTATAGATTTTTATAAAAAGCATATTGATAAAAATATAAGTGAAAATAAATTGGTAAAAGTTGGAAAATTAACAACTTTAATTTTAGCAATTTTTTCAATTATTGTTGCTCCTATTATGGCTAATGCTCCAGACGGGCTGTATCAATTATTACAAAAATTGAACGGAATATTTTTTATTCCTATAGCATCAATTATGATAGCAGGATTTTTTACAAAAAGTATTTCTGCCATTGCTGCAAAAATATCTTTATTTGTTGGATTACTTTTTTATATAAATGTGACTTTTATTTTTGAATCAGATATTCATTTTGTTCATGTTTGGGGAATTGAATTTATATTGAATATGGTTACTATGTTTGTTTTTTCTTATATTTTTCCCCACAAAAAAAAGGAAGAAAGAAAAAGTGAAAATCATATAGAATTAATTGAATGGAAGTACGCAAAAGGAATCTCATTTATTATAGCATTTATTACTATATCCATTTATATTCTACTTAGCTAATTGTATTTTTTACTTAAAAGTACAATTGCTTATTTTCTCTAAAAGATTCAGTTGCTTTTTCAGCAATTAAAGTAGCCTGAATACCATCTTCTATAGTAATCTCTGGTTTTCTTGATTGAACAATACAATTAATGAACTCTTGGATTTCATTTATAAAGGCTTGTTTGAATCTGTCTTGAAAAGACTGGAAACATTCTTTTGCTATTTCTTTATTGTCAAGAATTTGCACTAAACTTTTTTGTGGTGCAGAAGCAATCTTAATGGTTGCTTTTGTTCCAATTACTTCTGTTTCGACATTGTATCCATGAGAAGCAGTTCTTCCTGCAAGAAAAAAAGCCATAGAACCATTTTTGAATTGCATTAGTGATGTCACATTATCACCATCTTTATATTTACTAAATTCAGGATAAGAATAACAACCCCCTACAGAAAATATAGTTTTTGGTTCACTCTTTAAAAACCACCTAGACAAATCAATATCATGGATTGCCATATCTAAAAACTGACCACCACTATATTTAGCATATTTTATTGAATTTGAAATTTGAGATTCTGGATCAACCGAATATCCTCTAAAAAGTATTGGTTTACCAATCACTCCTTTATCAATATTTTCTTTTATATAAATATATGAAGGATCGTATCTTCTCATAAATCCTAACATAAAAATTAGATTTTTTTTAAGATCTACAAGTTTTTTAATTCCTAAACATTGATTGAGGTTTATTCCCAAAGGCTTTTCACAAAATACATGAAGTCCTTTGTTTAAAGCAATGTTTGAATGATTATAATGTTGATTTGAAGAAGAAACTATAATTATTGCATCAAGTTTAGCTTGATCTATCATTTTTTCATAATTATCATAGCAATTGATATCATTAATTTTATTTTTAATTTTATTTAATTCTTCATTATTTAAACTACATGCAGCAACTAATTTAGCTCCTGTAATATTATTTAAAATATTATTAGCATGAATATAACCTAATCTTCCTAAGCCAACTATACCTAATCTAATGTCTTTCATATATTTAATATAATAAAAAAATAAATTGAATTCGTTTTTTTAAATTATCTTAAGCAACTACATTTAGTATTATAATTTAATTAAATTGAGTTATCTATAATTAGAATTAAATGAATAAGTATTCAAAGCAATTTAACCTAGATCACACAATATTTGCTTGGTCAAATCAAAAAGGTCTAGATCCTATTCATGTAGAAAAAGCAAAAGGAGTTTATTTATATGATGATAAAGGAAAAAAATATATAGATTTTTCATCGCAACTCATGAATGTAAATGTTGGACACGGAAGACAAGAAGTTACTGAAGCTGTTAAAAAGCAAATGGAAAAATTAAGTTATGTAAGTCCTCCATTCACAACCGATTCTAGGGGGATTTTAGGAAAAAAAATAGCAGACATTACTCCAGAAAATTTAAACAAAACATTCTTTACTTTAGGTGGCGCTGAGTCAAACGAAAATGCAATTATACTTGCTAGGTTATATACAAACAAACATAAAATTATTACACACTATAGATCTTATCATGGAGCAACAATTGGAGCAGTAAGTGCAGGAGGAGATCCAAGAAAAAATGAAATTGATAATCAACAAGTTCCAAACTGCATTCATGTTGAAAATCCATATTATTATAGATGTCCATGGTATTCATCCTCATTTGAAGAATGTGGAGAAAGGGCAATAAAAAATTTAGAAAATTCTATAAATTATGAAGGTTCAAAAAACATTGCTGCAATAATGATGGAAGGGGAATCTGGATCATCAGGATGTATAAAATACCCCCCAAACTATCTAAAAAAAGTTTCTAAATTATGTAAAAAATATAATATCCTTTTAATAATCGATGAGGTCATGAGTGGTTTTTGTAGAACAGGAAAATGGTTTGGATTCCATCATCATGATATAAAACCCGATATTGTAACTATAGCAAAAGGAATTACATCTGGATATATTCCATTAGGTGGTGTAATTGTATCAAATGAAATTATAGATACTTTTAATAATAAATTTCTTCCTTTAGGACTTACATATTCTGCTCATTCTGTTGCATGTGCCGCTGCAAACTCAGTTTTAGATATTTGTGATAAAGAAAATTTAAATGAAAATGCTACAAATATTGGTTCATATACAGATCAATTAATGAAAAAACTTATTAATAAACATCCATCCATTGGTGATTGGAGAAATACTGGGATGTTGGGATGTATAGAATTAGTAAAAAACAGAAAAACCAAAGAGCCCCTAGCTCCATTTAATGCCAGCGCATCTGAAATGAAACAAATGAATCAAGTCACTTCTAAACTGAGAGAACTTGGGATGTTTACCTACTGCAAATGGAATTTTATATTTGTAGCACCTCCTTTGATTGCTACAAAAGAAGAAATAGATGAAGGAATTGATATTATTTCAAAAGCTTTATCTATTGCAGATGAATTTTATCATTGATTCATTATGATAATTAAACTTTTTATTTTAGTTCTATATTTTGGAGTTTTATTTTTTATAGGTTGGTGGTCTTCAAAAAAAATCAAGGACATTAAGGATTATTATGTTGGCGGAAAAAAACTTGGATACTGGGTAGTAGCATTTTCAACTAGAGCAACTGGCGAATCAGCTTGGTTATTATTAGGATTGACTGGATTAGGTGCAATTGTTGGAATTAGTGCTTTTTGGGTTGTTATAGGTGAAGTAATTGGTGTTTCTTTAGCATGGATTTTTATGGCAAAAAAATTCAAAAGAATTACTGATAAATTTAATTCAATCACAATACCTGATTATTTAGTTAGTAGATTCAATTCAAAAACAAATAATCTCAGAATACTGTCGTCTATATTTTTATCATTTTTTATTATAATCTATGTTAGTGCTCAAATTGATGCTACTGGATCTGCATTTGAAGCATTTTTAAATTGGAACTATTTTGTTGGAGCAATAGTAGGATATGGGATTGTTCTACTTTATATAGTTTTTGGAGGATTTGTAGCAGTAGCATGGTCTGATTTAATTCAAGGATCATTAATGTTTCTAGCACTTTTAATTTTACCAATTATTGGATATATATCTTACAGTAATAACATTCCACTTTTTGAAAGTATTAAAAAAATAGATCCTGGATTGATTTCGATTTGGGGACCTGGTGGTTTTAATTCTATTAATATAGCAACAATCATTGGATATCTATGTATTGGATTAGCTTTCTTAGGATCTCCTCAGATTTTTGTCAGATTTATGTCTATAAAAAGTGAAAAAGAAATTGATAAAGGAAAATGGGTTGCTATTTTATTTACTTTAATTACTGATTCTTCAGCTGTGATGATTGGAATATTAGCTCGATCTTTATTTACAGATCTCGGTTCAGATGTAGAGAGTATACTAGGTAATAATGGACAAAATTCTTTAATACTTATGGTAGAGTATTTATTGCCACTTACTTTTGTTGGTATTTATATGGCTGTAGTCTTAGCCGCAATAATGTCAACTGTAGACTCCTTATTAGTATTAGCATCTAGTACAATTGTAAGAGACATTTATCAAAAAATAATTAATCCAAAAACACATGTTAAAGATTTGATAGGAATTTCAAGATTAACTACTTTCATTATGGCTTCTATAGCATTAGCTGTTGCTATTATTGTAGCAATATCAACCCCTGAAAGAACTATTTTTTGGTTTGTTCTTGTTGGATTTCATGGAATTGCAGCAAGTTTTTGTCCTACAATAATTCTTTCGCTCTTTTGGAAAGGTTTTACTGAAAAAGGAGCTATTTCATCTATGATTGTAGGATTTTTAGCTGTACTTTTTTTTAAGTTCGTAATGCCAAAAGTTGAATATATTGGAATTTATTTCGACAAAATTGCTGAGTTGGCTCCTGCCCTTCTTCTAGGTTTATTAACTGGATATATAGTTTCAAAAATTTATCCAAATAAGGAATTGGAAGATGAATTTAAAAAAATAAGTAAATAAATATTATATTTAAAACAGTTTAACCCTAATGAAAAAATTTAATAGAAGACAATTTATAGGATCAATTCCAGCCTTAGCGATGGTATCTTGTTATACTAGTCGGAAACCAGATATCATATTACATAATGCCAATATTATAACTGTTAACCCACTCCAACCAAAAGCTGAAGCAATAGCTATATCTGGAGACAAAATAGTTGCTATTGGAAATAATGATGAAATACTTAATCTTGCATCAGGTATTACAAAAAAAATTGATATTGATAACAAAACTATTACTCCAGGCTTTATTGATGCCCATTCTCACCCAGCATCATCCGGAAGATCTCACCTTAGAAAGGTTGACTGTGATTTAAGATCAATTGAAGAAATTAAAAATGCTATATATGAGAGAACAAAAATCACTCCTATAGGAAATTGGATTTCTGGCTTTAAATATGATGATACTAAAACACGAGAAAAAAGATTTATAAATAATAAAGATCTAGATGAAGTGTCTCCAGAACACCCTGTAATAATTACTCATCGAGGTGGGCATACTGCTTATGTGAATTCTTTAGCGTTATCACTTGCGAAAATTGATAAGAATACCTCCAATCCAGAAGGAGGTCAAATCGGTCGAGATAATGAAACAGGTGAGTTAAATGGCAGATTATTAGAAAGCGCTACATATCCAGTGGATAGACTTGTCCCAAATGAGTTTACAAGAGAAGACTATCAAGAAGGAGCTAAACTTATATCTGAAATGATGTCAAAATCAGGAATAACATCTGTAACTGATGCTGGAACAGGAGTAAAAACATTACAAAGTTACCAAGATGCGTATGATGATGGTGAATTAAAAACCAGAATTTATTGTATGATAAGGGGATATGCTTTTGATGAAATAAATTCATCTGGGAAAAAAACAGGTCATGGAAATAATTGGGTTAGAGTAGGTGCATTAAAGTTAGTTTGTGATGGATCTATTTCAGAAAGAACAGCTAGATTATCTGAGCCATATATAGGTAGGCCAAATGATTATGGTATTATAGTTAATGATGAAGATCAACTATATGAACAAGCTATAAATGCTCATTTACAAGATTGGCAAATTGGAATTCATGCAAATGGTGATGTTGGTATTGATATTTCCCTTCGTGTATTTGAAAGGTTACAAAAAGAAAAATACAGAAAAGATGCAAGATTCAGGCTAGAACACTGTACAATAATTAATAATAATTTAGTTCAGAGAATTAAAGCTTTAAATGCAATTCCTAATCCCTTTTCAACATATGTTTATTTTCATGGAGAAAAAATGAAAGAATATGGTAAAAAAAGATTGGAAAACATGTTTGCGGTTAGAAGTTTTCTTGATGCTGGAATAAATGTAACCCAAACATCAGATTATCCTCCTGGCCCATATGAGCCAATGATGGCTATTCAATCAAGTGTTACTCGTACTGATTATAATGGTGAAGTTTGGGGACCTAATCAAAAGATTAGTGTTGAGGAAGCAGTTAAAGTAGGAACTATTAATGGTGCCTATGCTTCATATGAAGAAGATATAAAAGGTTCACTAGAAATTGGTAAACTTGCTGATTTAGTTATTTTAGAAAAAGATCCAAGAAAAATAGATCCATTGTCAATTATAGATATACCAATACAAAGAACAATGATAGGCGGAAACTGGTCATATGAATCTTAATATGAATTTTTTAAAATATATTTTATTTTATTTTATTATTCTTTCTGTAAAAGTAATAGGTCAAGATAATTCTTTGAATACAAATAGCCTTGAATGGAGAAATATTGGTCCAGCAAATATGATGGGAAGGATTGCTGCAATTGATGCAAGTAATACCGATTATCGAAAAGTATTAATTGCTTCTGCATCAGGAGGTGTATTTAAATCTAATAATGCTGGAGTTACATGGGAGAATATATTTGATTTTTATGGGGCAGGTTCAATAGGATCAGTCAAATTTGATCAACAAAATCTCAATACTATATGGGTAGGCACAGGAGAATCAGCAAATAGAAATTCTAGTGCATGGGGAGATGGAATATATAAATCAATAGATGGTGGAAAATCATTTAAAAATATGGGTCTCAAATCAACACATCAAATTGCGGAAATAGCTATTCATCCTAAGAATTCGAATATAGTTTATGCAGCAGCTGTTGGACATTTATGGGGATATTCCGGAGATAGAGGATTATTTAAAACCGTAGATGGAGGAAAGTCATGGACAAAAGTATTAGGAGGTTTGCCTAATGATAAAAAAACTGGATGTACTGAAATAGTTTTTCATCCAAAAAATCCAGATATCATGTATGCAGGATTTTATCATAGATTAAGACAACCCGCTAGTTTTGTTAGCGGAGGAGAACAAGGCGGATTATTCAAATCAGTAGATGGAGGTGAAACCTGGAAAAAAATAATCAAAGGACTAGCGAAAGGTAAAAGTGGAATGATAGATGTATCTATACATCAAAATAACCCTAAAATTATTGCAATGGCATATGAAGCAGATGAAAATTTACCTGAAAGCGAACCTGGAACAGGTGTATATATATCATATGATGAAGGAGAATCCTGGAATTTTCTTCTTAAACATGCAGTTAGACCTTTTTATCATGGACAAATAGAGATTGATCCAATCAATCCTGATAACATCTATGTAGTATCAAGAGGTTTTATGATTTCAAATGATGGAGGTAAAACTTTTTCACAAAGAAGATGGAGAACTGATGGAGGGGACGATCATGATATGTGGATAGCTCCATACGACAATAAAATTATGTATTTAGCTACAGATCAAGGCTCAAGGTTATCTATAGATGGTGGCAAAACCTGGTTGTCACATAATAATATGGCTATTGGTCAATACTATGCAATCGGAGTAGATATGAGAGACCCGTATTATGTTGGAGGAGGTCTACAAGACAATGGACTATGGATGACTCCGAGTAATAGTAGAGAATATAGAGGAATATTAAATATGCATAGTACATGGATTGCAGAAGGGGATGGATTCCATACTCAAATTGACCCTGAAGATTGGAGAACAGTATATACTGTTAATCATGTTGGATTTGTTGCTAGACAAAATATTGAAACTAGGGAATATACTTTTATTACTCCAACACCTGAGACAATTATAAACTTTAAAGACTTTGTTAATTATAATTATGATGAAACAAGAAATAAATATACAATTGATCCAGGCGAACATTGGTTCTTTAGAGAAAGACCTGATAGACCTTTACTTCCCCCTCAATTTAGATTTAATTGGAGTAGTCCATTTATAATTTCTTCTCATGATTCAAAAAAAGTTTTGTTTGGTTCAAATCATCTTTTTCAATCACATAATAGAGGTGATAGCTGGAAAATAATTAGCCCTGATCTTACAACAAACGATAAAGAACTTAGAAATACTTCTGATGGAGGTGGGCTTACAAATAGTAACACAGGTGGAGAAAATCATTTTACAATTATAACAATAAGTGACACCCCTCTTGATACTAATCTAATTTGGATTGGTACTGATGACGGAAATATTCAAATAACTAGAGATAATGGAATTAATTGGGAAAATGTTAGAAAAAATATTAAAGGAGTTCCAAATAAAACATGGGTTAGTAGAGTCGAAGCATCAAAACATAAAAAAGGAAGAGCTTATGTTTCATTTGATAACCACCGATTTGATGATAATAAGCCTTATGTTTTTATGACTGATGATTATGGAAAATCTTGGACTAATATTAGTGCTAACTTACCATTAGATTATTCAGTTTATGTTATTAAAGAAGATTATATTGATGAAAATTTACTTTTTGTTGGAACTGAAAAGTCAGTATATTTTACAATAAATAAAGGAATAAATTGGGAAATGTTGGGTGATAAACTTCCTAGTGTAGCAATCCATGACCTAGTTATTCATCCAAGGGATGGAGACTTAATTGCTGGAACACATGGAAGAAGTATATGGATATTAGATGATATTTCTCCACTCAGGAAATTAGATAGAAAATCAAACAATCTTACTCCTACAAGAAAAGTTACCAAATGGATAAAAATAAATACAGGAAGAAAGCAACCTTTCTTTGAATTTAGAGGTAAAAACCCACCAGATGGAGCAATTATAAATTTTTATAGTAATAAAAATTATAATGGAAAATTGACAGTAACCAATATGTCAGGGTTGAATATTTATTCAAAATCAATTTCATTAAATAAAGGAATTAATAGATTTATTTGGCCCTTAAAGCTTGAAAGAAATAAAGAGGAATTAGATATTTACAAACAAAAATTTATTGACTTAGTTGATTATTTTAAAAGTAATGTTTCAAATAAGAAAATTCTAATGTCATTAGATTTCAATAAAACAAAATCTTTTAATGAAATAAACAAATTGAGAAAAGTTCTTCTTGATAATTATGGTATGTATGCTGAAGGAAAAAAAATATTCGGTGATAAAATTTATAAAAAATTTGATGCATCACCAGGAAATTATAAGGTTTATATAGAATTAGATAATGGAGAAGTATACTCAAATACAATTGATGTTAGAGATGACCCTATTAAATCTAATTAATATCTCCTTTTGAAAGTCTTAGTAAAAAATCAGCAGTAGCTTTATTTACATTCATTTGATTTTCAAACAGCATAAAATGATGAGTGTCATCAACTATAACCATTGTTTCAATGTAAACTTTTTTATTTCTTAATCTTTGCACAAGATCTGTACTCTGTCTGAAATCCACATTTCTATCGTCATCCGCATGAATTATTAAAACAGGAGATTCCCATGTATCAACATCAGCAACTGGAGACGATTCCCATGCCGTAGTTCTACCAAGGTTATAATCAGAGGGTTTTTCATAATAATTAGAATTTAGGTAACTATATCTTGTCCAATCATGTACACCATGTATATCAACCCCTCCTGCAAATAATTCAGAATCCCTTCCTAAAGCCATCGCTGTTAAAAAGCCTCCATAACTACCCCCATAAACATAAATCCTTTTTGGATCTATATTTTTTTGAGACTTTAACCATAAACCAGAAGCTTTAATATCTTGATATTCAGAAGCTCCTTTAGCCCTTCCATCAATTGGATTATGAAATTCATATCCATATCCAATTCCTAATCTGAAATTTACTGAAATCACTACAAATCCTTGATTTGCTAAGTATTGATTTAAGGCATAAGCATTAGAATAATAGGATGAATAATGCCATCCTAATAACATTTGTCTTGGAGGACCTCCATGAATATAAATAACAGCAGGTTTATTTTTTTTACCATCATTTTTTTCAAATTTCGTTGCATGAATTTGAATACCATCAAGAGAATTAAATTTTATTTGGGTAGGAACAACCATTTTTTTTGATGGAAAATCATTAGGAATCCTATCTTGTGACAATATTTTTTTTGAACTTTTTTCTAAATTAATTATAGTTGGGAGAGGAGGTCTTGAGGAAGTAGCACTTATGTATGCAATATTTTTTAAATCTCCTGTAACTAGTGGCGTCCACTCCAATCCTTTTCCATTTGTTAATACCTCCATATTAGACTTATCTACTGAAACTTTAACTATATGCCTTCTATCAATATCATATTTATCATCACCAGTGTTGGCAGTAAAAACAATTGATTTTTTGTCTGGTGAGAGTTTTATATATTCACACATAAATTCACCGGGTGTAAGTAGTAACTCTTCCCCGCCATCTTCTGAAATAGAATAAAGATGAGGCCACCCATCATGATAAGAAAGAAAGACAATTCTATTTTTTGCCCAATGTAAATTTGTTCCTCCATGAGTTCTTGGAAGTGATCCTCTTAGAGTTTTAGGTGGTTCCCATAAAACTTTAGATTTTGAAGAGTTTAAGTTAGTCTTAACAATTTTCCATGGAATATGCCTTGCACCAAGAAATGAATCAGGCTTTCCAGCTGCTCCAGGTCGTCTAATAAAAACAACTTCAGTACCATCAGGAGACCATCTTGGAGACGAATCTCTATCAAATGATGGGTCAAGCCATTTAATTGGAATATCTTTATTTTGAAAAATCCCTATAAATGACCTATCAGTCCTATATGATACAAATGCAACTTTTGTTCCATCAGGAGACCAAATATGAGATCCATTTCTACCTCTTGAATGAAAAAGTTTTTTTGGTTCACCCTCACCATTGATAGATGATACCCATAATTGTCCATTTTTAATGTAAGCAACTTTATCATTATTAGGAGAAATCACTGGATTAATTCCTTCGTCAATTAAAATTGGAATTCCACCAGAAAAAGGAAAACTCCAAATTTGTACTTTAGGTGGTAATGGATTAAAAGTTGGATTTACAGGTAACTCATCATCCCAATTAGATCCAAAATCACCTCCTCTAACATAAACAACCCAATTTCCATCTGATGAAACAGATAGACTAGATATTTCTTGTCCATCATCAGACATATATGAAGTTAGTCGCCTAGGTATAAAATCATTTCCTTCTGCTACATAAATATTTCTTTTGCCCTGTTCATCAAACGCCCAAGCAATTTTGGAGGATTTAGAAGATCCAGTTAATTCATTAGGAAATGGATAAGATTTTATTTGATCTAAAGTGAAATCTTGAGATAAAAGATCAAAAGAAAAAAATAAAAAGAATAAAAAGAAATTATTTGTTTTCATAAGAACCTATTTTTATGTGAGCATATAAACTTAAAGTAAATAAAACAAGAGCAGCCCACATCAAATAAATAAAATGTGAACTAGGTATCCAATTGTAAGCTAGAATTAAATTAACAATCAATAAACTTCCTAAAGCGTAAAATATCCTTATTCTAACATAAGAAATTTTTAATATTTTTTCAGAAGAAAATGCTAAAAGCATTGTGCCAATCCCTACTACATATAAACCTAAAAATCTATATATCTGAGTTAAATATCCTGACAAAGTTTTGTTTTTTTCAGATGAAAAAAGTTCATCAAATGTCATATTTAATCTTTCCTCATTAGCAACTTGATCCAACATCCATGGTTCATCTGAAATCATCCATCTAACTCCAGATATTATTAAAGTTACACAAATTAAAAGAAGAGGTATTCTTAATAAATATTTTATCATTAATATCTAATATTTTGCTGAGCTTTTTGGTAATGTTTTAGATATAAACTCTCTAATATCATCATTGGAGTTCTTCAAATCCTCTCTCCTTAGATACATCATATGTCCACTCTCATATCCTTTAAAATACAATCGATCTTTCATCTTTCCACTTGGATCGATATGCCACATAGTATACTTAGCATCATAGTATTGTGTAGCACCATCATAATAACCTGACTGAATCATTACATTAAGAAATGGATTTTTTGCCATGGCCTGTCTTAAATTATCTCCCGTTTTGTCATTATCCCGATTCCATGGCCTAACATTTCCCCAAACATTATAGTTCATATTAGTTTCATACTTTAATTCATTTTTTAAATAGTATTGCATTGCAGGAGTAAAAGCATGATCCCATGCATCAAGCTCTGGATAACTACCAACAGTTACTCCAGCATTTTTTTTATCTATACCTCTATATCTTGAATCTAATCTTCCTAGAATAAAACCTTCATTATACAATAATTTTTTCCAAAAGTATTGATTTGTTACATCAAGATTGTTATCAATAAAATCTCTTTCAGTTAAACCTGAATATCTTCCAGCAGCTTTAGCTATTTCTTTTCTTTTTGAATCTGAAACTGAATTTCCAAGAGTGATTGCAGGTAAAAATTCATTGATAGTAAATTTTTCAACCTCATCCAATAAATCTAAAAGTTGTTTATTTTGTAATTCATCCTCTAATTTTTTATGATACCAAGCGGTAGCTGCAAAGTATGGTAATCTTAAAGCAGAATTAACAGGCCCGTCTCTTTTAATTCCAAGACCAGTAGGTGAAACTAAAATAACACCATTTAAATATGTAGTATGCCATCTACTTTGAAGTTCTAATGCAAGGCCAGAGCATCTTGTTGTACCATAACTTTCGCCTATTAGATATTTTGGTGAAAGCCATCTATTATATTTATTTATAAAATCTTCTATCCACTGTGCTAGATATTTTATATCAGAATTTACACCAAAAAAATTCGCTCTATCATAATCTTTATCTAGAATTCTAGAGAGTCCGACATTTACTGGATTAACATATACAATATCTGCTACATCAATAATTGAATACGGATTATCTTTAATACCATATGGTTGTGTCGGAAAACCTTCATCATCAATATTTAAAGTTCTTGGGCTAGTATACCCCATATGCATCCATATAGATGCTGCTCCTGGCCCTCCGTTGAAAGAAATAAAAAGAGGTCTTTTTTTTACATCTTTTACATCTGTTCTTTTATAATAGGTATAAAATAAAGTAGCCACAGCTTTATCATCCTCACTCCAAACAGGGAGTGTTCCCGCTGTTGCAGAATAAGGAATCCTGTTTCCATTCACTGTTACAAAATGATTGGTAACCACACTACTTTCTGCTTCGATACTTCTAGTTTGCGCATAAGAATTAGTAAAAAAAATACTTAAAAAAATTATTTGGATTATTGTTGTTTTCATTTTAATAAAAATTTTTATTATTAAATATATTAAATAATTATTGAACAACTTATTTAGCATTGCTAAACTTGTATAAATTATTTCAATGGATTTAAATATACTAAAAGATAAAAATTCTCATCCAAGAGACTCTAGAATAAAATTTGATTCAGAAAATCATATTTATTCGGTTGATGATAACAATAATTATAACTCAGTTACTCAATTAATTAGTAATTTTTTTCCACGCTTTGATAAAGATTATTGGGCAAATAAGGAAAGTATTAAAACTGGAATGCCTAAAAAAGAAATAATTAAAGGATGGGATGAAAAAGGAAGAAAAGCAAGAGAATCAGGTACTCATATGCACTTACAAATTGAAAAATATTATAACAATATTGAATATGAAAAAAACATTGAAATCTTAAAGTTTTTAGAATTTGAAAAAAAATATATTAAAGACAAACACCAACCATATAGAACAGAATGGAAAATATTTGACGAAGATAGTTTTCTTGCCGGAACAGTTGATATGGTTTATAAAAAAAAAGAAGGCGAATTATTTATTTTTGATTGGAAAAGAAGCAAGAATATTATTAATAAAGATGGGACAATAGACAATAAGAATCCTTTTGAAAATGGTAAAAAAGGATTAAGTCATCTTAGTTCTACCGATTACAATAAATATACCCTTCAACAGAATATTTATAAATATATTTTAGAGAAAAATTATGATAAAAAAATTTCAAGTATGAATTTATTAATCCTTCATCCTAATTATTTAACCTTTCATATAGTTCAAGTTCCTGAAATGAAAGATGAAACTGAATACTTAATTGAGAAAAGTAAAAAAAATATTACATTATGAATATTAGTTATCCTGCCATTTTAGATGGTGGACTATCATATCCATTGGAAAAAAACGGATTAGATATTAAAAACGATTTATGGGTATCTGAATTATTAATTTCCAATCCAAAAGCAATAAAAAAAGCACATATTGATTATATAGACTCTGGAGCTGAAATTATAACTTCTTCTAGCTACCAAGCATCATTCAATTTGTTGAAAAATAGAGGATATGATGAATCAAAATCCAAAGAAATAATATTAAAATCAATAAAAATATTAAAGCATCTAAAAAAAAAATATAAGAAAAATTTCATCATAGCAGCTAGCATAGGCCCATATGGATCATCACTTGCAGATGGTTCTGAATATAAAGGTTTAAAAAATATTGATGAAGAAAAAGTTTATAAATTCTACAAAAAAAAAGTTGATATTTTAGATAAATCAGAAGCGGATTTATTAGCATTTGAAACAATCCCAAGTTTTAAAGAAGCCAAAATAATATCAGAAATTATAAAATCTGCAAAAAAAAAGTGTTGGATTTCATTTAGTTGTCAAAATGAAAAAGAAATAAATGATGGGACTCATATAGAAAAATGTTGCATCCTTCTAAAAAATCATCCTAAAGTTTTTGCAATTGGAATTAATTGTACATCCCCTATCTATATATCAAATTTGATTCAAATTATCAAAAAAATAATTATAAATAAAAAAATTATTGCATACCCAAATTCAGGTGAAGTATATGATGGTAAAAAAAAAGTTTGGAGAGGAAGTGTAATCAATTCTTTTGAATCATATATTGATGAATGGTTAACATTAGGAGTTGATATTTTAGGAGGTTGTTGTAGAGTTGGGCCTGAAGAAATAAAAAAAATTAAAACAAAAGCTGATTTATTTAAATTATATGGGAAAAAAAAATTTTCTAAACCATTTGAAAAGTTAAAATCTGATCCAGTTATGAAATTTTTAATTTCAAAATTTGGAAAAAATATTGATTTAACGGACAGATATAATTCCAATTATTCAAAAGCATTATCCGATCTAATAATTGAGCAACAAATAAGTTTCAAAGCTGCTATAACAATAAAAAAAAAATTTAATTCATTAATTAAAAATTTGACAAATAATGAAATTATAAAATTGCCTTCAAAAAATTTTCAAAGTATTGGAATTTCAAAAAGAAAAATTGAATATATAAAAAATGTATATGAGTTTTTTAAAACCCAAAATAATAACTTAAAAGAAATGTCCGATCAAGAAGTAATACAATATTTAACTAAAATAAAAGGAGTTGGAA
The DNA here is from genome assembly GCA_902529805.1 of uncultured Marinoscillum sp. GTDB lineage: Bacteria > Bacteroidota > Bacteroidia > Cytophagales > MED-G16. The sequence goes on from CABZXU010000001.1 coordinate 17,413, forward strand.
AATGGACTGCAGAAATGTTTTTGATATTTATATTATTTAGAACGAACATTTTTTCTAATAATGATCTTGCCTTAATTAATAGTATAAAAATTAATTATGGAATTAAAAACTTAACTGAAAATAAACTTGAAAAATTAATTAATTTATGGAATCCATATAAAACCATAGCTTCATTGTTACTATGGAAATCCATTGAAGAAAAGATTTTTTATAAAAAATAAATTCTATTGTGGAATTCTTATTTTCTCAACTAATTCTTCTATATGTTTTGGAGGTGGAGATGATAATTTTGAAACAATTATTGAAACAGAAAAATTACATAACATAGCAATAGTTCCAAAGCCTTCAGGAGAAATTCCAAACCACCATTCAGATTTTGGAGGAATATCACCTAACCATCCTAACTTAAACTTCATCATATAAAATAACATAAGTGTAATACCCACAATCATTCCACTTATTGCTCCCTCTTTATTAATTCTTTTTGAAAAAATACCTAAAATTATAGCTGGAAAGAATGAAGCAGCAGCAAGACCAAATGCTAATGCTACAACGGCTGCAACAAAATCTGGAGGGTTATAAGCAAAATAACCAGCTATAAGAACAGCAAAGAATGCTGATAATCTAGCTATTAATAATTCATTTTTTTGGCTAATATCTGGAAGTAATATTTTTTTAATTAAATCATTAGAAACTGCTGTAGATATAACTAATAATAAACCGGCAGCAGTTGAAAGTGCAGCAGCAAGACCACCAGCTGCAACTAATGCAATAACCCATGGTGGAAGATTAGCTATCTCGGGATTAGCTAATACCATTATATCATTATTAATTATTAACTCATTTTCATCTGAATTTATATAGTTTATAATACCATCATTATTCTTATCTTCAAATTTAATAAGTCCAGTATTTTCCCAATTTTTAAACCATTCAGGCATTGTTAAATATTCTTTATTGCTTACCGTCTCGAGTAAATTAAGTTTTGAAAATACGGAAACAGCAGGTGCAGTAGTATATAAAATAGTTATAAATAATAAAGCTAATCCTACTGATTTTCTTGCATCACTAACCTTCCGAACAGTAAAAAACCTAACAATAACATGAGGCAATCCTGCTGTTCCTACCATTAATGCCAATGTAATGCAAAAAACATCAATTATTGATTTTGAACCAGTTGTATACTCATTAAATCCCAAGTCTTTAGATAATAAATCTAACTTTTCAAGCAGAAAAACTCCTGATCCATCGTTAAGAGTAGATCCCATACCAATTTGGGGAATAATGTTACCAGTCATTTGTAAGGAAATAAAAAATGCAGGTAACATAAAAGCAAAGATCAAAATACAATATTGTGCAACTTGAGTATAAGTAATGCCTTTCATACCTCCTAAAATTGCATAAAATAATACTATAACCATCCCAATAATCACACCTAACTCAAAAGAAACCTCTAAAAACCTTGAAAAAACAATTCCTACACCCTGCATTTGACCTGCAACATATGTGAAAGAAACAATAAGAGCACAAAATACCGCAACTAACCTTGCATAAATAGAATAATATCTTTCTCCAATAAAATCAGGAACAGTGAATTTTCCAAAATTTCTAAGGTAGGGTGCAACCAATAAAGCTAAAAGCACATACCCACCTGTCCATCCCATTAGGTATACTGAACCATCATAACCAGCAAAAGCAATTATTCCAGCCATAGAAATAAATGAAGCTGCAGACATCCAATCAGCTGCAGTTGCCATTCCATTGGCGAGTGGAGAAACTCCTTTACCAGCAATATAAAATTCACTGGTAGATGATGTTCTTGACCAAATTGCAATAGATATGTATATTAGAAAAGTTATTCCAACAATAATATATGTCCAGGTTTGTACATCCATATATTACTTATTTTTTATCAAATCCATATTTTTTATCTAGTTTATTTATAAGAAAAACATATATAAAAATTAAAATAACAAATACATACATTGAACCTTGTTGAGCAAACCAGAAGCCTAACTTAAAACCACCAAACGTTATTGAGTCTAATTTTTCTTTAAATAAAATTGACAAACCAAAAGAAACAAAAAACCATATAGATAATAATATAATAACATATTTAAGGTTTTCTTTCCAGTAATTATTATTTTGACTTTTCAATATGATAAAAATTTATAAATTTATACTTTCTATAAAAAAAATTTAGTCGTTATGAAGTTACTTAATTTAATTCTATTAGTATTAATTAGTTTTAAAATTCATTCTCAGGATATTCTAAACTTAAGAGAACGAGCAAAGGTTATTGAGGAAATTCAAAAAGATAGATTTGATAACCTTTTACCAAAACTTATGGAGGAGACAGATATTGATATGTGGGTAATAATAACAAGAGAATATAATGAGGACCCAGTTATAAAAACACTTCTTCCGCCAACATGGCTTAATGCTAGAAGAAGAACTATTTTAGCTTTCCACTATGATAGAAAAACAAAAAATTTAGAAAAAGTTGCAATAGCTAGATACTCATTTGGAAAAAATATTCCATCTATTTGGAATAAAGATGAAGAACCAAATCAGATGAAGGCCCTAGCTAAATTCATTGAGGAAAAAAATCCAGATAAAATAGGATTAAATTTTTCAGATCATTTTGCATTAGCTGATGGAATAGTTAAAACCGATTATGAATTACTGTTAGATAATTTACCAACTAAATTATCTAACAAAGTAGTCTCTGCAGAAGAACTTGCCATAAGATGGATTGAAACTCGAACAAAAAAAGAAATGATCATTTATGATCAATTAGTAGAAATAACTCATGGTATTATAAATGAAGCTTTTTCAACAAATGTAATAACCCCCGGAGTTACTTCAACTAATGATGTTGTCTGGTGGATGAGAGAAAAGGTGAAAAAACTAGGTCTTAAAACCTGGTTTCATCCAACAATTGATGTTCAAAGAAATGAGATAAGTGATTTGTATGGTTTTGATGGAGAATCTAAATTCGATATAATTTTACCTGGTGATCTAGTTCACTGTGATTTTGGTATATCTTATTTAACATTAAATACTGATTGTCAAGAACTTGCTTATGTTTTAAAACCAAATGAAACTAAAGCACCAGACTATCTTGTTAAAGCATTAGACGAAGGAAATAGAGTCCAAGATATTTTTACTGATCTATTTGAATACAAAAAAACTGGTAATCAAATACTAAAAGAAGCATTAGAGCAAGGAAAAAATGAGGGATTAAGACCTCAAATTTATACCCATCCTTTAGGAACCTTTGGACATTCCGCAGGAACTACTTTAGGTATGTGGGATTCTCAAGGTGGAGTCCCTTTTACTGGTGATTTTCCAATGAATTATAATACAGTATATGCAATTGAATTAAATACTAAGGTGTTTATTAAAGAATGGAATAAAGATATTAGAATAATGCTCGAAGAAGCAGGCGTATTTGAGAAAACAGGTTTTAGATATGTAAACGGAAGACAGACTGAATTAATTTTGGTTGGGAGTAAAAGAAACCATTTAGGAAATTAAAAAGAGTCTACTTTTAAATAAGCATCGACTAATGCTTTTTCTCCTTCAACACCTTGTATAGAATTACCATGTTCCATACCAAGGATACCATCATAACCTTTTTCATATATAAACTTAAATACATTTTGATAATTTATTTCACCAGTGGTTGGTTCCTTTCTACCAGGATTATCTCCAATTTGAAAATATGCAATTTCATCCCATGTATCATCTATATTGGGAATTAAATTACCCTCTTGAATTTGCTGATGATAAATATCAAATAAAATTTTACATGATGGAGAATCTACTGCTTTACAAATTTGAAAAGCTTGAGGGCTTTCTGTTAGAAATAATCCTGGATGATCTCTAAAGTTTAAAGGTTCTAGTACCATCACCAGATTATGAGGTTCTAAAATATCAGATGCTCTTTTTAGAGTTTCGATTACATTTGAGGTTTGGTAAGACATATCTTTTCTAAGATCTAAATTTCCAGGGACCACTGTCATCCATTTTGCATTTACTCTTTTAGCAACTTCTATAGAATTCTTAATATCATTTAGAAAATCATTTCTATAATCATCACCTCCACTAGAAAGGTTAGGCTTATCCCAATATATTTTATGGGCTACAAAAACACCCATTTTCATTCCTCTTTTGACTAAAGTTTTAGATATTTTTTCTTGTAGGGCTATTGATCTTGATTTCATACCATTATCCTCAAAAGCTCTAAAACCAAGATCAGCCATATAATTAATTTGATCTATGGGATCATCACCTACACTATTTTTGAACATACCCAAATGTGGCGCATAATTCAATTTGAAATTGTTTTTTGATAAAACATTAAATGGAAATAATGCCCCAATTGATAATGCAAACGAAAATTTATTAATAAAAGTCCTTCTAATCATAAATCCTTATTAAATAAATTTAGTTTTTCCTGGAACAGGAATTTTATAATTCCCATTAGAATCAGGTAAAGTTGGAGCTTTGGAATCCCAAGACAAATTATCTGGGACTAAATTTTCTTTAGAATTCATAATTTGATTCCAAGTAATTTTCTTTCCAGTATAAGTTGCCATTCTACCCATAATTGATGATAGAGTACTTTTAGCTGCATTTTCTGTGTCTGATATTACTTCACCATTTCTTATAGATTGAAATAATTTATCATGTTCAACTTGATATGGATTTGGATCATCTGACCAAGATCTTGGGTATTTATAAGTAAGTTCTTTATTTAAATTAAAAATTTCACCTTTTCCTAAAACAATAGAACCTTTAGATCCTTGAAAAACTTCATCAACTCTACTTTCAGTACCCTTTTGATGTCTACACTGGCTTGATATAACAGCACCACTCGGGTAATGAAATTCTACAAAATGATGATCGAATATTTGACCATGTTCCTTTCCATTTCTTACTTCTCTTCCTCCCATACCTTGTGCATATGAAGGGTATTCACCAATAAACCAGTTTGCAACATCAATATTATGAATATGTTGCTCTAAAATATGGTCTCCACATATCCATGTAAAATAATACCAGTTTCTCATTTGATATTCAAGTTCTGTTTGATTAGGTTTTCTATTATTTGACCATACACCACCATCTTTCCAATAAACCTGTCCAGAAACAATTTTTCCAATATCTCCCGATTTTACTTTATTATATAGATTGATATATTTATTTTCATAATGTCTTTGTAAACCTACAACAATATTTAATTTTTTATCTTTTGCTTTACGTGCCACTTCTAAAACCTTTCTTACACCAGTAGCATCTGTTGCCAATGGTTTTTCCATAAATATATGTTTATCATTATTTACTGCATACTCAAAATGTTGGGGCCTAAAACCGGGTGGAGTTGTAAGAATAACAACATCACATAAATCAATTGCTTTTTTATAAGCATCGAAACCTACAAATAAATTTTTTTCTTTGATTTTAATTTTTCTAGAATCACCAAAATGATCATTGATTCCTTTAAGGCTTGAATCTATTCTATCTCGAAATGTATCTGCCATTGCGACAAGTTCAACATTATCATCAGCTGTTAACGCTTGGACAACAGCACCAGATCCTCTTCCTCCACATCCCACAACAGATAACTTTAATTTTTTGTTTTCATTTACATTAGCAAATGATTCAATAGACATAGTAGATGCTATTGCTCCACTAGTTATTGCAGCTGTCTTTTTTACAAAGCTTCTTCTTGATTCTTTTTTCATATTATGGTCATTTAGTCTTCAATTAATTTATAAATAATTATTATTTATTCCAAAATATATTTCTATGTGATTTAGAATAACCTTTATTTACTCTAACTATTCTAAATCCAATATTAGGTGCATCAGTATTCCACCATTGACTTTTTGGTATTTGAGGATCTCTTTTTTGTAATGAATTATCTGAATAAAATCGTTTATGGGTTAATAAAGAAACTGGTTCATCATTCCATGAACCTCCTCTGTAGACTTTTGGATATTTACTTTCACTAAAAATAAAAGGATCATTCCTTAATTTTTTTGATTTAAAAATATTAACATCATACGAGTCAGCTACCCATTCAGATACATTTCCTAACATATCGTGGAGTCCCCATTTGTTAGGAATTTTTTGACCTACCATTTGATAGCTATTATTTGAATTATTTTTATTCCAAGAATACTCATCTATCAAATTAATATCATCTCCATAATAATAGTCACCACTTGTCCCAGATCTACAAGCATATTCCCATTCTGCTTCTGTTGGAAGTCTATACAAATTACCAGTTACCGATGAAAGCCATTGACAAAATCTTGATGCAGCAAAATGAGTCATATTAACAGCAGGAAAACCCTCTTTTCCCATACCAAAACTCATATCAGTATATGGAACAGTTGGACCTGAAAATCCATCAATTGTAATTATATCATTTTTAGTTTTAATTATTAAATCAGTATTTTCTAATGATTTATCAACAAATAATTGATAAATATCCCAAGTAATTTCATATTTAGACATCCAAAAAGATGAAACTTGAGTATTTGCATTTGATTTTTTATTACCCATTGTATATTCTCCACCTGGAATAAATATCATTTCAATTGATAAATTAGAATTTGGAATTTTTTCTGAATAATTACGTTGATCAAAATTTTGAAATAAAAAATTGATGAATATTAATTGTAAAATTATTTGAATAATTATTATCATTTAAAAGATTAATTCAAAACTAAGGCCAGCATTCTCTCTAAGTCTTTTTAATAATTTATCTCCCATTGAATAAGAAGGAGTAACAATACCATAATTACTTGGTAAATCATCAAAGGCAAGACACAAAGCTGATTCAGCAAGTATTTTTGATGTTGAACCATATCCAGGATCTCTGTCACCTATTACTTTAGCAAGTGCCATCGAATTGTCTTTTAATTTTATGAAAAACCTTAAATTATAAAAACCTTGTTCTCTATTTTTAATTCCTGGTCCTTCACCTGGTTTCGGCATAAAGTAATCAATAAACTTTTTAACAAATGAATTAGGGTTTATACTTACTATTGCTAATGGTAATACTGATATTGCTGCCTTAATTAGACCTTTCAGACCTTTGCCTGCAATCATTGCTTCTTCATATGTAAAATCTTTGCCGTAATGAAAATTAGATAACGCATTACTTCTTCTTACAATTTTTGTATTAATTCCAGCCATAGCAAAGGGGAAAATCCAACTACCAGAAACTTCATCAAAGATAATTTTTTGTAAGTCTTTCTTATCATCACCCTCCATTTTATCTATTGGATTAAGTCCATATGGGTTCTTAAGAACCTTAAATACATCTTTATCTTTATATGCTTCTTTTAATAAATTATTTAAACTCTTATACGTACCACCACTAATACCTCCTCTTATACCTGCCACCCTCATTTTTATCTCTTTAGTATGTAAGTTTAATTTTTTAAGTTCACTTTGAATAAAATAAACACCCATATCTGAAGGAACAGAATCAAAACCACAAGAATTCACAATTTTGATTTTTTTCATTTTTGCATCTTCATGAAATCTATCTATAAGTGTTCTAATCCAATGAACCTCACCTGTTATATCACAATAATTAGTACTATGTTTTACACATAGTTCAACAAGTAATGATCCATAAAGTGAATAAGGACCAACTGTTGAACAAATAACTTTAGTTTCCTTAACAATTAATGATAAGGATTGTTCATCAAAACTATCAGCAATAAGAATTGGTATTTTTTTATCTGCTACCTCTGATCTAATAATTTCTAATTTTTCTTTATTTCTCCCTGCAATAGCCCATTTAATTTTATTAGATCCAAATTTTTTGAAAAAATATTCAGTAACTAATTTTCCAGTAAATGAAGATGCTCCCCAAATAATAATGTCAAAATGATTCATAAATTCTAAAATAAAAAAAAACGGCTAAACTACATGTAGCTTAACCGTTTAATTTTTAAGCGCCTTCTCTAGGACTCGAACCTAGGACCAATAGATTAACAGTCTACTGCTCTAACCAACTGAGCTAAGAAGGCTAAAAGAATAGTTTGCAATATTAATCTGTCAAGATTAAATCTGCAATACAAAAATAAACAAATTAGTTCATGGTTTATATTTGTCGATAAATGACATTATGTCATTAAAATGATATAAATATTTATATTAATGACATTATGTCATTAATATCAGTAATTTTTTATTATGGCACAATTTTTTCAATATGTAATAATGAATGTAAAATTTAAATTTAATTATTATGACAAAATTAATATTAAGACCTTCAAGTAACTATTTATCATCTTTTTGGAATGATAATATATTTGATGATTTTTTTAACGATTCACTATTTTTTAAAAGTAACTTCAGAAATGAATTTACACCAAATGCAGATATTGCTGAAACTGATAAATCATTTGAATTTAGCTTTGATTTACCAGGAGTAAAAAAATCAGATCTTTCAATTGAAATGAATAATGGAAACATTACAATTTCTGGTGAAAGAAAAATGGAAAACAATAAAAATGGTAAAAACTATCATTCACTGGAATCAAGTTATGGTAAATTTTCAAGAAGTTTTGAGCTTCCCACGGGAATAAATGAAAACAAAATAAATGCAAAATTTACAGATGGAATTCTAAATATTAGTATTCCAAAAGATGAAAAAAAAATAGTTAAAAATACTATTCAGATAAAATAAGAAGGTTAGATTGATACAAATAAAAAGGGATAATAATTATTATCCCTTTTTTTATGTTAAACAATGTTAATATCAATATCCTATTTATAGTTTATTTCGTTATAGCGTTATAAATTTGTAATAAATTATTTTTAAAAATGGAAAAGATTAGAAAATCAATATTAATTGTTATTATCTCTTCATTAATGGGCGGGACATTCGGAGCAGGAAGTTATTATTTTTTTGCATCTGATGATGTAGGACAATCAAATGAAGCATACAATAAAGAAATAAAATTTACTAACTATATAGTTGATACAACTGATGTATTAGTTCCGAAGAGTTTAAACTTTATTAATACCTCTAAAAATGTTACCCCAACAGTTGTCCATATTAGAACAACATATCAGGGAAAAAATTATGTTGGAAGAAGTCCTTTTGAAGATATGTTTAGAGATTTCTTTGGAGAAAGATATAATGAAAGAGAAAGAGAAGCGCCAAAACAGAGAGGAACTGGCTCAGGTGTCATACTATCAAAAGATGGTTACATAGTAACAAACAATCATGTAGTTGATAATGCTGATGAAATAGAAGTGCTTCTGAATGATAATAGAACATTTAAGGCAAGTATTGAAGGAACCGACCCTACTACAGATCTTGCTGTAATCAAAATAGAAGCAACAGATCTTCCTTTTTCAAATTTTGGTAATTCTAATAAATTACAAATTGGAGAGTGGGTATTAGCTATAGGATCACCATTTGAATTTAGATCGACTGTAACCGCTGGAATTGTAAGTGCAAAAGCAAGAAATATAGGAATACTTAGAGATAAAAATAATTTACAAATAGAATCATTTATTCAACATCAAGCACCTGTAAACCCTGGGAATTCTGGTGGCGCTCTTGTTGATCTAGCTGGGAATCTTATAGGTATAAATACAGCAATAGCAAGTAGGACAGGGAGTTTTACAGGATATTCATTTGCAGTACCTTCCAATTTAGTCAAAAAAGTTTATAATGACTTAGTTGAATTTGGTGTAGTACAAAGAGCTCTTCTTGGAATAAGCATTCAGGATGTAAATGCAGAAATCGCAAAAGAATATGATATACCTGTTCTATTTGGTGTAAGAATAGCTAGTGTAAATGATCAAGGAGGTGCCGATGATGCAGGATTGGAAGAAGGTGATGTTATTGTTGCCATTAATGATATTGAAGTAAAAAATGTTTCCAATCTTCAGGAAATGGTAGCGATAAATAGACCCGGAGATAAAATTAAAGTTACATACATAAGGGATGGTAAAACAAGAACTACAATTGCAACTCTAAAAAATACATTAGGAACAACAGAAATTATTGCAAATTCAAACAATTTTAAATACGATGGTGCAGTTTTTGCAGATATAAACAAAAAACTAAAAGAGGAATTAGAAATTGATGGTGGCGCACAAATAATTGAGATTGAAAAAGGAAAATGGAAATCATCTGGAATTGCAAAAGGATTTGTAGTAACATCAATTAATAAAAAAGAAGTGACAAATGTTGAAGATTTATCATCTATGTTATCACAATTACCAAAAAATGATGGTGTATTAGTAGAAGGAATCTATCCAAATGGAGTAAAAGCTTACTATGGGATAGGATGGTAATTGTATAAATGTATATCCAAAAAAAAGGCAGATAATATTTCTGCCTTTTTTATTTATAATAACTAATTTTAAAATATGAGAACATTGATTAGAATCATAATTCTTCTATTATTTCTAACATTTAGCACGAATATAATATCTTGTGGATTTGAAGATTCCCTACCATGCGTTGATGATTGTGAAGAAACTAATGAAGAAGAGCAAGAGGATGATAAGAATGGATAAAAAAAAACCCTCCTAATTTGAAGGAGGGTTTTTACAAACCAAACTAAACTTAAAATATACGAGAGTATATGTTGATAAAACGATGTTGTACATCATTAGTTCTATTTTAAATGTTAAAAAAAGTTAATGAAAGAAGTCGATTTAATTGATGACTATGGTAGAAGATATAGAATAAAAAACTTTAAAAAGTTTAAAAATCATATTCTAAAGTATCATACAGTAAATGGAAAACCTGACAATAGCCTTCATATTGAAAATGGAATGAGCTTTACAGTTACAAATAAATTCTTTGATAAGCTAATGAAGATTTAAAAAACCCCCTTAGTATAAAGAGGGCTTTTTTCAGTTAAATTAATTTACGTTATACTGTTTAAGAACTCTTGCTGAATGAATATCCAATACTTCAGAAATATTTCTAACAGAAGAAGAAAAATTTTGAAATGCATCTGATGCAAAAATTTTATTTCTTGCTGAAATCCATTCTGCCATATTTTTTGCTCTAGCTACAACAAAATGAGTAACACCAGTTTCCTGGCCCGCAAGAGCTTCATGTAATTCTAAAGAACCATTATACAAACTAGCTGTTTCTTCCTTCATTTTTGCGAAAGCAGCACCATAAAACGCAGGATCCTTTACATTTATTTGAACTACTACATTAAAACTTAAATCAAAAGCCGAAGGGTCAGCAATTAAGGATTGACCTAATGTAGAAGACTCAATGTTTACCTGAGAATCCCAAGTACTCATCAAGACACCTGCTTGTAAATTATTTAATTTTTCTCTATTTGACTCTAAAGCTGAAGCGTCAGGAGAAAAAAAGCAAAGACCATGGGTAGCATTGTACTTAGATCCACTATTAGCCATTTCAGATAGTGATGCTGGAGTCATAGATTTACCTGACTCGGTCTGCATAAAATCATCAAGAGCTTTTGTTAGAGCAACTTCATTATCAACAACTATATTATAACAATTCCAATATATCTGTTGAGCACTAGTAAAAGTTGTAACAGTAAAAAATAAAAAAATAAATAAAAGTTTTTTCATGATTAAAATAATTTAAAATTAGAATGCAAAATAATATAAAAGATTCCTAAGAGTCAAATATCAAATAATTTAAGATGAATTTTTTAATTAAAAATCAAATTCAATTCCTTGAGCAAGAGGAAGTTCATCACTAAAATTTATGGTATTAGTTTGTCTTCTCATATAAGATTTCCATGAATCGGAACCAGACTCTCTTCCACCACCAGTATCTTTTTCTCCACCAAAAGCACCACCAATTTCTGCTCCTGAAGTGCCAATATTCACATTTGCAATTCCACAATCAGAACCAGAAGAAGATAAAAATTTCTCTGATTCAGATAAATCTTTAGTCATAATTGAAGATGATAATCCTTGTGGAACATTATTTTGAATATTAATTGCTTCATCTAAATTAGAATATTTTATTAAATATAATATTGGAGCAAAAGTTTCATCTTGAACAACTGAAAATTCATTTGTAACTTCATAGATAGCAGGTTTTACATAACAATTTGATTTATATTCTTTTCCTCTCAATACTCCACCTTTCACTACCTCCTTACCGCCTTCATACTCTATTTTTTCAATAGCTTTTAGGTATAACTCAACAGCATTTTTATCAATGAGTGGCCCCATATGATTACTTTGATTTAATGGATTTCCAATTTTAATCTGTTTATATGCAACTATCAATTTTTTTTTAAATTCGTCAAAGATGTCTTTATGTATAATTAATCTTCTTGTTGATGTACATCTTTGTCCAGCTGTGCCAATTGCACCAAATACAGAAGCTCTAACTGCTATTTTAAGATCAGCTTTATTTGATATAATTATTGCATTATTACCACCGAGCTCTAATAAAACCTTACCTAATCTTTTGCCAACAGTTTCTGCTACTATCTTTCCCATTTTGGTTGAACCTGTTGCAGAAACTAAACTGATATTTTTATCTTTTAACATTTCCTTTCCAATTTTCTTGTCAAAACAGTCAGTAACTAAAGAACAAACGCCCTCATCAATATTATTTTTTTTAAAAACATCAGATATTATTTTTTGAGATGCAATAGCAGAAAGTGGTGTTTTTTCAGATGGTTTCCATATACAAACATTTCCGCAAACCAAAGCTATCATTGCATTCCAACTCCAAACAGCAACTGGAAAATTAAATGCAGAAATAATTCCAACAACTCCAAGCGGATGCCACTGCTCATACATTCTGTGATTAGGTCTTTCAGAATGCATTGATAAACCATATAACTGTCTTGATAATCCTACAGAAAAATCACATATATCAATCATTTCTTGTACTTCCCCAAGACCTTCCTGTAATGATTTACCCATTTCGTATGAAACTAATGCTCCAAGAGCATTTTTTTTCTTTCTTAATTCATTACCAATTTGTCTAACTATCTCACCTCTTTTTGGTGCAGGAATTTTTCTCCAATCTTTGAATGCTTTTTTAGATGATAAAACTATTTTATGATAGTTTTTCTCATCTGTTTCAATAATAGATGAAATCAAATTGCCATCTACCGGTGAAAATACTTTTCTTGAATTACCTGATACTTCAATCCAGTTTTTTCCTGATGAGGTTCCAGAATTATTTTTTGAAAGATTAAGTTCCTTCAGAATTGAGTTTATATTAATTTTAAAATCAGACATTAGTATTATTATAAATTATCTAATTAAAATCAGAGTCTGATACAACAGGGTTTAATTTGATTTCTTTTGTATTAAATTCTAACATTTGTGGGCCCATAGGTATTTTAATAACATAAGGAAAAAGTATTCCATCTACTTCTCTGTAATCTTCATAAATTGTTGCTTGAGGACTCATTTCTCCTTGGGGAGTAGGAGTCATAGTAACTTGCTTAGTTTTTAGACCTGAATCAGCATCAAAAAATACTGTTGTTTTATCGTCTATTTTTAAAGCATATTGTTTTAAACCATCCTCCTCAGAAACAGAACTAAAAGTTACATTTTCATCATCTATCCAGCTTAACTCTTCAAAAGGAAGAGAAGATGAAATTAATTTTTGCTTTTCTTCTTCAGGAAAGGGTATTTTTTGACCTTGTTGCATAATATATCCATCCTCACCATTAAATACTTTCTTATTAAAAATATTTTTATTCATAAACATAGTTTGAGATAATTTATTTGGTTTTGCTTGAATATTTTCAAGGTTTAAAGTCATTGCTCCTCCTTGTAAAACTGCTTCGCTCATAGTCATTAATGCATTTACTTTTTCTAGTTTTTCTTTTCCGCCTATTGCTTCAAAATATTTAATTAATATAGATGATTTTGTAATACCTGTTGGTTTAGAAAAATCAGGCCTTACAGTTTTCTCTCCATAGGTATCATAGTAAGAAATTTTGTATGGTAATTTTTCAAGATTTTCAAGTATTTCAGATCCTTTACCAACTACTACAACCCTTAAATTATCTGCTAAGAAATATTTATTAGCAACCCTTTTAATATCATTCACAGTTACTTTCTGAAAATTTTCTAAATAAGTTTCATAAAAATTTTGAGGTAAATTAAACTTATCAATATTTAGAGCATATCCAGCAATTGTTGATGGTCTTTCTGTGGACATTATGAAACTTCCCACATATTTTTCTTTAACTCCAGAAAGCTCTTCTTCACTTACATTTTCATTTCTAATTTTATTTATTTCTTTAATAATTTCTACGACAGAACTATCTGTCACTTCATTTCTAACACTAGCAGAAGCGGAAAAACTTGATATATACCTACTTGTAGATGCATTAGAATAAGAACCATAAGTAAACCCTTTGTCCTCTCTTAAATTCATAAATAATCTAGCCGTAGCACTACCCCCAAGAATTTGGTTAGCTAATTTTAAAGCAAAAAAATCAGGGTGAGACATCGAGATTCTGATTAAATTATTAACATAAATTTCAGATTGAACTGCATTAGGCATATTAACAAAATTGACTTCAACTTGATCTAAATCTAATGATTCCGGTAATTCGGATTCAATAATATTTTCTTTTTTCCATTTTCTAAAAAGCTTTTTCACACTTTTTTTAATTTCATCAGAGTCAACATCTCCAACTATTATCAAATAAGCATTATTTGGCTTAGCAAAAGTTTCATAATAATTTTTTACATCCTCAAGACCTATATTATTAATAGACTCAATTGTAATAAATTCACCAAAAGGATGCTCTCCCCCGTAAACTAATTTATCATTAACCCTATCAGCTATATCTTGAACACTCTTTTCATAAGATTTAACATTATCAATTAAAATGTTTTTTTCTTTATCAAATTCTTCCTCAGAAAAAATAGGATTAATCAATCCATCTGCCATCATTGCAAGACCTCTTGGGAAATATCTCTTTAATGATGAAACATACCCACCGCTTGCTGAAAGGGAAAGAGTTGCTCCCATATAATCTATTTCTTCATTAAAATCATCTTTCGACTGATTTTTAGTGCCATTTCCCATTAATGAGCTAACCAATGAAGAAACTCCCTTAATTTTTCCTTCATAATCAGGCTTATTATCTATCGATAAATTAGCATAAGCTCTTGGTAATTTATTGTTTTCAACAACAAGAACCTTCATTCCATTTTTTAATATGAAAATTTCTGGTTTGCCTAAATTTATTACTGGCGCAGGTCCCGATTTTGGAGGTTTAGATCTATCGATTTGACCATAGGAAACAAAAGAAAAAATTAAGAATAGGATTGAAATTAAATTCTGAATTTTCATAATATTTTTTTTATTGAGCTTCATCTTTTTTTGGTAAATAATCTATAATAGCTCTCTGATTTTTTTTCAAATATTTTCTAGCTACATCTCTTATTTCCTCTTTAGTGATTGAATTATAAATATCAATTTGATCATTAATTAAATTTGTATTCCCGTAGAGCATATAATACCTAGCTAATGAATTCGCTACACCTGCCATAGAGGAATTTGAACTAACAAAGTTATTTTCAAAAATATTTTGAAGTTTACCATACTCTCTGTCTGAAATAAGTTCATTTTGTAATTTAACAACCTCTTCTTCAATATTAACCAATAAATCATCTAATGAATTTTCGCCCAAAGGAAGAGATAAAATTACATACCCACCATAATCTTCCAAACCTAAATTAACAGCTTGAACCTGCAATGAAATCTTTTTTTCATCTACCATTTTTTTATATAATCTTGAACTTTTCCCATCACTAAGTATTGTAGATATCATATCTAAAACATAAGCGTCTCTACTTTTCATTGATGGAGTTCTATAACAAACCAATACCATAGGAATTTGAATATTAGCATCAAAAAATTCTTTTCTAGTTTCTTCAGTTATAGGATCCTCTTTTATATTTATTCTTGGAACATCATTACCTCTTGGTATTGGTCCAAAATAATCCTCTACCATTTTTTTTGTTTCTTCAATTTCAAAATTTCCAGCTACAACTAATACACCGTTATTAGGAACATAAAATTTCTTATTGAACTCTTGAAATTCTTCCAATGTAGCGGCATCTAAATGATCCATAGAACCAATAGTAGTCCATCTATAAGGATGCTTTTTAAATAAACTTTGAAGTATTTGTTCAAATAAGTGACCATATGGACTATTGTCAACCCCTAATCTTTTCTCCTCTTTAACTACCTCGTTTTGAGTTTCTACACCTTTTTGATCAATAACTGGATGCATCAATCTTTCCGACTCTAGCCATAAACCTAATTCAAGTTTGTTTGAAGGAAAAAACTCATAATAATACGTTCTATCATTACTAGTATTAGCATTTAATGACCCTCCATTTCTCTCAACAATTTTCATAAATTCTCCTTTAGGAATATTTTTAGTTCCTTCAAACAAAAGATGTTCAAAAAAATGAGCAAAACCTGTTCTTTCAGGGTCTTCATCTTTTGCTCCAACATGATACATAACTGATGTGACAACTAAAGGAACACTTGGATCTCTATGAAGAATAACATGCATTCCATTATCTAAATCATACTCTATAAAATCAATTTCTTGTGAAAACAATAAATTAGGAAAAAGTATTAATAGAATAGAAATAAAAAAAATTTTCATGGTATATGTTTAAAAAGGATTACAAGGATAAAAAAAATATATATAAAATCCATCCTATCTTCAATATTGTTTATTAATAATCAATCATATAAACAAGTAATAAAATAATATAAATAATAAGATAAAACCTATAGATATTCCTTTGTTTTAAATAATTTTTATTATCTGGATATATATTAAAAAAAAGTGCTTTTAACTCTTTAATAAAAACTGGTTTAATATTAATTTTCCAGTCATCTGTTTGGTATACTATTTTTCTAAAATTACTTCTAAAATAGGTGCTAGGAATACCCCACAAAAACAATAATATAAATAAGTAATTTTGAATTAGAAATTCCATTTAAACAACAAATTATAAAATGATTTTTTATTTTAGCAAAATAATTATGAACACATTTTACAAAAAAATTTTATTTTTTCAATGCATTTTACTTTTTTTAATGGGCTGTGAAGGAAAAAAAAAAGTATGTTGGGATATAATGTTATGCGTTGAAGATGCTAGAACTGCGGTTAGAAAGTCCGGAAATTTATTGCCTCCTGATGGTATAATTCATTTAAAAGAAAGAATATTTTTTTTGAGCTACTTTGACAGAAAAACTATAGAAATAATTGATAAATATGTTGAAGTAAACTGCAGATGTGATGTTATATATTTTGGAGATAAAAACCCATCAGTTAAAAATAAAATAGATTTTCCAAACTATAAATAAATTTATTTTTTATATCCTGGGCCTTTTATAAAACGTCCAGGTAGAGCACCAGTATGTTCACCATCTTTAAGCACTTGAGTACCATTTACAAAAACATGAATTACACCAGTGCTAAATTGATGAGAATTTGAAAAAGTTGAATGGTCTATTATTTTATCTTTATCAAAAATTACAATATCTGCATAATATCCTTTTTTTAATAATCCTCTTTTTTTAATTTTCAAAGTCAATGCAGGGTTTGATGTTAATTTTTTTATTGCTTCTTCTAAAGAAATAACCTGCTCATCTCTTACATATTTACCTAATAACCTTGCAAAATTACCATACGCTCTTGGATGTGTATTCGATTCTAAGAATTTTCCTTCAGGTGTCATTGAACCTGCATCTGAACCAAACCTCATCCAAGGTAAGGCAATTTTTTTCTTTATATTTTCCTCTGACATAATAAAATAAACTGTTCCTACCCTACTTCCATCTTCAATGACTAAATCGATCATTGTTTCAACTGGATCTTTTTTCATTATTCTAGAAACCTCATCCAATGTTTTACCAGTTAAATATCTTAAGTCAGGGTTTGCAAATCCTATAAGGATTAAATTTTTTGAAGAACCTGCTTGAAGATATAAATTTTCCCACTCATCGGTTGGAGTACTTATCTCTTTAGCTACTTTCTTTCTAATTTCAGGGTCCTGTAATCGTTTTTTCCATTCAGAATACCCACCTTCCTGTACCCAAGGAGGCATAGATGCATCTAATCCAGTAGCACCAGCAGTATAAGTATACATATCAGCTGTAATATTTAAGCCAGCAGCTCTAGCAGAATCTATTTTTTTAATTACCAAATCTAATTTGTAGTGATTTGTTTTTCCTCCTGCTTTCAAATGATAAATTTCTGAATCTATATTTGCTTCAGAAGCAATTTTTAAAAATTCATCTACACTTTCTAAAAATCTATTTCCTTCACTTCTAAGATGAGAAGTATATATTCCTCCATACTCCGAAGCTACTTTACATATTTCAATTAATTCATCGGTAGAAGCATAAAATGCGGGAGCATAAATTAAGGAGGATCCAATACCCATAGCCCCTTCTTCCATTGCTTGCCGTACCAATAATTTCATAGAATCCAATTCTTGTTTGGATGGAGGACGGTCTTCATATCCAATTTGATGAACTCTCAAAGTTGTAGCTCCAACAAATGAAGCAACATTAGGTGACACACCTTTGTTTTCTAAAAACTGTAAGTAATCACCAAGCGTAACCCAATTCAAATCAAAATCTACTTCACCAATACCTAAACCATTTGCAGTTCGATCTTTCTGCATTTCAGAATTTAGAGGACCCATTGAAACACCTTCACCAAAAACTTCTAATGTAACTCCTTGCCTTATATCACCTTGAGATCTTCCATCAATTATAAGATCATCAACTGCCCAACTTAGCATATTAATAAATCCTGGAGATACTACTTTTCCATCGGCAAAAATTATTTTTTTGGATTTTAAACCTACTGAGTTACCAATAAATTCAATTTTATCATTTATAATTCCTAAATCACCCTTGAAAGGTATCCCCCCTGACCCATCGTAAATAAAACCATTTTTAATTATTAAATCATATAAAATTGAATCGTTTTGTTTGATTGAATTATCTAAAGAAATAGCTGAAACTATTTTTGAATATAAAACAAAAGATAAAATGTATATAAGAATTTTTTTTGAAATAATTTTGTTCACTTTATATTTTTTAATAGAATTAACTATTAATTAAACTTATTAAAATTATTCTCGTTTACATAATTTATGTTTGGATTATTTAAAAAGAAAAGTAAAAAAGAGAAGTTGTTAGAAAAATATAATAAACTTCTGAAAGAATCATTTAAATTATCAACCATCAGTAGAAAAGAGAGCGATGAAAAAATGTTCGAAGCTAATGAAATCTTAAAAGAGATTGAATCATTAAAAGAAGAATGATTTTTCACCCTAACTTAAGCCCTAAAGAGATAATTAAAATGGGTTCATTTGGCGGAATTTATTTTAATTCCTCAAAAACTAATATTGATATAGATTACAAAGAATTTCCATCAGATTGGTTTAGTGATGTTCCAAAAACATTTTATCTGTCAGACAAATACAATAAGAATATCAATTTTTTTAAAATAAAATCAGGACAAAATCAATATGAGTGGGAAAAGAAAGGATGGATTCATCCTCAGGATCCGAGAGGATGGTTTCAATGGTATTGTAGGTATTACCTTGGTAGAAGAACCAAAGATGATGAAAGACAAATAAAAAGATGGGACAATTTTTGTGGCAAAAAAGGAAGATGGAGAAATTATATTTACAAAAAAACATATAATAAAAACACAACCATAGATGATTATAGTTTTTCGAAAGCTGTAAGACAATCTTTACTCCATTGGGGGTATAAAATAAATCAGGGAGATTATGATCTATGGAAAATTCAAAATGGATATTAAAAGCTATATCTTAATTGTAGATAAATTCCATTCATAAGACTTTTAAAGTTTCCATTCACGTTTGCATAAAACAATTGCCCTATAAAATTCATATCAAAATCAGAATTAATATCATATGAAATGTTAGGTGAAATATATAAAAAATTAATACCCTGACCATAAAGGAATGTCAAAGAAGAATTAATTGCTGGTGATATAGGTTTTGATGTTTGAATAATATACGAATTTTTAGAAGGCATTAAGTTTTTTGGAGATAAAACATTTTCAGTTATAGCACCTAAATTAAAAATATTTGAGTTAGATAAACCATTAGAATTAAATAAATATGATCCTAAAATATAAATTCCATTTTTAAAAGAATAATCAAAAGATGTAGATAAACTAAATGAGTTTTCATTAGGAATCGGATTCTTTGTTAAAAAATAACTAACCTCTCCTTTAAATCCAGCATTTCGTATGTTACCTGCCCATCCTCCACCTAATGCAAAATCTTGATCATAATAATTAGCTCCAAAAAATTGAAAATCATAGCCTATCTTATTTATCTTATAAAGTGCAGCCATTACTCCTAAGTTGTCTAGATTAGGTTTATATACAAATTCAAAGCTTGAAAGATTATCCCCGTTATAAATAAATCTTATCACATCAGAACCTGGTCTCTCTACATAATCAAAGTCTATAAAATTATAAGCATTAAATAGGTCATTAGAATTCCAAATTGTATTAATTCCCCAATTTACTCTTTGCCTTCCAATGCTAATTTCTATTTTATTTTTTTGATATTTAAACCAAAATCTGTCAATCATTGAATGGAGTTTAAATTTTGGTTTATCAATAAAAAAATTTGACAAATCAATTATTCCTGCATCATTTGAAATATTTATATTATCACCGTAAATCATCCTATTTCTTAACTCAAAACCAATAGAAAAATGTTCTTTGAAATAACCTTTTAAATTTATTCTATTATGAATTAAGTGATTTATTTCAGAATTAGAATTGTTATTATAATCTAAATATGATGGCAAATACTTTACGTATCCTTCAATAGTAAATTCTGATTTTTTTTCTTGAGCGTTTATCTGAAAGCAAAAAAGAAAAAAAAATATTAAAAAACTATTTTTTATTATCATTAATAATTTTTCCATCTTCCAAAGTTACAACTCTTCTAGCTCTATCAATTACTCTTTGATCGTGAGTAGAGAAAATAAAAGTAATATTCTCAGCTTCATTTAATTGACTCATGATATCCAATAAATTAGAAGTAGATTTTGAATCTAAATTAGCAGTTGGTTCATCTGCTAATATAAATTTAGGTTTAGATGCTAAAGCTCTTGCTACAGCAACTCTTTGTTGTTGACCACCAGATAATTGGGATGGTCTTCTATTTCTCATTTCATATAATCCAACTTGATTTAATAATTCATTTGTTCTTGAAATTCTATTATTTTCATCAACACCCTGCAATAGCATTATCATCTCAATATTCTCTTTAGCTGATAAAACAGGGATCAAATTATATGCTTGAAATACAAAGCCAATATTGTTTAACCTATAATTAATTATTTTACTTCCAGACAATTCAGTAATGTTTTCACCAGAAATGATAACCTCACCAGAAGTAGGTTGATCAAGACCTCCTACACAATTCAAAAAAGTTGTCTTTCCAGATCCAGATGGACCTACAACTGAAGTAAACTCTCCCTCTTTAAATAATGTACTGATATTATCGACAGCGTTTACTTCAAATTTTCCAGGATTATAAATTTTAGATAAGTTTTTTGTCTCAATCATAATTAATAAATTTAAATAGTTTTCGTAGCTTCCACAGGATTAATTTTCAATGCTCTTACTGATGGAAATATTGAAGATATAATTGATATTACAAAAACCATAATGGCAACTATAAAATATTCTTGATTTGGAACTTTAAAATAAAGCCTTGTGCCTACTCCAAAATTTTCAAGCCCTGCTTCAACAATACTTAAATCAATTCCTACTACAGAATAGTATTCTACTATTGAATAAGAAATAATTAAGCCAATAGGAAGTGCTACTATAGACAAAAACATTGTTTCAAAAGATATCATTAAAAAAATTTTAAATCTACTCATCCCAATAGACATTAGCATACCTATCTCTTTCCTCCTTTCAAGTATTGCCATTAACATTGTGTTAACTATACCAAAAGAAAGACCTGATAAAATAATCATCATAAAAATATATAATACAGCTGCAAGCATTTCATTAGCATAAGCAAGGTCTTTAGATATATCATCCCAACCCTCTACTATATTATCTGAACTATACGGTATCAAATCATTTTTTAAATCACCTCTTAAATCTATATCTGTAAGCAGCATAGGTATTTCATGATAACCTGAAAAATTAGGTAGATTTTTAGCAATACTAATATTTTTAACAAACACATTGGCTTCATCATATCTTGAATTACCAGATCTAAATATTCCTTCTACTCTATAAAGAAGAGATGTTAGTTCATAATTCTCATCTTGGAAAGTGATAACCACTTTAGATTTTATTTTTAGATTTAATCTATCTGCTAATTTTTTTCCTATAAGAATTGTATTATCTCTTTTTGATTTAAAATATTCTCCTTCGATTATTTTTTCATATGTGTTTGTAACCTTTACTTCCTGAACTGGGTCAACGCCCTTAACCTGAATCCCGTAAGATCCATTTGAATTAGAAAGCATTCCATTTAATATTATTCTCTTTGAATAAGATACAACTCTACTATCATTTTCTATAGCGTTCTCTATACCTTCAAGATTATCAATGGTGTGTTTTATGTTGTACTCTTCTGAAAAAGATTTATTATGGATTTGGATATGTGACAAGTAGGTTTCAACAGCATTATTCATTCTCTCCTCATTCAAACCATAGGACATAGCAATCATAATTATTCCTCCAACTAATCCAAATATCACAGATAATATAACAACAAAACTTCTTAATTTGTTTCTCCAAACATTCCTCCATGATATCTTAATAAGGGTTAGGATATTCATATTTTCATAGATTTCACAGGGTTTAACTTAGATATTTTTATTGCTGGATAAATAGATATAAGCAACGAGGAGATAAAAATAACTAGAGCATGCGTTAAAGGAATATCCCATTCAATTGACATAGGAAATAGAGGTGAAAACCCCATTTCTTCCATCATCTGATCAGCCCCCTCTCCCATTAAAGTAGCCATATCAATTGGATTTAAATTATAATAAAAAGTTATAGGATAAGTAATTATTATTGCGATAAAAACACCAATCATAGACAAGATAATAGTTTCAATAAATATAATACCAAACAATCTAGCTCTACTCATTCCAAGAGAAATTAAAACTCCAAACTCGTATGTTCTCTCTTCAGTCATCATTAAGACAGTACCAAACATTCCAAATACAACAATAATATATAAAATAAAAGCCATAATTACGCCACCTGCATTATCAGCAGTAATTGTTTGCTCAATTTCAGGAAGTGTTTCTTTCCAAGTCATAATTTCATAATCTTTTGATAGTACTTGAGTAAGTTCATTTGCTATTTTTTCTTCATCATAATACTGTTTTTTGTCAACTATAATGTGAGTTGATATTTCATCAGAAGAAACATAATTCCTGGCTGTCTCGATATTCATAAATACCCCAAGCTTGTTGAGGTCTGGGTTTTTTAAATCTATTACTCCTTTCACTGGATATTTTCCAGCTGCCATCATTCCTCTATATCCTTGACCATAAAGAATAAGTGTGTCATTTTCTTTTATATCAAAATACTCGGCAATACCTTTTCCTATAATAATTTCATTTTTTCCAATTTTAAATGTTCCCGAAATCATTTTTTTATTCCAGTCTGTTATTTTCTGCTCATCGGATATATTAATTCCATTTATTACCCCACCTTTGGTCTTATTACCCATTGAGATCAATGAAAAAGTCTGAAGCCTTTGCACAATATTAGCAACACCTTCAACGGATTTTATATCATTTATTAGGCTTTGATCAACTTCCATAGAGTTATCTAGATTCTGATTATCCCAAAAACCATCTGCATGTACTTCTACATAACCTGCATATGATTCGACTACAGTCTCAATTAATTTATCATAAAAACCAAATTGAAGAGCTCTCATTAATATAATAAGAAACAAGGCTGCAAAAATTGAAGTAATGGTTATTAAACTTCTCTTTTTGTTTCTATAAATATTTCTCCAAGCTATTTTTAATATCATCGTAAGTTTTTCATATAGTTTGGCATAAAGAATCTTTCATTTATATTAATATCAAACTTCCATATCAACCTTTCTACAATTGTTTTGTTTCCTTCTTTTTCTAAGGGTACAAATTCAATAACTGAAGGTAATTTTTTTCCTCCAAAGTTTTTAATTATTTTAGAATTCATCACATTAACCATATCATCATACTCATCAAAAAATTGAGTTTTTAATTGCATATAATCTTTCTTATCTATCCACATTATTAACTTTCCCCAGACTACAGGAGCATCTTCTTTAGGAATCAATTGAATTATCCAACAATCTAAGTCATCAATAGTTTCTTCACCTATAATTGTATTTGTATAATCATCAGTAATTGAAGACCTCTGAACGAGATCATCATTTGTGAAATCAGTACCCATCCAATTTTGCATCATCATTGAAGGAGGAAGTTTTATAGTTCTTTCTATTGATGGAACATAATTCCAAACTTCATTTTCTCTTTTTAAAAATACTGTTCCTTTTTCTTTAGCTGGTGTTAAAACCACTGAAGTAAAATAATCTTCACCTACTGACCACCCTTTCATTGTCATCTCTTTTTTCCATTTTGGTCTTACAACAGTAATAATCATTTCAGTGTAAGATGACTTAACCCCTCTAATTTTTTCCTCAGATTGTTTTAAAATATTATTAGCATCTTGAGAGTATATTAAATAACTTAAGAAGAATAGAAAAACGATTAATAATTTTCTCATATTACAATTACGAATTTAAAAAATAAATGATATACAATTTAAAATATAAATTTGTTTGAATGAAAATATTTAAACTATTTACAATTCTATTGATGTCCATCTTTTATGTTCGTATAGGTGTGCACCATTTTTTAGATCCAGAATATTTTTTAAATATAATGCCTCCATTCTTACCTTATCATCTTGAACTAGTTTATATAAGTGGTTTTTTTGAAATATTATTAGGTCTTCTATTAATCTTTCCAAAATACAGATTTTATGCATCATGGGGTTTAATAATTCTCCTAATAGCTGTTTTTCCGGCAAATATTTATCTTGCCCAAAGCGAAATTGCACAACAAGGATTAAATGTAAGTAAAGAAGTTGCAATATGGAGACTCCCCTTTCAAGCATTATTTATTGGACTAGCTTATTGGCATTCAAAAAAATAAATCTAATTTTTTTGCCTATATAACGATTTCCAAGAATTAGATTTTAAACTTTCACTCCAATATTTTATTAACCTTATCAACAATGATCTATGAAAACTAGAAAAAGGAAACAATGGTAATAACCCAACAGTAGTCACAGAAATTAAAAGAAAATGACTTAGTTTTTTTTCAAATCCTTTAACATGCTTATCTATAAAAATGTGTTTTGAAGAAATTAATTCTGATTTTGTAATTAATTTAATTTTTTTATTTTTTCTTGATGAACCACCATGCATATGATAATAATCCCAGTCATAAATTACACATGCATGCAACCCTTTTTCATAAGCTCTTTTACAAATATCCATATCCTCAGCATACATCCAAAAATCCTCATCCCAACCTCCAATAGATTTAAAATCATTTCTTCTTATTAAAAGAAATGATCCGGAAACCCAACCTATCATGATTACTTTTTTTCCATCAATTTTTTTTATTTCTCTATTACTTTTTTTTAATAAAATATAAAATTGTCTTATGAAATTAGTTACTGTCCAAAAGTTAAAATAAAAGCCATGAGAAAATGATTTATTTAAATAAGCATTTTTAGATCTTATAGAAATAATTTTTAATTCCTTATTCCTTTCACAGAAAGGGATAAGTTTTTTAAAACAATCTTTAGGAACAACTGAATCAGGATTCAAAAATAATAACCAAGGAGACTTTGCATGTTTAGCTCCAATATTACAAGCTGTAGAAAATCCAGAATTATAGTTAAGTTTTATCCATTTAATTGATTTATACTTTGATTCAAAGTTTTGTATTTTACCATCATTTGAAAAGTTATCTACCACAATTATATTTGGCATTCCAGAATCCTGAGTTATCAGACTATCTAAACACTTGGATAAATAATCCCAAGATTTATAATTTACAATTATTACAGTAAGCTTTGAATCCATTTTTTAAAAAAAATTAATTTGTAAATCTAATTTACTTTTATTTTATTTTTATTCTATATTTAAGAATCAACTTAAATTAACTTAAAATGAAAAATCAATTTATACTTTTTATAGCAATTGGCATTTTATGTTCCATGTCATTGCATTCTCAAACAATAAATAAAGAAATTATAAAAGACATGAAATTTAGACATGTCGGTCCAATTGGAAATAGACTTACAACAGTTGCTGGAGTTCCAAATGACCCTATGACTTATTATGTAGGAGCCGCATCAGGTGGTGTATGGAAGACAACTGATGGTGGATTAAACTGGAAACCAATTTTTGATACTCAAGAAGTTCATTCTATTGGCTCAATATCCGTTGCTCCATCAGATCCGATGACAATTTATGTAGGAACCGGTGAAAGTTCAATCCGATCAAACGTTTCTATTGGTAATGGAATGTATAAGTCTGAAGATGGTGGAGATACCTGGGAGCATATAGGATTAAAAAATTCAGGAAGAATTAGTAGAATTGTTGTTCATCCAAAAAATAGAAATTTAATTTATGTAGGAGCTTTAGGGCATGCATATGCCCCTCAAAAAGAAAGAGGAGTTTTTATGAGTGATAATGGAGGACAAACTTGGAAACATGTGCTTTATATAGACAATAATACAGGGATTTCTGATATTGTAATGGATCCTGACAATTCTAGAATTTTATTTGCTGGCGCGTGGCAGCTTGATCTTAAAACATGGAGAAGAATAAGTGGTGGACCTGGAAGTGGTTTATTTAAATCTGTGGATGGAGGTAATACGTGGAATAGATTAAAAGGAAATGGATTGCCAAATAAAGATGTTGGTAAAATTGCTCTTGCAATGACACCAGCTAGTCCTGATAGATTGTATGCACTCATTGAAACAGGTGACGGTGTCCCTTATATGGGAAAAGAAACAGAATCAGGAGAACTATGGAGATCGGATGATAATGGAAAAACTTTTAAACTGATTAACTCAAATAGAAACCTTGGAGGAAGACAAGCTTACTATACAAGAACTGCTGCTTCTACAGACAATCCTAATGAACTATACTTTATGAGCAATAGGTTTTATTCAAGTATTGATGGTGGAGTTTCATTAGAAAACAGGCCTCAACTTTCCTCTCCTAATTGGGATCATCATGAAATGTGGATAGATCCATTTAACGGTGATAGAATGGCTGTAGCTGGTGACGGTGGAATCTCAATTTCCCAAAATCGAGGTAAGTCATGGCATAGAACATTTTTACCTATAGCACAATTATATCATGTAACTACTGATAATAATGTTCCATATAATGTATTGACCAATAGACAAGATGGTCCTTCAATGAAAGGTCCAAGTAGATCAAGGACAGGGAATTGGTTTGGTCCTGGAATGATCCAATCAGGAATGTGGAGAGAAATTGGTGGAGGAGAAAGTGGTTTTGCTACTGCAGACCCTAAAAATCCAGATATTGTTTGGTCTAGCGCATCTGGATACGGTCCATTAGGAGGTATTGTTACTAGATATAATGAAAATACAAATCAGTATAGACAACTGGAAGTGTGGCCAGAATTTACTGCTGGAAGTCATGCTTCACTACTTAAGTACAGGTTTCAATGGACATTCCCACTATTAATTTCACCTCATGATAATAAAACAATTTATGTTACCAGTCAACATGTCCATAGAACAACAAATGACGGTCAAACATGGGAAGTTATTAGTCCTGATTTATCATTAAATGATAAAAATATGCAGGGATTTTCTGGTGGACTAACTGGGGATAACATTGCAGTTGAATATGCAAATGTTATTTATGCCTTTGATGAATCTCCCGTACAAAAAGGAGTCTTATGGGCAGGCACAAATGATGGACTTGTACATATCAGTCAGGATAACGGAAAAACTTGGAACAATGTAACAAAAAATATTCCTAACCTTCCAAAGCTAGGAGTTGTTAGAAATATTGATGCATCTAAATGGAATGCAGGAAAAGCTTATTTAACAATAGAATTTCATCAGATTGGAAATTTTGAACCTTATGTTTATAAAACTGAAAATTTTGGTAAATCATGGAAAAAAATAACTGAAGGAATAAAATCTGGAAATCTAAGCTATACTAGATGTATTAAAGAAGATCCTGTAAAAGAAGGTCTCTTATATCTTGGTACAGAAAATGCATTGTATGTTTCTAATGATGATGGAGAGAATTGGCAAAATCTTATGTCTAACCTTCCCCATTCTCCTATGTACTGGATGGAAGTTCAAGAACATTTCAATGACCTTGTTGTTGGAACATATGGAAGAGGAATATGGATTCTAGATGATATATCTCCATTACAACAACTTGATGAAAGTATTGAAAAGAAAGAATCACATCTTTTTGATATAAAACCATCATATAGATTCCAAAATGTTACAAGTAGTCTTCAAATGTTTCCAGAAGCATCTACTGGTCAAGATCCTCCTAATGGAGCATCTATAAATTATTGGTTAAAAGAAAAACAAGATGATATAGAAATCATTGTCACAAATCAAAAAAATGACACGATTAAAACGATAAAAGAAAAAGGAAGTAAAGGAATAAACAGAATATGGTGGGATTTTTCAGGTGAAAAAACGGATGATATTGTTTTTAGAACAAAACCATTATATGCAGATTGGGTTTCGCTTGATAAAAATAGAGAAAGAAAAGTGCCATACAATTTTTCTATATTGTCTCCTCCAGGTACATACAATATAACCTTAAAATCAGGTGAAAATACTATGACTAAATCTTTGGAAGTAATAAAAGACCCTCACTCTGAAGGAACGATAGAAGATATAATGCTCCAAAATCAATTAGTAACAAAAATTTATGATGATATAAATCTTGCTATTCATTATATTAACTCAATTGAAGTAGTTAGAAGACAACTCCTTGATCTTAAGGCTATGCTCAAAAATACAAATCATAAAGAAGAGCTAATTTCATTAGTTGATGATTTAGAATCAGAATTTTTAGAGCTTGAAAAACAACTGACACAGCTAAAAACTACCGGGACAGGTCAAGATGAAGTTAGGTATGAAAAAATGATAGGAGAAAAATTATCTTATTTGGCTGATAACGTTCAGATTTCTGATTTCAGACCTGCAGATTCATATTATGAAGTACATAAATTATTAAAATCCAGACTAGATAAAGTTGGTGAACAATTTGAAAAGTTAAAAAATGAAAACTTAAAAAATACATTAAGTTCTTTAAGAGATAAAGGCGTAGACATAATCGTTATGGAATAATTTGTTTACTCTTTTACAATTTCAAAAGAAGTGGTGTCACTAGCAAAAGCTGAAAATACACCAAACGCATTAATGATATTTGATGGAGGTTCATTTAATTCATTTCCATCTTGTTCTTGATTTTCAAATAGACTTACATAATCTTGGTTAATCTTAAATAGAGAAATTTTATACTTACCATAATTTTTTAAACTCAAACCTATTATAGTATATTCTTCATCTTTTGTTGGCTCTGAAACTATTGAAAAATTTTCAAAAAAATTTCCAACACCAGCTGGTAGTTCATCTGAAAAAATAGGGTTTTCAGAATCTCCTACATATTTTATAGTTAGATAGTGATATTCACTATTAGGATTATCCCAAGATATTTTTACCCTAGCATTTTCATATAAATTTGCAAGAATGGTTGGGAGAGCTCTTGAAAGAGGTAACTCAGGAATTATAATTTTATTTTCAGATAATGCCAGGCCAATTGGTTTTGTTGGAACCGAAGTTTCTGAGGTAGCTATTCTATCATTTACAGTTACCTGAAGACCATATTTTTTATTTGATATGATATTTAAATCATTATTTCCATAAACATACTTCATTGAATTAACATCGTAATCTAATTCATAATTAGCTCCATCATAAATGATTTTAACTTTTGCATCTGAAATAGCTTCTTCCGTTGTATCTGAACTATTATACAATTTTGCTTTAATAATTTTAATATCATCAATAGGTTCTCCTTGAAATAAAAATGCTTCTACTACAAAATTTTCTGCAATAGAAGTTTCTTCATCGCAAGAAAGAAGAAAAAATATTAATAGAAAATAAAAATGATTTCTCATAATTAAAATTCAAATTTTAAATTTATGTTCGGAACAAAACCAAGATATTTTACTCTAGTTTTTAAAACTGGATCTTGGTTAAAGTCATATTCGTAATACCATAAATTTGCTCTGTTATAAATATTAAATACTGACAACCCTATATCACCTTTTGTTCCATTAAAAGTAAATATATGATGAACCCCAATGTCCATTCTATGATAATCTGGAAGAAGGGATCCATTTTTAGGCCCTACTCCAATAAACGATAGCTTTGATTCATCAAGTAGGTTAATATTATATTTATAAGAAGGCTCAGTATATGGTTGACCGGAACCATATATAAAAGAAACTGAAAAATTCCAACCATTTATCTCGTAGTTATTAAATATTTTAAATTCATTTTTTTGAGTATTTCTACCTGGAAATTTTTTTCCTTCATTCAATAATGGAAATAAATGTTCTACATCTGTGTATGTATAAGAAATCCAACCTGTATATTTTTCTATCTTTTTTTGTAATAAAACTTCAAAGCCTTTAACCTCCCCTGATCCATTAAAAAATAAAGCCCTTAGGTTACTAGATTGTCGTAAAGAAAATTCAGTTAAATTTTCAAGTTCCTTGTAAAACCCTTCAACATCAATTAACCACGCATCTCTCTCGTAAGAAATGCCAGCTACATAATGTGTCGCCTTTCCAATGTTAACTTCTTCACCATTTGCTAAAAGCCAAAAATCTCTTGAGCTTGAAGTTACTGATTCACCTAAAATCATTTTAACAAATTGATAGTGAACTCCATAACCCAACTTTAGTTTTATATTTTCAAATATTTTATAGTCTAAACTAGCCCTAGGAGAAAAATAATTTTTTTTATTAAAATCATATCTATTCCCTCTCATTCCTAACTTTATTTTAAGGTTTTTAACTGAATTCAAATTATATGAAAGGTAATACGAATACAATTTTGAATCTTGATCTGTAGTAATAAGATTTAGTGTATCATCTCTAACAAATGAATAATCAACTGATGATTTGGTATATTCTAAACCAAATTCTAAGTTATTATTTTTACGTAAGACAAATTCCCCATCATATCTAGCAGTAAAATCTTTTACATTATTTTTTTGAATCAACTTTAATTTGAAATCTAAAATGGTAGAATCCGTATCAGGTATGTTGACGTTTACAGAATAATTATCGTCTCTATTATTGAAATATTCTGAATATGAGATATTTAAGCTATTATAAAATTTTGGATTCCATTGCCTTGACCATTTAAAACCATATCCATCATTGCCCCATTTTGATATTTTAGAAACATCTCCAAGAATATTTATTTTCTCTGGGCCAATATCAGGATAAATTAACCGATCTGTGGCGCTAATTTCATCTAAATTATCTTGGCCTTTATAATAGCTAAATGTAATTAGATCTTTATTAGAAGGCTTATAAGAAAGCTTTGAATTAAAATCGAAAAAATTAAAAGAAGGCACAAATTCTTCTAATGCTTCAATGTTTCCACTATCATCTTCGAATTGATTAAATAGCTTTTCAAAAAAAGATGTTTTAAGTAAATCAGTAAATGATCTTCTTCCTGCTATTAATAAACTAAATTTTTTTTTAAAAGGTATTTCAATACTTCCTCCTGCACTTAGCAAATTTGCGGAAACTTGACCTTTGATTTCGTTAAAACTCCCAGTTCTTCCAATCATATCAATTACACCTGATAATCTACCTCCATATCGTGCGGGAAAAGCACCCTTATATAAGTCTACGCTCTTTATAGCATTGGCATTAAATGCACTAAAAAAACCAAAAAAATGTTCAACATTATAAACTTTGATGCCATCCAAAAGAACTAAATTTTGTTCAGGAGAACCTCCTCTAATATGCAATCCTGAAGTACTTTCAGAAGTACCACTTACACCTGGAAGCAATTGTAAAGATCTAAATATATCTACTTCACCTATGCTTGGCATCAAATTAATTTGTTTTGTTGAAATTTGATGTCTGCTAATTTCTGTGTTAGTCTGCAAAAACTTATTTGAATTTGCAGCAATTACAACCTCATTCAAAGTTGAAGTTAATGCAACTAAATTTATTTCTATTGGATTATTTAGAACTTGACTTGTAATAATGATTGATTCAGTTTTGTATCCTACATAACTGGCTGTAATAACCATTCCTTCTTTTATATCTCCATTTAATGTGAAAAATCCATTTTCGTTTGTTGTAGTCCCTAAATTCAATTCACTAACAACCACGTTTGCAAAAGGAAGCTTTTCCTCTGACCCATCTTCTTGAATATATCCAGATATAAAAACTTGACAATAGGAAGTATGAAACGACAAAATAAGAAATAAGAAAAAAAAGAAAGGTTTTTTCATTTTTTATTTTTTTATTTTTTCAAAATTATAACTGTAATTCCGAAATTCATAATTTTTTGATAGATAGAGAAGGTAGTTGTAATCTATTTCTTTTTGAATGAATAAGAGAGATTAAATACAAAATTTCTTCCTAGCTCATCTGCAAAATACCTCATGTGATTTAGATAGTTTCTATATTTTTTATTCAATAAATTTTTAATCATAAAAGAAAAAGAAAAATCATCTACATTAAATTTCCATGATAGATCTAATAAAAAATATCCGTCTGGAGCATCTTTCATATCAAATATTTTAGAATCCTTAGTTATGTTAACTGACCGATCAATTAGACTTTGTGGAGATATTGTTATTGGCGCCTGAAATTGTTTGAATGTATAGCTTGGTAAAAGTGAAATCTCTGAAGAATTAATTTTCCAAAATGAGTTTGTATTCCAAATCAAATTATTACTTAATCTAATCGGAGGTTGGTCAATTAAGTTATCTTTCTTTTTTAAATTTTTTGACCACAAATAATTAATAATAAAATTAGAAGTTATTTTTTCAGAAACTTTTCTTTTAAATGAAAAATCTGAACCTAAAAATATTACATCAGCCTGGTCATATATAAAATAAGGCATCGGGCCTCTAACTGTACCATAGATACCAATAGGTCTTTCAAAAACATAATTTAAAATATAGTTAGAAAAAAAAGATAACTTCAAATTGTTTTTGACATTATTTAAATTAAGCTCATTCATAAATTTGAAGGCTTTCTCAGATGAAACCAAGTTCTTTCCCATCTTTATAACTCGATCTGTATTAACATCTGAACCTTCAAAGTAATACCTAAAAAGACCAAAAGTTGTTTTAAATCCATGTCCTCCATAAGAATATAATTCAGCCATGTTTGGAGTTCTCCAAGCGGAACCAAAATTTGAACTAAAAGAAAAACTTTCTGATATTTCATTTTGGTATCCAATTGATAAAGTGACATTAGTTTTTGTAAATTCATCTGAAAAAATATTTTGGTTGGTTTCTCTTCCTCGAACATTATTCTTTTCAGTATCTAATCTTATACCAGCTTCAAATAAACTTTTTCCAATTCTTTTTGATTCTAAAATAAAAAAACTCAATCTGTTAATATTATAGTTTGGTATAAAAGGAGTCGTACCGGTTCCAGGATTATTATCGTTGTCTTGATTAAAAAAATGTATGCCAACTAAGCCATCAAAATCATCACTAAAAGAATGGTTCCATTCAAGTAAATAATCAAATGTATTTAAATCTAAATCCAGAATCGGCGCCTGAGCATTCCTTCTAACATCAAATTCTTTTCTTCCATTTAATTGCCCTCCAAATGTTAAAGATATTTTTTGATTTTCTTTATACCACCAATCTATACTCGCCTTTGCAAAATGATGGTTTGCAAGCTGATATGGTTCATTTATTGTATAAGAAAATGGTCTAATAAATAATGGGACATCGGAACTTAATGCTCTTGATATTGCATCACCACTATGAAAAAATGAAGATCTTAATAAAGCTAATTTTTGATCCAAATAGCTGTAATATAATTTTATATCAAAATTATTTAGATGATAATGAAATCCAAGATTTAATGCTTTTTCTTCTTTTCCTGAATTAGTAAGAGAGTATGATGGAGCATGTCTATCTCCAATTTTGATATAATCTGCACTTAAAAAGTATCCAAATTTTTTATAACCAGTTCCTGTTTTGAAATTAAAATTATACCCTTTGCCATTGGTTTGAAACCCAGAGCTTAGATCTAAATAAAATGGATTATTCAATTTTATAAAATTAGGTTGAATTATAATAGCACCACCAAGACCTTCAGGACCAAAGCGAACGCCAGATGATCCTTTTAAAATGGTAATGGCCTCTGCCGATGATACATTTATTTCAGGAGCATGATCCTTACCCCAATTTTGAAAACCATGTTTGATGTAATTATTTAAAACTAAAATTCTATTTCCATACAGCCCATGAATGACTGGAAGCTCAACGTTAGATCCTACTGAAGAGAATGTTACTCCATCAATGTCACTGATTAAACTAGCAAGAGATTGGGTTGGATCAATTGATAAATCCTTTACATTCACAGATCTTTGAGAAATAGTTTTTATTCCAACATTTTCTTCTTTATCATCAACAATCAAAACAGAATTTAGTTCAAAAGTTTCTTGAGATAAATATATGGTTACATTTTTTTTATTGATTTGAAAAATAGAATCATAATAACCAACTCTTGTAATAATTGATTTAAAATTATAAGAGCACAAATTATCTAGTACAAAATTGCCTTCTTCATCTGTTATAGCAAACTTTTGAGATTCGTCGATTTGTATTAAAACACTAGATAGGGGCTCTTTCGTTTCGTTATCTAAAACTTTTCCATTTACAGAAAGAGAACAGTCATTCTGAGAATAAATATTACTATTTATTATAATAAAAGAAATAAGCAAAAAGAAAATTCTCATTAAGATAAAGTAAAAATAAACTTGCTTATCCTGTGCTTACGGGATAACCTAAAAAAAATAAAAATACCAGCAACTATAAATTACAATTGCTGGTATTAATATAATATACTTATGTGCTCTACTAAATAATAATTACTGGATATTTAATACAAATTTCAAATTAAAATCTGTATCTCCATCAGTAGCTCCAGTTCCAGCAGTTTTTATATCTGGTTGATGTTGTAGTCTAACAACAAATTCACCATTTGAAACAGCATTTGAACCAGTAGTCCATTCAGTAATTAATCCAATAGGATTTCCAACTGCATCAGTATCCTTATAATTTATCTTATCAGATGCATTATCGATATTTCCATTTCCCGCAGGATCTGAAAATGCATCGTCAGTAAAAGAAAAGAAAATTTGATGTTCAGCCCCCTCTTCTTTCACCTCTTCTCCAATATCTTCTCCCGGAGTTTCCAAATTATTCATAATCTCAAAAGTAAGAGTATATGAAGTAGCAGCTTTTAAGCTAATTGCATCAGAAACTTCTAGCTCCTTAGTTCCTTCACCATCTGGGTCTTTTGCTTTAGCCTCAACTTTATCATTAGCATCAGCTTTATTCGTAAATATAAGCTTGATGTCAGTGATAACTTCCACTTCATTTTCTTCAGCCGGTACCGCATCATCCTCATCACACGAGTAAAGAAAAATCATAGAAAATAATAATGTATATAAATAGAATTGTTTTGTTTGTAATTTCATCGTAAAAAGTTTTAAGTTTAAAAAAAAGATTGTGTTTGAGATTAAAATCTCAGGTCACAAAAGAACCTCATAAAATAGATTATGATATATTTTCAGGTGGCCCTCTAGATAGAGGATTTAAATGAAAATTTCCTGAATAATGGTAAAAGTTATCTTTATAATTACCTGTTATAAAATCCGTTTCAAATGATAAATGGGTTAAATTTATAAACTCTTCAGAGCTAATTTTATTTATTAAACAAGTAGTACAGTTGAGTTCACTTTCATGAAAATGGATTCCATCTTTATTACATATTTCATGCTCATGATCTGATAAAATTTCAGAAACTTCCATAATAGTAGGAAGTAATAAAACTGCAGTTAATAACAAAGAGAGAAACTTACTTTTCATCCTGCGAAAATAATAAAAAAAAATTTAAATTAAAGCAGCTTTCAAAATAATATCACAATTTAATGCGCCAGAAATAGGACAATTTTCTTTAGCTTCCTCTGCTAATTCTTGAAATTTTTCTTCATCTATATTAGGGACTTTAGCTTTTAAATTTAATTCTATAGAAATTACTTTTCCATCTTCAAAAGTTAAAACAGCATCTGTATTTAATTCCTCTGGATTATAGTCAGACTCATTTAATACAAAGCTCAATTTCATATTGAAACATCCAGCATGCGCTGCAGCAATAAGTTCTTCAGGATTCGTTCCTAAAGTACCATCATCATTTTTAAATCTTGTTTTAAAACTATAAGGCATATTATTAAATGCGCCACTTTGGGCAGTTAATACACCGGTTCCATCAGCTCCATCTCCTTTCCATATTGCGTTAATTTTTCTTTTCATAATATTCAAATTTAAATTTTAACAATCATTTTTCCGAAATTTTTACCATCAAATAATCCAAGAAAAGCATCTGGGATATTTTCAAATCCTTCTATAATTGTTTCTTCTAAAGTCACTTTTCCTTCTTTCATCCAACTTGCCAACTGCATTTGAGCCTCTAAATATTTATCTGAATAATCGAATACAATAAAACCTTGCATTTTTATTCTTCTACTAATAATAAAAGGATTATTTCTTGGCCCCATTGGGAGTGCGGCTTTATTGTACTGAGATATGGCACCACATACAGGAATTCTGCAAAAATTATTTGTAAGGTAAAATACAGAATCAGATACTTCTCCACCAACATTATCAAAATAAACATCTACTCCATTTGGACAAGCAGTTTTTAGTTCATTTAAAAGATTTATGTTGTTTTTATAATTTATAGCTTCGTCTAATCCAAATTTATTTTTTAGACTATTAACTTTTTCATCGGTTCCCGCTATCCCTACTACTCTACATCCTTTTATTTTACCTATTTGTGATACAGTTATACCAACAGCACCTGCAGCTGCAGAAACTACTAATGTTTCATTTTCTTTAGGTTTTCCAATCTCTAACAACCCAAAATATGCAGTTAATCCTGTCACTCCTAAAACTCCAAGGTAAGATGAAAGAGGCGCAAGGCCTTGAGGAATAGGAAATAGTCCTGTCCCATCAGAAGCTTGATAAAGCTTCCAGTCTAACATACCATATAAGTGAGAGCCAACATTATAATTTTTATTTTTTGATTCAACTACCTCAGCAACTATAGCCGATTTCAATGGCTCCCCTACTTCAAAAGGTGGAATATAAGATTTTACATTATTCATTCTTGCCCTTAAGTATGGGTCTACAGATACATAAACTGTCTTAAGCAGAATTTCATTGTTATTAAGAACAGGCATCGAATCATCTTGAACAGAAAAATTTTCAATTGTAGGAAAGTCTTTTGGTCTTTTAGTAAATATTATAGCTTTGTTTTTCACAATCAGATTAAATTATATTGTAATATAAATTAAAAAAGTAATAATTTTATCAGATATAATAAAAGTACATAAAATGGAAAATCAAAAAAGAAAATTTATGAAAAATAGTTTAAAATATACTATGGGATTTTCTCTTGCCTCCACAATTCCATCCTTTATTTTTTCTTCATGCAAACAAAAATTAAAGGACCTAAATCTTAAAATATCATTACAGGCGTATTCTTTTGCTCCATTATTAATGAGCGGAAAATTTGATATTATGGATTTTCCAGAAATAGTAAGAAATACATATGGGTTAAATGGTGCAGAATATTGGTCGATAGCATTTATGAATAAAGAGAAAGACAAAAACTTTCTAAGTGAACTAAATAAAAAAAGTGAAGACCTTGGGATTTCAAATACTATCATCCTTGTAGATGACATTAACATCCAAACTATGGAACAAGGGCCTAGCCTAGCTTCTTTGAAAAAAGAAGAAAGAACTAAGGCTATTGAATATCATAAACACTGGATTGAAGTTGCATCAAAAATAAATTGCCATTCAATAAGAGTAAATCTAAAATCTGATGTTGGATCAGAAGAAGATATATTAGAAACTAGTGGTGAAAGCATCTCTAAATTAGCAGAATATGGCTCTTCATATGGTGTAAGTACTATTGTTGAAAATCATGGAGGATTAACTGGAAATGCAAAATGGTTAGTTAAACTTATCAAAGAGATAAATAGTGATTTTGTAGGTACTCTTCCTGATTTTGGAAATAATGGATTTTGCATGAAAAGAGAACGATTGGATTTGTCCAATTTAACAAAACCTTGTGATCAACAATATGATAAATACGAAGGTGTGAAAGAGCTGCTTCCTTTTGCAAAAGGCATTAGTGCAAAATCTCATGAATTTGATGATAAAGGAAATGATATTAATACAGACTTTGAAAAAATGATTAATATAATAAAAGAGTCTTCCTATGAAGGTTATATTGCAATCGAATATGAAGGCGGCATGTTAAATTTATTTGGAGGTAAAGGAAATTATTTAGCTCCTCATGAAGGTGTAATTGCTACGAAAACTTTACTTGAAAAATTAATATAATAAATGATTTTATCTGGACTTGAAATTAAAAAAAGATTAGGTGGTGATATACATATTGATCCTTTTAATGAAAATCAACTTAATCCCAATAGTTATAACTTAAAACTTCACAATGAATTAATGTATTATGAAGATGAAGTTTTTGATATGAAAAAAGAATTAAAAACTAACAATCTAATTATTCCAAAAGAAGGATTAATACTGAAACCAAATAAACTTTACTTAGGAAGGACAAAAGAGTATACTAAAACTCAAAACCTTGTTCCAATGCTTGAAGGAAGATCTTCTATTGGTAGACTTGGTTTGTTTGTACATATTACTGCTGGATTTGGAGACGTTGGATTCGAAGGCTTCTGGACACTAGAGATTTTTTGTGTTCAACCAATAAAAATATATCCTGAAATTGAAATATGTCAAATTTATTATCACAGTTTAAATGGAAACTATAAGACTTATGTAAGTGATAAGTATCAAAAAAATAAGAGTATTCAACCCAGCATGATTTACAAAGAATTTAGAAAATAACAGCTAGTCTTTCCAGTTTTTGTTCACACCAAATAGAGGTAAAAACATTGGAACATTTTCCATATATTTTTTATACATAGGATATTTTTTTGAACTAATTTCTTCACTAAAATCAGCACTATTTCTAAAAAGCACTACTAATAAAATACACCCTATTATAGACCAATTAAACCACATTCCGGTTGCAGATACACTAAAACAATAAAATAATATCCATATAAGCTGCTCAGAAGCAAAATTTGGATGCCTAGATAGAGCCCACAATCCAGTCGTTCTAAATCCAAGTTTATAATCTCCATCAAGTTTTTCACCATTATTTATTCTTCGATATTTTTCTGTTTGAAAACTATATTGTTGCTCATCTGATATGGTTTCAATAACAATGAATAGTAGCATTAATGATGCAATAAGGTAATCTGCCCAATATAATGGCTGTCCGATTCCTTGCCATGCGGCTAAGATTGGAAGTGTAAATAAAAAAATTAATCCGAGTTGATAAAAACAAATAAAAAATAAATTAAACAACCCCCAAGTAAACCTTCCTTTTAAAAAAGGCATTTTTTTACGGACCTCTATCCATCTATAATCTTCTTCTCCCTTCCAAAAGTAGATACTAAAACCTCCTTTTCTTGCGAAATTATATGTTAGTCTACTCCCCCAAAATGTTACTAATATAGCCATCAAAACAAGCCT
Organism: uncultured Marinoscillum sp.; assembly: GCA_902529805.1. Lineage (GTDB taxonomy): Bacteria > Bacteroidota > Bacteroidia > Cytophagales > MED-G16. The sequence goes on from CABZXU010000001.1 coordinate 57,490, forward strand.
CTCATTCATTTCACTTGCATAAGCAAAATACCAAACATAAGCTATAGGTATTGTACTCCATAGTTTATCTACTTGACTATAATTTAAAGCAAGCTCACTTACAATAAAACAATATGCAACAGAAAATAAATAAAGATTAATCATTGCATAAAGAGCTTCTTCTTGTTCTAAAGAGAAAGTGACATTAAAAATGTCATAATAAAATGAAAGATAAACAACACCAAAAAGTGTGACTATTAAAAATAATACTGTCCTAATCATAAATCATAAAATAAATTAGAAAAAAATTTTAAAAAAATGTAAACCAAATCTTTTAAAAAGAGTATAAAGATTCATGATAAATATAAAATATAAATCTGGATTTTACTATTTAAAATCAAAACAAAAGCTTAATACTAATTTATTAAAGAGTTGGCATTTTTTTTCAAACCCTAAAAATCTTTTTAAGATAACACCTAGACACATGAATTTTGAAATTCTCTCAGATTTTAATTCTATGTATGAAGGGTTAATAATTAAATACAGAGTATCTCCTTTTCCATTTATCAGAGTAGGTTGGACTACTAAAATCACTTACGTTGAAAAACCATTTGGATTTATTGACAAACAAATTTCTGGTCCCTTTAACCTTTGGGAACATGAGCATAAGTTTGAAGAAAAAAATAATACTCTATGGGCATATGATGTTGTTAAATTTAAACTACCATTTGGTTTTATCGGAAGATTTTTTGGTAGTAAAATTGTTAAGTATCAATTGAAAAACATTTTTGAATTCAGGAGAAAACAATTAGATAAATTTTTTAAAAAATGAGAAACATATTAATTATAGGAGGAAGTAGAGGTATAGGAAATAGTATTTTAAAACATCAGTTAAATTTGGGTAACTATTGCAACAATATTTCAAGAAGTTCATTAGAAATAAATAATGAAAATTATAAGGAGTATCAAGTTGATATTCTTAAAGATGAACTTCCGGAAATTGATTTTATAGATTCATTAGTTTACTGCCCCGGTTCAATAACGTTAAAACCATTTCTTCAACTGAAAGAAGAAGATTTTAAAAAGGATTTTGAAATAAATGTGTTAGGTGCAGTCAAATCAATACAAAAGTATTTGAATACTCTTAAAAAAGGATCAAACCCATCTATTGTCCTTTTCAGTACTGTAGCAGTTGCCAAAGGTATGGCTTTTCATTCTTCTATTTCTTCTGCAAAAGCCGCTATAGAAGGAATTACTAAATCTTTAGCCGCTGAATTTGCACCTACAATCCGTGTAAATTGTATTGCACCTACTATTACTAAAACTGATTTAGCAAAAAATATTTTGAGAAATGAGAAAATAGAAGAAAATATTTCAAATAGTCATCCTTTAAAAAAAATATGTGAGCCTGATGATATAGCTGCTACTGCAAATTTTTTAATTTCAAAAGAAAGCAATAAAATAACTGGTCAAATTTTAAGGGTAGACTCAGGCATGTCCACATTAAAAATATAGATGTGATCTATACAAAAGAAAATTTAAGTTCTCTTGATAAAATATATCGGTTAAATCTTATTAACAGTATAACTGGTTACAAGCCAGCAAATTTAATTGGTACTAAATCAAAAAATTATCAAAGTAATCTAGCCATATTCTCTTCTGTTGTTCATCTTGGATCAAACCCAGCATTGATTGGAATTATTACAAGACCTAATACTGTTCCAAGGCATACTTATAAAAATATTATAGATACAGGTTATTATACTATAAATCATATTTCGAAAGATAATATTAAAAAAGCTCATTACACTTCTGCTAAATTCAAATCAAATGAATCAGAATTCGAAAAATGTGACTTAAAAGAAATGTATATTGATGATTTCTATGCTCCTTATGTAGAAGAAAGTGAAGTAAAAATTGGATTAAAATTAATTGAAAAAACTGTAATAAAATCCAATAACACGATTCTGATCGTTGGAGAAATAGTTACAATCATAATAGAAAATAATTTGGTTGATACAGATGGATCATTAAAATTTGAAAATATGGATAGTGTATGTATATCTGGCCTTGACTCTTATTATGAAACAAAAAAACTTGCAAAATATCCCTATGCTAAAAAATATGAATTACCCAACAAATGGTAAAAAAATACTTGACTTCAAAATATGTGTAGTTTGTTTTAAACCATTTTCATATCGAAAAAAATGGAGAAATTGTTGGGATGATGTTAAATATTGCTCAGAAAAATGTAGAAGAAAAAAAAATGAAAGAAATATCAATTATTCTTCCAAACCAACTTCATGAACATATTGAGTTTCTTAAAAAAAATATTCCAATATATTTAATTGAAGAATTTTTATTTTTTAAACAATTCAACTTTCATAAACAAAAATTAATATTCCATAGATCATCTATGAAATATTATGAAAATTATCTAACCACAAAAGGTTATTTTGTTAGCTACATTGAATCAAAAAATCCAATCTCTCAAATAAGAAATTTTATAAAAAACCTTTCAAAGGAAATAAAAATTATTCGTGCAATTGATCCAGATGATTATTTGATTGAGAAAAGATTAAAAAAAGAGTGCTTAAAAAAAAATATAAAAATTATTTTTTATGATAACCCATCATTTATCAATACAAAGGAAGATTTAAAAACATTTTTTAAAAAAGAAAAAGTAAAATTTTTTCAAACATCCTTTTATAAAAATCAAAGAAAAAAACTGAATATATTAATTGATAATAACGATCCAACTGGTGGAAAATGGACTTATGATAGTGAAAACAGAGAAAAATATCCCAAGGACAAAAATACACCTATAATTAGGTATCCTAAAATAGAAGAATACCATCTTGAAGCAGTGAAATATGTAGAAAATAATTTTAAAAATAATTTAGGATCAATTAACTCAAATATTATTTATCCCAACAATTTTAAATCAGCAAAAAAATGGTTTCATGAGTTTTTAAAAGTAAGATTCAAAGAATTCGGTCCGTATGAAGACGCTATATTAAAAGAAGAATCAATACTAAATCATAGTCTATTATCTCCATTGATTAATGTAGGCCTCTTATCTCCAAAATATATTGTTAACGAAATAATAAACTTTTATAAAAAAAATAAAATTCCTATAAATTCATGTGAAGGGTTTATTAGACAAATAATTGGTTGGAGAGAATTCATAAGAGGAATTTATACAGTCAAAGGAAGTTATGAAAGAACAAAAAACTTTTGGGGTTTCAAAAGAAAAATACCTCCTTCTTTTTATAATGGGAAAACAGGCATAGATCCCGTTGATGATAGTATAAAAAAAGTTATAAATAGCGCCTACACACATCATATTGAAAGGCTTATGATCCTAGGTAATTTCATGCTTTTATGTGAGTTTGATCCCGATGAAGTTTATAGATGGTTTATGGAACTATTTATAGATTCATATGACTGGGTTATGGTACCAAATGTTTATGGGATGAGTCAATTTGCTGATGGAGGATTGATGTCAACAAAACCATATATAAGTGGAAGTAGTTATATTTTAAAAATGAGCAACTACAAAAAAGGAGATTGGTGTATAATATGGGATTCTTTATTTTGGAATTTTATTAAAAATCAAAAAGAGTTTTTTTATAAAAATCCAAGGATGAGAATGCTTGTTAATTCATACGATAAAATGGATGAAAATAAGAAAAATAATTTAAACAAAACTGCTAAGAAATTTTTAATGGATTTATGATATGAAAAAGGCAATATATTGGTTTAGAAAAAACTTAAGAACCCATGATAATCCATCATTAAATAAAGCAATTAAAGAAAATGATGAGCTTCTTTTTGTATATGTAATGGATTTAAAAGTATTTAATCCAATAAATTCAGATATAGAAAAGATTGGGGAATACAGAAAAAAATTTTTAATTGAATCCATATTAAACTTAAAAAAAGGAATTTATCGTTCGATATGGCTTAAGAAAAAAGGTCAGCTCAATATAGATTTGGGTTTAAAAAAATATTAATTTAAAAAAGTTGTATTAATTTTAGAAAAACTAAACTTTAAAATAAATAATATGAAAGCACATGTAGCCAGTTTATTAAATGCGATAGTTTTAATTATTATAGGTGGATGGGGTTATTTTATTTCAGGTTCTCCTACATCATTAATACCTGTAGCCATAGGAGTAGTACTTATTTTTTTAAATAATGGAATAAAAAATAGTAATAAAGTAATTGCTCACATTGCAGTTCTTGTTACATTGTTATCATTTGCAAACATCATGCCTTTGTTAAGTGCATTAGAGGATGGACGAAATGAAGCGGCAGTTAGAATAATTATTATGTTATCTTCTTCTGTATATGCAATGATTTATTTTGTAAAAAGCTTCATTGAAGCTAGAAAAAAATAGAGATAAAAAATGGAAAGTATGTCTTCACGAAAGCTGCATTAGAAGGCTAATTTTTTAATGAGAAATTTTTTAATCGATACAGATACTGGTTCAGATGATGCTGTTGCTCTTGCAATGGCCCTTAACAATTCAAATATAAACATAGAGGCAATTACTGTAGTTGCTGGAAATATCCCGGTAGAACAAGGGCTTCAAAACGCTCTATATACCGTTGATCTATGTAATAAAAAAACTCCAGTTTATCTAGGTGAAGACAAACCTTTAAAAAGACCTTTAAAAACTTCAGAATTTTTTCATGGTCAAGATGGCCTTGGAGATATAGGACTTGATTTAAAAGGAAGAAAAGCTAGAGATGGTAATGCTATAGATATTATTATTGATAAAGTTTATCAATTTGAAAATAACTTGGAGATTATTGCAATAGGACCTCTTACTAACCTTGCATTGGCAATAAAAAGAGATCCTAAAATAATTTCGAAAATTAAAAATTGTTTTATAATGGGTGGAACTGCATTTGGCCCTGGAAACATAACCCCATTTTCTGAATTCAATTTTTGGGTAGATCCTGAAGCTGCAGAGATTGTACTTCAATCAGGAATGGAAATAACCTTGATAGATTGGGATGCTACAAAAAAATATGCTTGGTTTGACTCTAATACTATTAAATCGATTAACAATCTAAATACTCCTCTTTCTAAATTTTCAATGGATATTCAAAATAATCCTAAAAAATATAAGAAAAAAAAATATGGTAACGAGATGATTGAACTAGCAGATCCTTTAGCAATGGCAATAGCTTTAGATCCAAGTATTATCATAAAGTCAAAAAAATATAATGTAAATATTGATCTTTCTAATAAAGAACGAAGAGGGGAAAATATACTTAACGAAGAAGGTAAAAAAAATACCACGGTGATATTAAAAGCCTCAAGAAAAAAATTTCTTGATATATTTAAGAAATCATTAAAATGAAAATACTAAATATAGGCTCTATTAACATTGATTATGTTTATGAGGTAGATAATTTTGTAAAGTCTGGAGAAACAATTCCAAGTAATAATTTTAAAGTTTTTCTTGGAGGAAAAGGATTAAATCAAAGTGTAGCTTTAGCTCAAGCTGGTTCTCAAGTTTTTCATGCTGGAAATATCAATATTAAAGATGATAACATAAAAAAAGAGTTGACAAAATGGAATGTTAACATTGATTATATAAAAGAAGAAAGTGAAAGTACTGGTCATGCTATAATTCAAGTAAATAAAGAGGGAGAAAATTCAATAATTATTCATGGAGGTGCAAATAGAACTTTTGAATCCAATCAAATAGATATGATTCTTAAAAATTTCAATCAAGGAGATATTTTACTACTACAAAATGAAATAAATAAAATTCCTGAGATAATAGAAAAAGCCAAAAATATAGGAATGAAAATATTTTTGAATCCGGCCCCTATGACAAAAGAAGTTTTAAACTATCCAATTGATTTAGTTGATTGTCTTATTGTCAATGAAAGTGAAGCAAAAAAATTAACAGAAGAGGATCTTGATTCTGATGAAATAATTAATTTATTAAAAAATAAATATTCTAATATCTCCATTTTGCTAACACTTGGAGAAAAAGGATCTATCTATTCTTATAATACAAAATATTTAAAGTGCGAAGCTATGAAAGTTAAAGCGGTTGATACTACAGCTGCTGGAGACACTTTTATTGGATATTTTATAAGTTATTTGTCAAGAGATAAAGAAATAAAAGATTGTTTATCAATAGCATCAAAAGCAGCATCAATTTGTGTGACAAAAAAAGGTGGGGCAATTTCTATTCCAAAAATTTAAAACTAATTCATTTTTTGAGAATCAACCCAATCAAATACTTTCTTTAAAGTTTCAGTTACTCTTGCTAAAGGTTTGTCTCTAATCTTTTTCTCTTCTTTTGAAATCATAATAAATAATCCATCCAAAGCTTTTCTTGTAACATAATCATCTAAATCAGAATTGACTTTTTGAACCATAGGAATTTTATTATATCTAGATATAACAGTAGACCAGTGCTTTGTTGCATTAACTTTTTCTAATGAAGTTTGAATAGGAGGAATAAATTTTTGATATAAAGAATCAAAAGTATTTTTCTTTAAATAATTGGTTGCCTCATTATCTTCTCCTTTAACGATATTAATAGCATCTCTAACTGTCATATTTTTGATTGCTTGAACGATGATAGGTTTAGCTTCGTTTGCTGCATCTTCAGCTGCTCTATTAATATATAAAATAGCATCATCAACTAATTTATTCATACCTAATGATCTTAATCTATCTTCAATTTTTTTTGCGTCTGGAGGAAATGGAATTTTTATTTCAGTGCTTTGCAGGTATCCATCAACTTTAGATACTATTTCAACAGAGTTATTTATTCCATTATTAAGAGCTTCTCTTAAAGCTTTAGCAGCTTCATCCTCAGAAATGGAAGGAACTTTTGTAGGAGTATTTTTTAAATTATTTTTTAAATTAAGAGCTTTGTTTTTTAAACCTTTTAAAGATTGTCCATCAACAGAAAATGAGATGATAAGAGAAAAAAGAAAAAAGAAAGTATATTTTATCATTAGAAATAAATTTAGTGAAAAAAATCTTTACATTTAAAAAAACTTTATGTTTTAAAAACATTACTTATGATAAAAAACGTTTTTCATTTTTTATTTGTTTCATTTATGTATATTTCATCATATCCTTTATTTTCACAAGGAATATTTGGAGAAAAAGAATCTTTTACTAGACAAGATTCACTTAGAGGAAGTATTACAAAAGAACGAGAATGGTGGGATTTGAATTATTATCATCTAGATATTTCTGTTTATCCTAATGAAAAATCAATTAGTGGAAAAAATACAATAGTATATAGTGTATTAAAATCCTATAATGTAATCCAGATAGACCTTCAAGAACCTTTGATAATTAGTACAGTTACTCAAGAAAATAGATCCTTAAAATACAATAGAGAAGGAAATGTATATTTTATCTTTTTAGAAAAAGAACAAAAAGTTGGAGATATAAATCAATTAATTATACAATATGAAGGAAAACCAAAAGAAGCTATAAGAGCCCCATGGGATGGAGGACTGTCTTGGGAAAAAGATGAAAATGGAAATCATTTTATTGCTACATCATGCCAAGGGCTTGGAGCTAGTGTTTGGTGGCCAAACAAAGATCATATGTATGATGAGGTAGATAGCATGCTTATTAGTGTAGAGGTCCCTGAAAACCTTATCAACGTATCGAATGGTAGATTGAGAAAAATAACTTCAGAAAATAATAATAGAAAAACTTATCACTGGTTTGTTAATAATCCAATAAATAATTACGGCGTTAACATAAACATAGGTGATTATGTTAACTTTTCTGAAATTTATGATGGAGAGAAAGGAAAGTTAGATGTAGATTATTTTGTTTTAAAATATAATCTAGAAAAAGCTAAAAAGCATTTTAAAGATGTGCCAAAAATGCTAGAAGCATTTGAATATTGGTTTGGACCATATCCATTTTATGAAGATGGCTATAAATTGGTTGAAGTACCCTACCTAGGAATGGAACATCAAAGCTCAATAACTTATGGAAATAAATTTTTAAAAGGTTATTTAGGTAGAGATCCATCTGATACTGGATGGGGCTTAAAATTTGATTTTATAATTATTCATGAATCTGGTCATGAATGGTTTGCAAATAACATCACTTACATTGATATGGCTGATATGTGGATTCACGAAGGCTTTACAGCATATTCAGAAAACTTATTTTTAAATTATCATTATGGAAAAGAAGCTGGAGCAGATTATACTATCGGAACACGTAAAGGAATACAAAATACAAAACCAATAATTGGGCCATATAATGTCAATAGAGAGGGTTCAAAAGATATGTATTCAAAAGGAGCAAACTTATTGCATACAATTAGACAAATTGCTGTCGATGATGAGAAATGGAGATCAATTTTTAGGGGTTTAAATAAAACATTTTATCACCAAACTGTATCTTCATCACAAGTAGAAGAATATATTTCTAAAAATATTGGTTTCGATTTAAAATATGTTTTTGATCAATATTTAAGAGATTATAGAATCCCAGTATTTGAATATAAAATTGAGGAAAATAAACTAAAATACAGATGGTCAAATACTATTGAAAATTTTAATATGCCTATAGAAATAATAATCGACAAAAAAAATCAAAAATTATTTCCAAAAAATAAATGGCAAGAACTAGAAATTAAAAATAAAAAAATATTAATAGATAGAGATTATTATGTTACTAGTAAGGATTTAAATAAATAAGATTTATTATTTTTATTTACTAAACATTAATACCAAAATTGTGAATTACTTATTATATATATTGTTTTTTTTTATTCTATTAGGCTGTAATAAAAATGATTCAAACGAATATTTTATCATATCAGAGGAAAAGTTAAGAGATAAAATCAAAGGAGCGTGGGCATCCCAAACAATTGGGGTCACGTTTGGGGGACCTACAGAATTCAGATATTTAAAAAAAATTATTCCAGACAGCATTGAGATTTTATGGGATGATAGCACGTTATATAAGATGATGAAAAATACTCCTGGATTATATGATGATATTTATATGGATCTAACTTTTGTTGAGGTTATGGAAAAAGAAGGAATTGATGCGCCAGCTTCATCACATGCAAAAGCATATGCCAATGCAAAATACTGGTTATGGCATGCTAATCAACAAGGACGTTACAATATATTAAATGGTATAATGCCTCCTGAATCTGGACATTGGTTAAATAACCCACATGCAGATGATATTGACTTTCAAATTGAAGCTGATTTTGCAGGAATAATGACACCAGGAATGCCAAATACTGCATTAGAAATTTGCGATAAAGTTGGTCATATTATGAATTATGGTGATGGATATTACGGTGGTGTTTTTGTGGCAGGAATGTACAGTCATGCATTTGTAGAAAATGATATTCCTACTATAATTAATAAGTCTCTTAATATGATTCCAAAGGAAAGCACATTTTATCAATGCATAAATGATGTAATCAATTGGCATAAGGAGTATCCGGAAAATTGGAAAAAAAACTGGGAATTAATTGAAAAAAAATGGGGCGAAGATATAGGATGTCCTGATGGTGCTCATGAAGACTTTAATATTGATGCGAAAATAAATGCTGCTTATGTAGTTCTTGGTCTTCTTTATGGAAAAGAAAATTTCAGAAATACATTGGAAGTTTCAACTAGAGCTGGTCAAGATTCTGATTGTAACCCTGCTACTGCAATGGCGATCTTAGGAACTGTAAAAGGGTATAGTAAAATACCAGAATTTTGGACAAAAGGATTAAAATCTATTGAAGATATTAATTTTCAATTTACAAATACATCTTTAAATAAAGTTTATGAAATAAGTCTTAAACATGCCAAAGAATTGATAATTAAAAATGGTGGAAAAGTCGATAATGAAAATATTAAAATTAAAGTTCAAAATGCAATAACTGCACCTATGGAACAAAGTTTTCCTGATTATGAATTAGGTGAAAAAATGATAATCAACAGAAATATTGGATTTGAAGATAACCAAGAGTTAAGTTTAGAATTTGAAGGTATCGGTGTTGTCTTAAAAGGAAGAGTTAGAAATAAAAATTTTGATAATAAATATGCTTTGATATCAAATGAAGAAACACTAAATAATTATAATTTAGAAATAGAATATTCAATCGACGATAAAATTTCTAAAACTATGCAGACACCAATATATTTCATTGAAAGAGCACATGAGTTATTTTTTAAATATGATTTAGATCCAGGAAAGCACACTTTAAAAATGAAAATAAAAAATCCTAATGAAGATGTAAGACTAGATATAACAAATCTAATAACCTATAAAAAAAAATCTATTTGAATTATGTTAATAATTAAAAGTTATGAGGTAGCAGTGATATTATGTTTCATAACTATGTTTTGTTGGGGTTCATGGGCAAATACTCAAAAACTTGCTTCAAAATCATGGGCCTTTCCTCTTTATTATTGGGACTATTCTATTGGGGTAATATTATTTTCTTTAATATTTGGACTATCGTTTGGCAGCTTTGGAGAAAATGGGAGAAGTTTTTTAGATGATCTTTATCAAGGTAGTTCTACTTCATTTTTTAACGCATTTTTAGGTGGAGTAATTTTTAATATTGCAAATTTATTAATAGTAGCAGCAATAAGCATAGCAGGAATGGCAGTAGCATTTCCCATTGGAATTGGAATAGCACTTGTCTTAGGTGTTATAGTAAATTATATTGCTGCTCCAATTGGAAACCCTATAATATTATTTTCAGGGGTAGCAATAGTTACTATTGCTATAATTATAGATGCTATAGCCTACAAAAGATTGTCTATAAGTAGTAAAAAAACATCTACAAAAGGAATTACTATATCAATACTAGGTGGTATTTTAATGGGATTCTTTTATCGATTTGTTGCTTCATCAATGATTACTAATTTTGAATCCCCGGAACCAGAATTATTAACTCCATATAGTGCGGTTTTTATTTTTTCTTTAGGAATTTTTATTTCTAATTTTTTATGGAATACCTATTTTATGTATAATCCAATAGAAGGCAATAAATCTACTTATATTGATTACATAACAAAAGGAAATCTAAAACTTCACCTAATAGGTATATTGGGTGGAATTATATGGTGTGTAGGAATGTCTTTGAGTATGATCTCGAGTGAAAAAGCAGGATATGCAATATCATATGGTCTTGGTCAAGGAGCGACAATGGTTGCAGCAGCATGGGGAGTATTTATTTGGAAAGAATTTAAGAATGCACCAAAAGGTACTAATAATTTAATTTTAATAATGTTTTGTCTTTTTATATTAGGTTTATCTCTAATTATCTTTTCAAGATTTAACTGAAGAATAACTAATCTAAATATCTAACTTTTTCCATTTTCTTGTATATCATAAGTATTAATAACCCAAATAATACACCTGAAATTAATAAAATAATACTTTTTAAGCCTGAAACTCCAAAAGATAATCTTAGTAAAATTGTTGATATAATAAACCCAGTATTTCTTATAAGTTGAGAATATCTTTCAGTATATCTAAATGATATCAACAATATGAAAACATCTACAAGAATTAAAATTGTAAAAAAATCAATAAAAAAAAGATAATTTAAATCTTCATTAAATGAATTAGAAAGAACTACTCCATTAAACCAAAAATAGAAACTATAAAAAACTAAGAAAACTAGAGTTGGAACTAATAGAATTGATATTATTTTTTTTTGCCTTATAAACTTTTTTAACCTTTTACCGATCGTTTTCTTTTTATTTACTCCAGCATTTTTTTTGAAAAGGTAAATCAAAAAGAAAATGATAATGATACCCAGTAAATCGTAAATCAGTTGAATTGAATATGCATCTGATAAAATATTTGTATCTAAATTAACTAGAGGTATATCTTTGAAAATCTTTCTTATTAAAATCAATGAAATAATTTCATAGCCTTTTACTACTGAAACTGTAAATGAATTTGGAATAAAATAAATTAATAAGAATGCTTCATATACAAGAATAAAAGAAAATGGAGTATACAATGCTGAAATAGGATTTAATAATAAGCTATTATTAAAAGTAAAATTTATAACCTCATACTTATTCAAATAAATTAGTAACAGATGAATTATAAAACCGGCTGTTGCTAGAAATAAAATAAACTTTTCGAATTTCTTCTGAATTATTTCAGAAAATAAATAATCAAATACCTTATCTACATTATTCACAATATCTCAATAAAAAATTAAACTAATACAGTTACGTTATTAATAGATTATTTGTTCTGTATGAAATCTTTCATAATAAATACGTGAGGCAAAGTTAAGCTTGATATAATTATAAATATGAATAAAATAAGATTATCTGTTGTTAATAGATCTGAATTAAAATAATAAATTATGATTCCAAATAAAATTGACAAAAAAGTAAAAGGTAATGTCTTGATATAAAATTTTATAAAATTATTTTCTTTCATTTCATTAAATTCAATTAAAAGCATAGGAAGAGAATGGGAAAAACCAAAAAATAGAGAAAATGAAGTAAGAAGATCAGTATGAAAAAAAATCAAGTAAATTATGCTCATTTCAGCATACAAAAGAACTTTTCTTTCAACATCAGAGTAAATTATTGAAATCATTAAGACAGATATAGATAACAATAAAAAAAATATTTTATCAAATGAACTTAAATCTATATTGCTGAAAAAAGAAAAGGAGTATAATATCTCTTGTAGTTCAAAGATATTATTAAGAAAAAGAGATAATAAAATATTAGCTCCTAAAACAAAATTTAAAAATTTATTATCGGTAGTTGTATAACCAAGCACTTGAGTTTCTCCAAAATGGTAACAAGAAATTATCAAAAAGACAAAAAGGCCTAGATAAGGAGATACAATCCATAATAAAATATTAAAAAAAATTAATGAAATGTATGCTACAAAAAAATAAAATTTATTTTGGAATCTTCTTGTTTTAGGATTTATGAAAGCAATTAAATGATCAATAGATCCGTGTGGAATACCTATTGTTAACATAATAAATAAAAAAAATAAGATCGAATAAGAACTTTCAATACCAAAAAATATAATTGATAATGAAACTATTAAACCAAATATTTTTGATGGAATTAAATAATTTGATGAAGATATCATATTAAAAATACAAAAAAAAAGGTGAGGAAAACCTCACCTTTTTATATTAATAGGAATATAATATTATTTTGCAGCAGACCAAACAGCCATACCGAATCCAATCTTATTGATTGCATCACCAATATTATATACAATATCCATATTTAATGGAAGGCCTGCAAGCGCTCCGCTATACCATCCATCGGTTCCTAACATATATCCTAAAGGATAAATAGACCAACCAACTAATACAAACCATTGTAACATTCTTCCTGCAGCTGGTATTTTACCATCTGCTTTAGCAAGAGCATTACCAACTTCACCACTAGGTCCACCAAAAATTGTTAAACAACCAACTTCATAAGCCATCCAAAAATAAGCAAGACCTGCTATTGCACCCCATGATTGAGCGTCTAGCATGCCCGTAACTCCAGATTCACCAAAATATCCTGTTACTAACATAACAACTGATGCCCAGAATAATTTTCTCATCCCCACACCAGTAAGTAAAGCAAACTCTACTACCATTAAAGGAACGGTAAGAACCCAATCTATATATCTCAGTTCAGTTGGCGAACCTAATCCAGCAGCCCACTGATCTCTCATATAGTAATAATGTACAGCTGCAATACCAGTAATCAATGCAGCAACAAGCATAGAATCTTTAAATTTCTTGTCAACCTGACCGTGTTGTACTAAAAAGAACACAGTAGCAGCTAACATTGAAACAGATCCGATGAAGAAAGTAAAACCAGTAAAATCTCCTGGTTGTAAACTTGCTCCTAAAATAAAATTGAACATATTCATATATTTTAAGTTTTGGTTTTAATGTTAAAAAAAACAAACATTTGTTACTCTAAGATAACCATTTTATTACCATTTTCATCATTATTTTTTAAGTTTTTCAGTGACATAAAAAACATATAAAAAGTCTTTTTTTTATAAAATAAATCCTAAATAAAATTCTAAATTTTAAAGACCTTATTGTTTTCTTGTCATTTCATTAAACAATCTTTATATTGATTTTTTTAACAACTAAATAATCATTATGAAAAATATATTCTATCTATCAATTTTGTCCTTAATATTAATTTCATGTAGCTCATCAAACCAAAATCAAAGTTCAAATGAAACAGAAATTATCGGCTCTGGAACATTAGAAAACGGAAAAAAAGTCCAAATAGTTGTTGGCGATACTAATAACGAACAAGTCTGGATAGATTATATAAAAGCTCATAACGATAGAGACTTAGATAAAATTGCTGAAATAAACGCAGATGATTGGGAAGGATATACTGCCGATGGTAGTGTTGTAAAAGGTAATGAAGCACATATTGAAATTTTAGATAACTGGTTTAAAACAGCTTCTCCAAAATGGGAAATTAAATGGATGATTGCTAATGCTGCAGAAAATGAAGAAGGAGTTACCGTGCAATGGTTAACAACTGGCAATGATTATACTGATGTTGATGAAAATGGAAATGAAATTTTTGAACATAATGTTCATGACGTTCAATTTGTAGACGGTAAAATAAAAAGAATCAATGTATATTCAAGAGCAAAAGCTCAAGAATCAGCAGAGTTTTCGTATTAAATTAAATATTCAAATAAATTTTATTGAACAATTGAGTTAGAACCATTTTCATTTTTAACTAACACAAATTCATCAAATAGTTCTCCTAATGCAGTATAGGACTTGTATGTCAATTTATCTCCATCAATAGAAATAACTTGAAATAATTGCTTTTGACTACCAACTTTATCTCTACTTGCTTCATAGTCATCCCAATTTGATTTTAATTGATACATTTTACCTCCACTAACAGAAACAACATAAACAGTACCAGTCAAACCGATTGAATTTTGACCTGAAAGACTGTTTTGTTCATAAGGTGCAACTTTCCCTCTTGTATAGCTATGATCATGACCTTGAAGAGCAATGTCAACATTATATTTATCAAACAATGGTTTCCAATTTTCTCTTAGAATTTTATTATCTCGACCTCTAGAAGCAGAAAAAACAGGGTGATGAAATATAGCAATTGTCCATTTATTTGGATTATTTTTTAATACATCTTCTAACCACTCTGATTGTTTTTTAATCATTGAATTACTATTAAGTGCAACAAACCTTACACCTTGATAATCTATATAATAATTAGTCTCAAGAATTCCTTTGACACCATTATCTGGTAATGTAAACTGATCATTCCATTGAATAGATAATTTTCTGACTCTTTCCGCAAGATCATCTTGATATAGAGGACCATATTCATGATTGCCTGGAACAGGTATGGATGGTATTGACCTATGAATCCACCCCCCAGCCTTAAACCACTCATGCCATTCATCCTCATTATGTGGATCATTTACCAAATCACCTGCATGAATTATAAAACTTGCATTAGGATCTTTTTTATACCCTTCTCTAATTAACCTAGACCATAATTCTAAAACATAATTTTGTGCATCTCCAACATATAAAAATGAAAATGGCTTGCTTGATTTGCTAGCTGTTTTAAATTGTATCCACTCACTCCATATACTTCCATCCCCCACTCTATATGCATAAATTGTATTTGGATTAAGATCTTCGAATGTTACCGAGTGATAATTCTGATTTAAATTTGAGAAAATAGATTCCTCAGGTTTGTTATAATTCCAATAACTAACAACATTTGATGATCTTAATGTATTTGTTATAGCTTTTTTAGAAATAGCTTGGCTAGTAAATTTTGGATTTGCATGAGAAATTGCAATTTCTGCAACACCTTCGTTTACTTCTCTATTTGTTCTCCAAGTTATACTTATCGAAGTAGCTGGATCTTTAGAAAAATTTAAGACAATATGATCAGGATGTTTTGAAGGTTTGCTCCAATTTTCAGCAAATTTAGGCTTCATATATTTTCTTTGACTATATGAGCTAAATCCAATTAATAAAGATAAAATGATAATTAAATACTTATTCATATTATTTTTTTAAGATTATAAAAGTACCTGATATTACGTAGAAAATTATAAAAAGTTAATTTATATATTGAGGTTAAAAATGTGGAGCCAGAGGGAGTCGAACCCTCGACCTCTTGACTGCCAGTCAAGCACTCTAGCCAGCTGAGCTATGGCCCCGACTTTTTATCTAAGGACATCTCTTTTAAACTGATTCCATTCTTTAACCTTCCCATCAACAATATGATAAAATTCATAAAATACTTCAGCCGATAATTCAGATTCAGGATTTGTATGCGTAGAAGTAAACTGAGCATTTACCCAATCACCTTCTCCTTCAGTTAAAGCTAATGCAAATGCATAATCAGTTGTCCATGTATACTCATTACCATCGTCTTCCTCAACTTCTTTTACCCATTCTTTTATTCTTTCAATAAATTGATCTGGACCTATAGCCATATTTCCATCTGCAAATCTCATTTCTGCATCATCTGCTATAAATGTTTTAAGAAGATCATAATCAAAATTAGCCCATGCCTTATCAATTTTATTAAAAATTTCAACGGCAGATTCACTTCCCATCATAACTTTAGCATCTATGCCATTTATAAAACCATTTGATTTGACTTCAGATATATTATTGTCAGAAGAACAAGAAAAAATAAAAAATGATATAAAAACAAATATATATTTATTCATAACTTATATTTTTTAATTAAAAACTTATCAAGTATAAAAAAATTGATTTTAAATCTTGCATTATTTAAGTTAAATATTTTTCTTAGATTTACTTGGAACAACAAAACATCTAAAATCATGAAAATCTTTTTATCAATTTATATCTTATTATTTATTTCTTTTAACAGTTCCTATTCTCAAAAAAACAAAAAAGATTCAGAAGAAAAATCAAAAATTAAAAGTTATAATGAAGTAGTAGACTCAACATATAAAACTGATGAAGGATTATTTAAAGTTCACTCCAAGATGGACAAATATTTATATGAAATACCTGCGAATTTATTAAATAAGGAGATGTTGATGGTTACAAGAATTTCCAAAACAGCAAATGGGATTGGGTATGGTGGTCAAAAAATAAATTCTCAAGTATTAAGGTGGGAAAAGAAATATGATAAAATTCTTTTAAGAATAGTTAGCTATGAAAATATAGCAAATGACACATTGCCTATTTCGATATCTGTAAAAAATTCAAATTTTGAACCAATACTATATTCTTTTGATATAGAAACATACAATGTAAAAGATAGTGCTATAGTCATTGACGTAAGTTCTTTTTTTACTGAAGATATAAAAGCAATTGGATTTCCGGAAAGAAGAAGAAAACAGTTAAAGATTACATCACTAGATAAAAAAAGATCCTTTATAGAATCAATTAAAAGTTATCCCATAAATATTGAGGCAAGAAATGTTCTAACTTATAAATCAGGTTCTCCTCCATCTTTGAGTAACTCACAAACAGTTAGTTTAGAAATAAATAATTCTATGCTTTTACTTCCTGAAGATAAAATGAAACCAAGGCTAAGAGACAGGAGGGTTGGGTATTTTTCTCAAACTCAGACAGATTATGGATTGGATGAACAAAAAGCAAAGACAACTACTTACATAAAAAGATGGAAATTAGTACCAAAAGATATTGAGGCTTATCAAAGGGGTGAACTTGTTGAACCTATTAAACCAATTGTGTATTATATCGATCCTGCAACTCCAGAGAAATGGAGAAAGTATCTGAAACAAGGTGTAGATGATTGGCAAGTTGCTTTTGAGGAGGCCGGTTTTAAAAATGCAATATTTTGTAAATACCCTCCTTCAAAACAAGAAGACCCTGATTGGAGTCCTGAAGATGCGAGGTATTCTGTAATTAGATATTTTGCTTCTGATATTCAAAACGCATATGGACCACATACGGCTGATCCACGAACTGGAGAAATCTTAGAAAGCGATATAGGATGGTATCATAATGTAATGAATCTTTTAAGAAATTGGTATCTAGTACAAACTGCTGCAGTAAATGAATCCTCAAGAGGTATAAAGTTTGAAGATGAGGTTATGGGTCAACTTATTAGATTTGTATCTGCACATGAAGTGGGTCATACAATTGGTCTTCCTCATAATATGGGTTCTAGCTATGCTTATCCAGTAGATAGTTTACGATCAAAAACTTTTACTTCTAACCACGGTGTAGCTCCTTCAATTATGGATTATGCTAGATTCAATTATGTTGCTCAACCAGAAGACAATGTTTCTAATTTTTATCCTATGGTAGGAACATATGATAAATGGTCTGTCAAATGGGGGTATTCATATTTTCATGATGAAAGTACTAAATCTGAACAGAAAACACTTAATGAATGGATTAAATCTCATGCTGGTGATTATGAATATTGGTTTGGATATTATAATGGAATAGACCCAAGATCTCAGACAGAATCAATTGGTGATGATAATATGAAAGCTAGTTATTATGGTTTAGAGAATTTGAAGAGAATTATTCCTAACATAATAAAGTGGTCTTATGAAGAAGGGAAAGATTATGATGAGCTTAAAGAACTTTATTTAAATGTAGTTTCCCAGTTTAGAAGATACATTGGTCATGTAACAACAAATGTAGGAGGAATACTTGAAGATATTAAAAGTTACGATCAAGATGGACCAGTTTATGTACATGTAAATAAAGAACAACAAAAAAGAGCAATAATTTTTTTAAATTCTTATGTTTTTAACTCTTTAGATTGGATGGTAAATTATGAAGTTCTTGAAAAAATTGAAAACATAGGATCTGTTGAAAGAATTAGGCAAGTACAAATGTATGCTTTAAATAGATTGTTTGATTATTCTAGATTAGCTAGAATGATTGAAAATGAAGAAAAAAATAAAACTTCTGCATATACCATTAATGAAATGATTAAGGATTTAAATAAATCTATATGGAAAAATTTAAATTCAAATTCTGTGATAAGTTTATTTGAAAGGAATTTACAAAAAGGCTATATAAATCTTTTAATAAATACTTTGAAAGAAACAAAAACTCAATCAACTTATTCAAAAAGGAATGGGGCAAATGTTAAATTTGATGAATCTGATATTAGGCCTAGAATTTTATCAGAATTAATCTTTTTACAAAAAAGAATTAAAGGTATTGCCAAACAATCAAAAGACGTTAATACAAAAGATCATTTAAATTATTTGAATCTATTGATTTCTCAATCTACAGAGAATATGCTATCAGATTAATGTTAATTATAATTATTTAAAGCTTTATCTATTAGAATCTTAATGTGAGTTCTATGAGCGATAGAGGAAGTATTTCCTGTAGGTTTTTTTAACCATTTAGCTATTTGTTTTAAATTATAAATCGCCATAGATTTTGCAGGAATCTTGTACCTTCCAGATGATTTACCATTAATCATGCTTATTAGTCTTGTAACATAAACAGCTTGAAGATTTTGTCTGAATGTATTAATGTCAGATGTTAAATCATCTTTAAACATTGCATCGTTTAAATCAGTCATAAAAAGAGAAAGATTATATCTATTGCCATAAAGTTCAGAATCAATAATTCTCTGTAAAGTATTTGGGTGTAAAATATGAGCAAGTACTCTGGTTTGATAGCTTAGGACTTGATCATGAATTTTTGGATCTTCTGGTCCTGAGAAAAAGTCAAATCCTCTCCTTTGTTTTGCAAGAAGATTGTATAATTCATTAGGTGCACTAAATGCATCTGCTGAAAACACATAAGTTTTAAGAGCATTAAAAGCTCTCTTTTGGTCTCTAAGGTTTACAGGAGCATATGGCCTTCTACTACCTTCTTGACCAATAGTAGATCTATCAACATACACACCTCCAATAAATCTTGAAATCACATCTCCTGCTCGAGCTGCTTGAGAGTTTAATGTGTAATAAGCTCTTCTTAGATCCTCATATGTATTTCCATCAATACTAAATTTAGAAATAATTTTACCCATCATACTTTTTACAAGTTTAAATCTATCAATAGAATAACGAATTTGATCATTTGATAAATCTCCTGTCATAACTCTTGGATCAATAGCTTTACCAGGAGACCTCATATCATCAGCATCATTACCAAATATTAACTCTGGCTCAGTAGATCTTGAAAGTAATGCGTCCATTTCAGAATCATTTTTAAATGGAGTATAACCAAACTGAATAGCCCAATCGTCATAAGGACCAACAGACATATCATAAAATTGTCCTTGAGACGATCTAACTGGAGATAAATTGATACCTGCATAATCCATAACAGATCCAGTAAGTGCTTTTCCTTCAATAAAATCTGCATCATAAAGTTGTGATGGAGAAAATAATTGACTTGCTTTCATATTATGATTAAGGCCAAGTGTATGTCCAACTTCGTGCATTATTAAAGATTTTAACCCTTCTTTTTCTATTCTATCTAAATCATATTCCGAAGCATCATCAAGTTCTAATAAAGTTTTACCAAACAACTGATTTTCATGCATAAGGTGACCCATCGAACAATAAAACTTATTTTTATTATTACCAAAATCAGAATAATCTTCTTCTTCTTCAAGGCTCATATTAGATGAAGCATCTCCAACTAATTTATCGTAAAATACCCTGTTTGTAAAATGAACAAATTCAAGCATAATATCAGCTCCAATAATTTCACCAGTTCTTGGGTTAGTCATACTTGGTCCATATCCACCAAAAGGAGGATTTGGAGAAGATGTCCATCTTAAAACATTGTACCTTACATCTCCAGCATCCCATTCTGCATCATCAGGTTGAACTTTTACAACCAATGCATTTTTAAAACCAGCCTTCTCAAAAGATTTATTCCACTCTAAAACACCATCTCGAATTGTTTCTCTCCATTCCATTGGAGTTGAATTTTCAATCCACCACGTTATAGGTTTTACTGGCTCAGATAAATCTTGATCTGGATTCTTCTTTTCTAGCCTCCATCTATTTATCATATCTCTGTAATTTGTTGTTCCAGTTTCTGTCATATCATTTACATAGTTTAAAAAATATCCAACTCTTGGATCATCATATCGAGGTTCATAACCTTCATCAGGCATACTCATTAAGGAATGAAATAATTGAATTGAAACATACCTGCCATCTGTTACAGCTTCTGATCCACTATTTAAAACATTGGGGTTTTTAAAAACATACTCCGTTTTTAAGTTTGTATTTTTGGGATAATTATTTATTTCTAAAATTTTTGATTTTCCTTTGTCAAAAGATCCTAAGCTAAATCTATTAGGAGATGCTCCTGGTCTTTTAGGAGGTTTTACCCTACTCAAAGTTTCTGAAAGAAATAGATTATTTACATTTATGAGAAAAGATCCCTTTTTTTTATCTTCAGCTAAAATTTTATTACTAGAAATAATAGCATGGCTCATATTAGCTTCCTGAGATCTAGATAGAGGATTATTTGGATCAAAATAAAAATTAGTATTAGGCGCAACCATTTCAATCTTATCAAAATATTTTTTTATGTGAAAAATTACATCTGATCCATAAGCGCCTCTAAAGCTTCCGGCCTCAGTGACTCCATCAGCAATTTGTGAAAAATAAATATAATCTTGGTTTAATTGATCATTACCAATCTCCATTTTTAATTCACCTGAAACAGTATCTTGATAAATTATGAATAAACCTTCAATTTTTTTAGAAGTTTTTGTTAATTCACTGATAGTTTTAATTTTCTTTGATTTACCCTTATCTTTTTCCTTGTCTTGAGCAATTAAAATGAAAGTTGATAAAAAAGAGATTATTAGTAATAGTTTTTTCATAATTGAGTTGTTTGTTTTAAAGGGATAGTAATATTAAATAATTTTTTATAAAAAAAAATTTAATACGATCACAAAATTCTTCTTATTGCTCTTATTCTTTTCAGGTAATATTCTCTATTTAATTTTGTTTCAATAACACCTTTACTAGAAGATGCATGAATAAAATCAATTTTTTCATTGGATTTAATATCAGAAATTAACCCAACATGAGTTACTTTCTTTTTTTTCTTACCAAATGCAAAAAAAACTAAATCTCCTTTTTTTGATTTTTTTAATTTTACTTTCTTTCCTAAATAAACTTGTTCAGATGTAGTTCTTGGAATATTTAAATCAATAGATTGAAAAGATCTTACAAGTAACCCAGAACAGTCCATACCCTTTGATGAAGTACCACCCCATTTGTATGGAGTACCTATATAGGTTCTAGCTTTATTTATAACTGTCTGAATTGAGCTCTCATTTGCAAGTTTCTTTGTAGAAATACAACTTGATAATGAGATGATAAATATTACTATATATAATAAATTTTTCATTACTTTTTAAGTATACAAAATAAATCTAAATTATCTTTTTGATCTTTGTTTAAATAATAATCTTTTTCAGAAATTGAAGAAACTAAGCTATCATTATTGTTTTCCAATTTATTTCTATTTATTCTATTTAATATTTCATAGGGTATTTTATATAGAAAAGAAGGGAGATTTTTTTCCAAATTAAAAATATCTAAATTTTTGAATTTCTGGACAGATTTTTTATTAGCAGAATAATAACTTATAATCTTTTCATTACCAGCAATACCTTTAATTTCAAAATCACTAAAAGAATCTGATAAAATAGATCTCAATGATTGAGATGTATATTCACGAATGTGCCATGGATTTCTAGTTAACGTCATCAAAATATTTGGAGTAGTAATTAAAGCTTTGCCACCTTTTTTTAAAAGTCTATATATTTCCTTGATAAAAAGTTTATCATTTTTTATATGCTCTATGACTTGAAATGAAATTATCGTATCAAATGAATTATCATCAAAAATATTTAGAGGAGGAAAAGATGAAGTAATAAATTTATTAGGAGGATATTTTTCTTTAAGATTATTAATAACAGAATCAATTTTATCGACAGCAGTAAATGTTTTAGCTTTTTGATTTATCAAATCAATTCCTCTACCTTCACCACACCCTAATTCTAAAACGTCACCACTAATAAAAGGAAGGGATTCAATGTAAGCCTTATATAATCTTTGATGTATTGGATTATCAGAGGATATTTTTTCAGAAGTTATTTCAGTAGTAAATATTGACATTTTTGTAAAATTAATAAGTATATTATTTGACGATATAAATTTAGTCAAATAATATTTTTATATAACGATGAAAAAAAAAGATATAATATTTGGAACAAGACCAGTTTTAGAAGCAATTAAATCAAATAAAAATATTGAAAGAATTTTTATTCAAAAAAATACTAACAAGGATATTATTGAAGAAATAAAAATTTTAGGAAAAAAGTTAAAATTAAATATTTCATTAGTTCCAAAAGAAAAATTAAATAGAATAACAAGGAAAAATCATCAAGGTATAATTTGCTATATCAGCCCAATATCTTATCAACCTATAGATGAGATTGTATTACGATGTTATGAAAAAGGTAAAGACCCAATTATTATTATTTTAGATAAAATTACAGATACGAGAAACCTTGGATCAATTTCAAGAGTTGCAGAAGCTGTAAAAGTAGATGCTATAGTAATACCAAAAAAAGGAGCTGCACTTATAACCTCTGATGCAATTAAAACTTCTGCAGGTGCTTTAAACTATGTGCCAGTCTGTAAGGTTGAAAGTTTAAATTATGTTTGTAAACTTCTAAAAAAAAGTGGTTTAAAAATTATTTCTTGTACAGAAAAGGGTGAAGAATTAGTTTATAATTTAGATTATAGTTGCCCTGTAGCAGTCATATTTGGATCGGAAAAAAATGGAATATCGCAAAGTTTACTAGAATTAAGTGATCACAAAATTAAAATACCAATGTATGGAAAGATAGATTCATTAAACGTTTCAAATAGTACATCAGTTATATTATATGAAATAATTAGACAAAGACTATTTTGATTTTAGACCAGTATAATTTGAGCTACTTCTTATTTTTTTTCCTATTCCATCTATTATTTTAATACCTAACTTATTACAAATTTTTGATTCAGGAATTTCCTTATTCTTTCTATCTCCTCCATTAGCAAAAATATCTGGTTTAACCAATTCAATAGATTTACAAACAGAACCATCTTTATCAACTGATATGATTGCATCATCTACCCAAATAATTGATTTTACAATTTCAAGTCTATCTGATTCATTCATAAATGATTTGCCTTTTTTTAATTTGGATTGAAAATCATTATTTACAATTACAACCAAACTATCTCCAAGTTTTTTAGAAAGCTTAATGTATTCAAGATGACCAACATGAAGAGGGTCGAAATAACCGCTAATAGCAACTAATTTCATGATAAAAATATATTTAATATAAAATAAAAGTATTAAGATAATTGTTATTATCTTAATTAATGATATGAATATCTTAATATTAGGTTCTGGAGGAAGAGAACACACGTTTGCTTGGAAAATTTCTCAAAGCCCTTTATGTAAAAAATTATTTATTGCTCCAGGAAATGGAGGAACTAGTAGATATGGAGAAAATATTTATGTAGACATAAATAATTTTGATGAAATTAAAAATTTAGTAATTGACAATAAAATTGATTTTGTATTAGTAGGTCCAGAAGACCCTCTAGTTAACGGAATAGTCGATTATTTTGAACAGTCATATGAACTTAAAAATGTTAAAATTTTTGGACCAAATAAATTAGGAGCTCAATTAGAAGGAAGCAAATCATTTTCAAAATCATTTATGAAAAGACATAATATACCATCAGCCAAATTCAAATCATTTAATTTAAATGAAGTTGATGAAGGAATTAAATTTTTAAGAAATTCATCTCCACCATTTGTTTTAAAAGCAGATGGATTGGCTGCAGGTAAAGGAGTAATAATTTCTAAAGATCTTGAATCCGCTGAAAATTCATTTAAAAATATGCTAATCAATAAACAATTTGGTGAAGCAAGTAAAAAAGTACTTATTGAAGAATTTTTATCTGGAATTGAAATTTCATGTTTTATTATTACTGATGGAGAAAACTATATCTCATTACCTGAAGCTAAAGATTATAAAAGAATTGGAGAAAATGATACAGGATTAAATACTGGTGGGATGGGAGCCGTTTCTCCTGTAAATTTTTATGATGAAGAATTTGAAAAAAAAGTTGAAAATAGAATTATTAAAAGAACAATTCAGGGACTAAAAAAAGATAATATACCATTTAAGGGTTTTTTATTTATTGGACTAATGAATGTAAATGGAGATCCTTTTGTAATTGAATATAATGTAAGAATGGGAGATCCTGAAACTCAAGTTGTTATTCCAAGAATCAAAAATGATTTTTTAAAAGTTTTACTTTCATGCATTGACATAGATTTAAAAAACACAAAAATTAATATAGATAGAAAAACTACATCTACTGTAATTTTAACATCTAAAGGATATCCTGAAAAATATAAAAAAGGGTTTAAAATATCTGGTTTAAAAGAAATCAAAAACTCAATCATATTTCATGCAGGAACTACAGAAGAAGAAGAAAACATACTTTCAAATGGAGGAAGAGTAATAGCATGTACAGGTGTTGGTAAGAATATATCAGAATCATTACAAGTTTCATATGAATTAGCAAGAAAAATAGATTGGGAAGGTAAATATTATAGAAAAGATATTGGTAAAGATTTAATGAAATAAAAGGATGAAAGTTAATTTAATAAGCTGCCTAATTCTTTTTTTTATTATAAGTTCTTGTAATCAAAATAAAATAATTCATAAATTCTTAGATTTTGATGACAATGGGTGGAATTCAGAATTTTCTTGTACTTATCGTTTTTCAACTGAAGATATTGATCATAATGCTAATATTTCATTAAGCATAAGATATGATATTGAATATCCTTATCAGAACTTTTATTATAGTTATCATATTTTAGATTCAATAGACACTATTTCTAAAAAAGAATTAAATGAAATGATTCTTTTTGATGAAAAAAATGGAAAGCCAATAGGAAATGGAATTAGCAAAACTTTCATTTTAGAAGAAAAAATTATTGAAAATCTTTTCTTAAAAAGAAATTCATCATTTTCGATTCATATTTATCAAATGATGAGAGAGGAAAACCTATTAGGAATTAAATCGGTTGGGGTTTTAGTTGAAAAAAATTAATCTTCATTTCCGTCTTCTTCTATTTTATCAAATAAAAATGCAACAGAAAATCTCATTGTTTCTGCTAAAGGATGGTTTTGTTCAACAGTAGAAATATATGAAAAATCAACAGAAAAATTATTATAAATTATTCCAGCTCCCATTGTAATAAATTTTCTAGCACCTTTATCATTATTTTCATGAAAATAACCAGCCCTTAAAGCAAGTAGATCTTTATATAAATATTCTAATCCTGATGATATAGTAATTTCATTTAGTTCTTCTCGAAATCCATTTGGAGCATCAGAAAAAGAAGAAAAAATACCACTTAATACAGATCTATTTGGATCTTTTCCTTTCAATATTTTTGGCTTATTAGTAATTGGGTCAATAATATAATCACCCTGATCATCCGTTTCATAAATGGGAGGTGAAGGAACTAATAATTTATTAAAGTCCAAAGCAAATGTTAATGAATTGTATTGATCAAAATATGTTTTTAATGAGCTTCCAACTCTAAAATTAACTGGAATAAAATCAAGGTTTGAAACACTTCCGTATGTAATCTTACCTCCAATATTTGAAATATGAGATCCAAAAGAAATAATTGACTCCTTACCATTAATTGTTATATCATTTTTATAATAAAAACCAATATCAACTGAAAAACTAGATCCAGATTTAGCATCTGAATAACCAGATATACTTCCTGATAAATTTGACCATATATATCTAAATGTACTTCCAATACCTAAGTTTTCAGTTAGTCTTCTAGAATAAGTAATTGAACTACTTAATTCTTTTGGGTTCTCAATACCAAGTGATAAACCCTGATTATCAGTAAGCTGTATCTCACCTAAATCAAAATATTTTAAATTTAAACCAAAAGACTGAATATCATCTAATTTGTAATATCCAGACAAATAGGAAATAGACATATCATCAACAATATTTCCTAGCCATGGAACATAAGAAACAGAGAAACCGTAATCTTTTTCTAAAAATGATAATTTAGCATTATTCCAGTGTACAGAATTTATATCCGGAGATGTAGCTACCCCTGTCTCACCCATTGCAGCACTTCTTGAATCTGGTGAAATTAAAAGAAAAGGAACAGCAGTAATAATGGGTCTTCTTGAAGTATCTTGACCAGATAAAATAGAAGATGAACCTTGAGAAAATATAGAAATTGATTCTATACTAAAAAAAGTAAAAATGAATAATAAATTTATTATAAATAATTTCATGTTATAAATTTCTCTTTATAATTTTTTTATAAAATTGATTTTTTGCTCCATCAAATAAACTTTTAACTTGCAATTTATAAATATATATTCCATCAGAAACTATTTGTTGATTTGAATTTTTCCCATTCCATAAAATACCTTTTACAAGTTTATTTGAGTTTTCAATAATTTCATATTTATTAAAAATAACTTTTCCATTTAAATTAATAATTTCAATTGAAACTTCAAGATCTTCTTCTTCCCTATCATGTTCAAATCTAAATGACGTTGATTCCGAAAAAGGATTTGGATAATTCATGACATTATTTATTCTTATATTTAAATCATTTGTAACAATAAATAGAACTGATTCTTTACCTATATTATTGTAAGTATCGTAAACTTTTATTTCAAGCTTATGTTTACCAAAAGCTAAATTTTCAATAGGATAAATTATAGTCCCTCTTTTGAAATCATCCTTAAGAGATCTAAAATAATCATTTAAAACAAAATCAATACTATCATCTAAAGTTGCAACTATATTATTAGAATAATCTGAATTATAAATGTTAATACCATTTTCATCATATAGATCAATTATAAGTAATGCATTTGAGCCTATATTATCTTCTGACTTAAATTTTCTATCATTAAAATAAATATTAATATTAGGTGGATTTTCATCCCCAGAGAAATTCTTCGAAGTTCCTCCTATACTAAAGTCAATATTAGAACCATTCGCATCTATTTGATTAATACTATCTATTGCATACATAGTAATTTTAGCTTTACCAAAATTATATTCAATATTTTTTGGCACTACAAATTCAAAATTAAAATTACCATTATTAACAGTTGATGAACCTCTAAATATAGATTTATCCCACTCTCTAAAATAAAAAGGGTCACTTTCATCCCCTAAGGTTTCCTTATCAGATAATTTATCAAAAAAATCAATAAATACTTCTCCATTAAAATTCTCAACTTTTTTTCCATTAGTATTTATTTCTCCTTTAAAAGAATATTTTTCCAAAGCGCGTAGAGTATCTAGTGAAAGACTATCTGGTATATTTAACTCGATATCTAATTTTGGATAATTTAGAATCATAGAAGGGTCACCCAAAAGAGAAAAATTTCTATTGATGGGGCCACTTAAACTATTATTCTTTGTGATTTTAAATATATCACCTAATCTTAGAAAATTATTATTTTCTTTTTTAAATACATTTTTATAAAACTGATCATTTAATAAAAAATTCGTTTGAGAAAAGACAGGTCTAGTAGTAGTAAATAATGCTATTGAACCACCATCTCCTTTTTTAATCATTAGTTCACCACCAGAAGTAATCAAAGGATTATCAAATTTTCCAAATTCACAAGTTGCTGAAACCAAAAGAGGAATTTTGGATCTATTTGTCCAATTATCAATTGAATTTTCATCTAAAATTCTCTCTTCTGCCCATAAAAACTCATTTCCGTGGCCTATATAATTTATTATTAAACTACCTTGTCGAATAGCCTCATTTAACCTTTTATTCCCATCTATTGACTTTTTAACACCTCCAACTAATTCCTGTTTATAGTAATCTATAAATATTTTCTTTATATTAAACTGAGGATTATTTGAATCAACTAAATCAAAATGTTTTTCAGCATTAATTTGGTGAATATTATAGTCACCATCATCTGCAATTAAGTATATATCATTTTTCCAATTTCCAAAATCATTATTTGTACTATATCTTATCAATTTGTCTATAACTAATTTTGAATCCAAATTATTATTTACTGGAATTCTTCCTATTCCAACATCTAAATTATGGTCACCTAAAACATTTTCAGACCATAAACCTTCATCATCTTCCAAAAATCCAAAAAAATCGTCTGATGAATAACTATAAATATTATTTGTAGAATTTCTTGATTGATAAGTAGGTACATAATTTGTATTATTAGAAATTCTATCTTTATAATCATATGAAGCATCTCCAAATAATAAAACATATTTTAATTTTTTAGAAGATTTATCATATAAATATTTTATATAATTACGAATAGACGAAATATCTGGAACAGATGATGAAAATTGAAGGTATATTTCATTTACAGTAACAACTTTTGAATTTATTTTATCATTAAGAATTCTAAAATTTGCTAATCTGTTTGCATCAAAAAGGAACAAATCATCTGTAATAATTAATAATTCCACATTTGTGTCTGATAAAATATTTTTTATTCTAGTTTTAGTATTACTATCAAAAGCATAATTATGTGAGCTAGGAATCAATAAATCATTATAAGTAAATATTATATATTCTTGAAATTTATTTGAATTAACATTAAAAGTATTTTTTCCTATATCATTATTATATAATTGATCATTTACATGATATGGATCTGTTATATTCCAAATTTTTAAATTCTCTAAATCTGTTGATATATTAAATTGTATTTTATCATAATCAATTCCACTTAAATTATTAAAAAAATTTTGACCTGAATCATAGATAAGTTTACTATTATAATTTATAATTATATAATCTAAATAAGCTAATGATTTCGATGTCCCTGAATAATCGATTGAAAGGCTTAAGTTTTGTATGTCACTAGGTTTTATTTCAAATGTATCTAATGAAAAAATAACTTTTTCTCCATATAAATCTTCATTGATTTTTTCAAGGTTTAATTCAGCAACCTTAGTATTATTCACAGAAATTTCAAATTTAGAATTATCTGTTGACCTGGATAAAGCCTTTAATATTATAGAAACATTATCATCATATAGATTAGGTGAAGAAATATTAATTTTTTTTGAATCTCCATTAACAAATAATTGGCCTACCCATTCTCTTCCTGATTGAAGAATATTATTTAAATCATTTTCATAAATAAATGTTTGTGAAGAAAAATCAATAATATTTAAATAATCTTCTATTGAAATATTAGATTCTATTCTTTTACCTTCTTTCTGATTAAATGTCAATAAATAAAATGATGTGTCACTATAAATATTATTTATATAACTAATTTTCTTTTGTAAAGAATCGTATGAAACTTTATCAGGACCATCAGCATAAAAAAGTATATATTCATCATTGCTTAAATAATTATCATCGTCACCGATAAAATCAATTTTCATTTCAACAGGTGAATTAAATTTTAAAGCATCATTTTTTTGATTTAAAGGACCATTAATCCCATTTCCAAATATTTGAATAGTATTGGGGATTATCTTTTCAACATCAATTTTAGATGAGTAGGATTCAAAAAAAGATTTATCAAGCTTATAAACACCACTTTTAGTAATTCCAATTCTAATCCAATCACCTTTTGATAGTATAGACTCTTGAGATGAAGCACTTTTAATTTCGAAAAGAAATGTTAAAATGAAAAATAATATTTTAAATTTTGTCAACAATTTTTTCTTTTTATAACATAAAATCATAGAATAAATTGTAATTAAAAATTATTTTAATTTCCTTCATTCCTCTTAATGGAAAAATAAAATAATGAAATAAGAATATATATAATCACAATTATTGGAAAGGCATCCAATTTTATAAATAATAATAAAAATAAAGATGTGAATAATAAGGTATACTTATGAATATTTTTAAAAAATGAAAAATCTTTAAATTTCAAAGAAATGAACTTAATATTAACTATCATCATTATTGAAAAAAATATAACTAATAAAAGCAAAGATTCAGGCGTAAGGAAATTATCATAAGTTCCAGAATTATAAATTAAAGAATTAAAAAATAAAGCAACTAATGGTGTGGGAATACCCAAAAATAAAAATTCTTGTTTATTATCAATATTGAACTTTGATAATCTTAAGGAAGCAAATAAAAGAATTAATACTGAAAAGTATTTATAAATATCAATAGAGGAGTTAATTGAAAACCAGTCATATAAAATTAAACTAGGTAAAAAACCAAAAGATATTAAATCAGCAAAAGAGTCAAGTTGTTTGCCAAAATTAGATGTCGCATCTAATTTTCTTGCTATAAAACCGTCTAAAAAATCAAAAATAAGAGATAAATAAATACAATACTCAATTAAGTCATAATTTTTATTTATCAAAAATAAAACTCCTATAAATCCAGATAATAAATTAAGAATGGTAAAAAAGGAAGGAAAAATAAATTTCATATTAAAAAAGGATTATTGTTCATTTCGTTTTTCAGAATAGTTTTTGGTCCATGTCCCGAATAAATTATTGTATCCTCATTTAACAAAAATAGTTTATTTTTAATGCTATGAATTAAAGTATCATGATCCCCACCTGGTAAATCTGTTCTTCCTATGCTATTTAAAAAAAGAACATCACCACTAAAACATACATTTTCATTTTTACAATGAAAAGCTAAATGACCAGGACTATGACCAGGAAGAAATAAAACATCAAGCTCAATATTTCCAAATTCTATTTTATCTTTTTCCTTTAAGTATTTACTTTCATTTAAATGTAAATACTTATGAAAACCAAATAATTGCGAAATATTTTGAACATTTTTATACATATCCTTTTCATCAAATGGAATTAATAGTTCAGCATCATATTTTTCATTTAAATATTTATTACCTAAACAA
The DNA here is from genome assembly GCA_902529805.1 of uncultured Marinoscillum sp. Taxonomy (GTDB): domain Bacteria; phylum Bacteroidota; class Bacteroidia; order Cytophagales; family MED-G16. The sequence goes on from CABZXU010000001.1 coordinate 89,443, forward strand.
TGGTCTATATGACAATGTGTCAAAATAATTTTTGTTAAGCTAAGTCTATTTTCATCAATATATTTAGATATTGATTCATTTTCATGAGGATCATAATTTCCTGGATCTATAATAATTGCTTCCTTCGAATCATCAAAAATTATATATGTATTTTCTTGATAAGGATTGAATGTAAATGATTTTATTTTTAACATTTAATTAAATTATTCTACAAATTTCTACTAAAAAAGTTTAAATTATAATTTGTGGGCAAAAATTATGATTTTATAATTGTTGGACAAGGGATTACTGGATCAGTTTTAAGCTGGAGACTTATTGAAAAGAATTTTAATTTTTTAGTAATTAATAATTCAAATAAAAAAAGCTCATCAAAATCAGCTCTTGGATTATATAATCCAATAACAGGAAAAAATTTTGTCGAAACATGGAATTCAAATGAAATTATTAATGAAACAGAAAATTTTTATACATCAATAGAAAAAAAATTGAATGAAAAGTTCTTATATAAAAAAAATATCTATCGACCATTTTCAAGTAAAAAGGATTCAAATAATTGGGAATTGAAAATGGAATCTAAAACGTACAAAAAATATATTCAAAAGTTAGATTATAAATCTAAATATAATTTTTTGAAAGATAATCTAGGTGGTGTGATTACTAATAAAAGCGGTTATTTAGATGTAAAAAAATTTCTTTTACTTACCCGTAAGTATTTAAAATCTAGAAAAATTTACGTTGAAAAAAATATAAAATCAACTAATATAAAATCAACAAAAGATTATATTGAAATAATTAAAAAAAAGACTAAATATTTAGTTTTATGTAGAGGGTTTTATGAGAATGAATCTAGTTTCTTTTCATGGTTACCTTTTAACTTAGTTAAAGGCGAAAACATAAATATTTCTATGCCCCATGAAATTAATGAAATAATTCAAAAGTCTATATTAATTATTCCTAATAAAAATAAGAATATATACTCAGTCGGTTCTACTTATAATTGGAAAATATTAAATGATAAAGTCAGTGAAACTGGAATTAATAAATTAAAAAATAAAATTGAAAAAATATTAAATTGTAATTATAAAATAATTAAAAAGCAATCAGGAATTAGACCTGCAACTAAGGATAGAAGACCATTCATTGGATTTCATCCTTCGAATAAAAAAATAGGAATAATTAATGGGTTAGGTTCAAAAGGAATAAGTTTAGCTCCCTATTGTACAAAAATATTAATCGATAATATCCAAAATAATAAAAACATTAACAGAGAAATAAACATAAAAAGATATATTTCGTTATATTGATGTTGTAGTTATGCCCAAGTTTCTTCATTTTTTTTCTTTTTTAATTCTTATATTTATTAATATAGAATTAAGATCACAATCCTCCATATATAATGATTATGGTAAGAATAGGATTCAATTCAAATTATTCAAATGGAAGTATTTATCTTCTGAAAACTTTAATATTTATTATCATGATAATGGAAAAAGATATGCAGAAATTGCAATCAAAGAATTGGAAAATAATTTTAATTCTATTACTAATTTTATTGGACACTATCCGAACTCCAAGACAAAAATTTTTATATTTAATTCAGCTTCAGATTTAAATCAAAGTAATTTAGGAATTAATGAAAAAGAGGTTTTTTTGACTACTAATATTCAAACAAACATTAAACTAGAGTTTACTACATTTTTTCCTGGAACCATACAAAATTTTCTTAATAAACTTAAATATGATTTTTCAAATTCATTAATAAATGATATGATGAATAGTGAAAAAAGTTTTACCCAAAGGTTTGGCAAATCTTCCTTAATTTATTTGCCAAAATGGTTTACTAATGGTGCATCTAAATACCTAGCTGAAGGATGGAGTCAAGAGATGGACAATTATATGAGAGATTACTTTTTAATTTCAGATTTTAAAAAAATTACTAAAATCACAGAAAATCAAGCACCAATAATTGGTCAAAGTATATGGAATTATATAATAAATACTTATGGAAAATCAAGCGTGTCTAATGTGTTTAATCTTTCAAAAATCATAAAAAATACACCTAGAAGCTTTGAGTCTACATTAGGTATATCATTTAATGTGTTATTAAAAAACTGGCAAGATTATTATATTGATAATTCTAAAGAATTAATTTCTCAATATGAACTTCCAGACAAAGAAAATGAAATTAAACATAAAAAAGATGATATCAACTCAACTCAAACTAAATTAAGCCCTGAAAGAAATAAGATTCTATATTCTATAAAAGATGATAATAAACAAAAAGTTTTTATTAAAAATTTAATTAATAATAAAATTGAAAAGATCTATTCCGGATCAAATAATTTAACTAATAATTATCCAATTCTTAATTGGATTGATAATGATAAAGTAGGAATAATAACATATTATAAAAAAGAGAATATTTTATTAATATATGATTTTTTAAATAAAAGAAAAGAAATAAAAAAACTTCAAAATATTGATCAAATAAACAGTTTTAATTTTAATTCGTCATCTAACCTTTTAGTAATTAGCGCTTCATCAAAAGGAAAAAGTGATTTGTATTTATTGAGTACATATAAAAACTATATAAAAAAAATCACAAATGATAAATGGGATGATATAGACCCAGTTTTTATTCCCGATCAAGATATTATTTTGTTTAGTTCCAATCGGAAAAGTCCTTTTTTAGATGACAGAGATTACAGTATAAAAGAAATAAAAGATGATAACTATAACATTTTTTTATATCATTTAGATACCACTAAATTAGAACTAAAACAAATTACTAAAACAGTAAGTAAAGATTCAAAACCATTTGCAAAAAATATAGATGAAATATTTTATCTAAGCGACATCAAGGGAATTAGTAATATATTTAAATATGATTTAAGAAATGAATCATTTTTTCAGATCAGTAACTTTTTTTCTGATATATTGGATTATGATGTTGATTTTGAAAATAATATTTTAATTGCATCCCTAATTAATGAAGGTAGTATTAAGAATTATTATTATGAAAATTTTAATTTTAACGATAATATATTCACTCTCGAAACTAATCGTAAAAAATTTCTTATTAAAAAAAATTTATTAAACAAAAATTTACCTAAAATAGATTATAACTATGAAGATGATTCTATAAAAATTAAAGAAGATATTGATTATGAAGATGTAGATAATTTTATTTTTGAAGAAGAAAATAGTTATAATAATGTTTCCTCAATTATTTCAAATTATAAGAAATTTCAAAGAAATTCAAATGCTTACACGTCTCATGATTATAAATATTCTATAATTAAAAATAATTTTAATTCATTTTTATTTATTGATCCAATTAAAGGTTTTGGAAATAAAATTGAAGTTGATATAATTGATTTATTTGAAAATCATAAATTATATACTAATGCTTATGTGCCATTTAGAAATTTAAAAAGTCCAGACATTTTTGTTGAATATAGTTATTTAAAAAGAAGAACTGATTTTAAACTAGGGTTTAAAAGGAAATTAATTTTTTTAGAAAATGATGAAGAATATTTATATCATAAATATCAATATAATTCTATATTTTTGGTATCTTCTTATCCAATTTCAAGGTTCTCAAGAATTGAGATTTCACCTGAATATAATTTTTCCCAATTCAATGATCTAGATTATAGAGTAGTTAATACGACCCCTCTTCCCCATCTAACTGAAAGCAAATTCAATTATATTGGAATAAAAACTAGATTTATTTTTGACAACACCAAAAAAATTGCAATGAACTTAGAACAAGGTACAAAGCTAAAAATTGGAATTGATAATTATAATTCGACAAAAGCAAAAGAAAAAAATTTTAACAAACTATTTTTTGATATAAATCATTATCAAAAAATAAATAAAGAAATAACTCTAGCATCTAATTTATATTATGGGAATTTTTTTGGAAATAACCCTAAATATTTTCTACTTGGAGGAGTTAAAAATTCTTTATTTTCAAAAAAAGAAGAAAATGCTAAATATGATCCCTTGAAAATTAGTAGTGGCTTAGATAATTCAGATGTGCTTTTTGCTGAATTTCATAATCTTAGAGGTTATAATTATAATAAATTTCAGGGAAATCAAATTCTAAAATTTACTACAGAACTAAGAATTCCAATAGTAAAATATTTGTTTAATAGAGAAGTATCATCATCTTTTCTTCAAAATTTACAATTAATAAGCTTTTTTGACATTGGATCATCCTGGACTGGAAAATCTCCATTCAATAATGAAAATAGCATAAACATCTGGGTTATCAATGATCCTGGATCAGTATTTGATGCTGAAGTTGTAAATTCAAAAAACCCATGGTTATCAAGTTTTGGTTGGGGAGTTCAATCTCTAATTATGGATTACTATGTTAAAATAGATTTTGCTAAGCCTATTGAAGATTATAAAATAGGCAAACCAAAATTACATTTCTCACTAGGATATAGTTTTTAATTAATTATGATACTTTCTATGACAGGTTATGGGTTTAAAAGGGTTGAGATAAATGGTGAGACTATTGAGATCGAAATTAAATCTTTAAATTCAAAATATTTTGATATACAAAATCAAATACCAAAAGAATTAAATAATAAAGAAATTCATATAATTAATTTATTAAAAAAAAATCTAAAAAGAGGAAAAGTAAATTTATCAATTTCAGTAAATCAAACAACTAAAAATAATACTATTGAGATAAATAAAAATATTTTCAGAAAAAAATATAATGAACTAAAAAGTCTTTCCAAATCAGTAAATAATTCCTATGAAAAAGATTTATTCAAAATAACATCTAACTTAAATAACATTATTACATATAATTCAAAAAGGAATAAAATAACTTACAATAAGATTCTACCATATATAAATGAAGCCATTAATCAATTTAATAAGTTTAGAAAAAAAGAAGGAGAAGATTTAGCTAAAGATTTAAAAAGAAATATAAATAAAATAAATATTTATATAAACTCAATAATTAAGACTGACAAAAATTCTAATTACAAAAAGGAAAAGTTATTAAAAAAAAAATTAAAAAATATTAGTACTAATATAAAAATTGATGAAAATAGACTTGAGCAAGAAATTCTTTATTATATTGAAAAACAAGCTATTAACGAAGAAATACAAAGATTAAAAAGTTTGCTATCAAACTTTTTAATCACAATGAAATCTAAAAATCTTTATGGTAAAAAACTTATTTTTATTTCTCAAGAAATAGGAAGAGAAATAAATACAATTGGGTCAAAAACTAGTGAATTGGAAATAAAAAATAAAGTGATAGAAATGAAAGAAAAATTAGAAAAAATAAAGGAAATACTTTTTAACGTAGTTTAAAAAACTAACCTCCTAATTTAAAAGTAATAGGCAAAATCATTCTTACTCTAACTGGCCTTCCTCTTTGCTTACCTGGAGACCATTTTTTTGCTCTTGAAATTACTCTAACAGCTTCCTCATCACAACCAGCTCCAATTCCTTTGATAGCTTGGACATCAGTTAAAGATCCATCTTTACCAACTACAAATTGAACAAAAACCTTGCCTTCAATACCCATTCTTCTGGCTTGAGCAGGATATCTTAATGTAGTTCCAACATATTTGTAAAAAGCACCCATCCCACCAGGAGGTTGGGGTTGATCTTCAACAATGGTAAAAATTTCATCAACCTCCTCCTCTTCAGGAGCCTCTTCAAAAACAATTTCTTCAATAACTGTTTCTTCAGTTATTTCTACATCAATTTCAATTTCAATTTCTTCCTCAATTTCTTCTTCATCTGGAACCTCAATTATTTCAGGTTGCTGTATAACAGGTGGTGGTGGTGGTGGTTGTTCGGTAGGAGGAATCTCCAAAAGATCTTCAAAATCATCTTCAATATTTCCTAAATCCATAGCAGACCCTCTATCATAAAACCGCCATTCAAAAGCAGTAATTACAAGTAATAAGCTTACACACAAACCTATATTCATAAAAAGGGCTGATTTCTTTTCTAAATCAGCGCTGGGATTCTTTTTTAATTCCATATACTATATTTCTTTAAAAAAACTATATGTAATGATACTAATTCATTTTATTTTAACAAAATAACAAACAAAAATTCCTAAGAAATTAAAAAAAACATCATATAGTTCAAAATATCTATAACTAACTAAATTTTGAACTAACTCAATCAAAAAGCTAAATATTAATATTGATATTAATAGGATAATTTTTGATTTAAAATTATAATTTATTTTGCTATATCTTAAAGTCCTAAGCAATAAATAAGCCATAACAAAAAAAATAATAAAATGAAAAAATTTGTCACCTAACAAGATTGAAGGACCCTTAGATGGATTAATCTTTATGAGGAATAAAAAAATACTAAAAAGAATCCATATGATACTAAAAGATAAATTAAAATAAAAATTATTCAGATATTTCTTCATAAGATTTAAGATCCAAAAGACTTTCAACTTCATTTAGATCTAAAATTTTAATTTTAATCATCCATCCTTCACCATAAGGATCAGAATTAACAAGCTCAGGGTTATCAATAACTTTTTCGTTTATTTCAACAATCTTGCCAGTTATAGGCATAAAAAGATCAGAAACTGTTTTAACGGCTTCAACTGATCCAAAAACTTCACCTGAATTAATTTCTTGATTTAAACTTTCAATTTCAACGAAAACAATATCTCCTAATTCTTTTTGAGCAAAGTTTGTAATTCCAACTATAGCATAATCTCCATCAATATTAATCCACTCATGATCTTTTGTGTATTTCAAATTGTTTGGATCCATAATATTTTAAATTTCCCAAAAGTAATATCTAATTTTTATAATATAAACTCTATTGAGATAAACTTAATCTTAATTTTACACCAAAAGAGGAAGAATACCTTGGAAAGGAATTTGCAACACTTGGTTTATTAATTGTATTTTCATAATACATGATTAAATTTAATTTATTGTTAACTGAATAATTAATATTTGGTCTTAGTTGGAAGTTGTAATTACCATTGGTTAAAATATTTTCCCCTTCGATTTTTCTTTGGATTGTTTTTGTATCCCTAAAGACAAGATTCATCCTAAACTTAATATCATTATCTAAAATAATAGTTTCCCCTCTATATTTAAATGGCAATTTCAATTTAGACTTTGTAAAAGAAAAATCGAATGATATATCAGAGTTTTTCAATTCTGAAATTTGGGAATTGGACAAATTTAAATTCAAGTTTCTTTCAGTTCTATATTCAATCCTTGCATTTAAATTATTTTTCGTTCTTACGTTGATACCTAACAAAGGAGAAAACCTTTCAACTATATTTACTTGACTAATAACATAAAACGGTACTAAACCATTTTCAGACTGTTTTGATGCAAGAGGATAATTTGAAAAATTATTTGAAAAATCCATATTTTCATCATAATATAACGAACTAACAAAATTATTTATTGAATACATAGATTGATAAGAATGACTTATAGTGATTGATGAAAAAATATCTTTTAAAAAACTAACTTTTGATAACCCAGCAAAATCAACTCTCCAATTAGGAAGAGGAGATTTAATAAATGGATTCAAAGATATATCAAGTGGATCTGATTTAGAATAAGCAGATAAAAATGCTGGAATTAATACATCTTGAGAATTTAAACCGTATTCACCTATTGAATTAATTCCATTAAGTCTACCCCTAATAATTTTTCTATTGTTAACAAAAGTATTGAATATAGAGGAATTATTTTGATCATCATCCTTGGCAAATGCTGTTTTAATTAAAATATAAGAAATTGAAAAGTCACCCGACCTTGAAGGTGTTAATGAAACAAATGATTTATTTAAATCATCAAATCTGAATATTTCTTGGAATTTTTCAGAGAAAGATCTTTTTGCATCTAATTGAATTCTTAAAAAATCAAAAGGTTGAATACTACCTCTTAATGTAATATCTTCTGATCTAACCTGTAAAAATGGACTAGTTAATGATGAGCTTTCAGTTAACCAATTATTTTCAGATGCGTCAAACCTAATATTTGAATTTTGAGATCCTAAAACAAAATCCCATCCTGGAGATTTAAATTTTGAATTAATGCCAAATAAATTTGGAGAATTTGTAATACCAGCTAATGTAGTTCCTCCATTAATTGAGTAATTAATATTAAATGATCTTGCTGACATAATTAATTTCATAATTGTTTTGAGAAATTTATTATCATATATCGTCTTTAATGAATCATCTAAAATAAGTTTTGATTTTTTATTAAATTTTTTCAAAAAAGGAATTTTATTGTAAAGTTTAATCATATCAATTTTTCCATTAAATAAATAATCCCTATTATTATTAATAGTATTACCTAATGTATCAGATTGAGCAACAGATCCTCCTAGCCATAAATATTTTACATTCATCCTTCCTTGGGAAGATATCCAATCAGTAATTGGTAATTTTTCTAATGGTAGTTTATAACTTACAGTTATATTCTGCTGAAAATTTTTTGTTCTTCCTAGCTTTCTTAGATTATACCACAAAGAGTCTCTCTTTTCTTTAGTATCAATTTCACCTTCTGGCTCATCAATTACTGCATTTGTTACAGAATTATAATCTATATTCAAACTTTTAGAAAAATTCCAACGCAAATTAAATGATCTATTAAAAGAAAAATATTTTTCATAAATTGGATCAACATTCTCTACACTTAGCTCTGAATTTCTATATTGATCTTTTGTATAACTTCTGTTTAAGTCTGCAGAAAAAGAAAAATTTGATGGGATTGGATTAAAATTAAAATCTTTTATCAATTTTAAAAATTTAGAATCTAACCATTTAATCTTTTTAAATGGTTCAATATTTTTTTCTTTAGGAGAATAATTATAAGTTAAATTTCCTCTATGTTGTTTTGTTTCAGAAGAGGCAAGATTTATACTTTTATTTTTTGTTTCACTATAAGAGAAGCTTGTAGAAATATTTTCTATATCCCAAAAATCTACTCTAGAATCTTTCATTCTTTCCTTTCTAACATTATTCAAACTTATAGATTTACTTTCTCTAGTTTCTTCTACTAAGTTTTTATAAGCTTTTTTTTCATTTTCAGATTGAAAAGAAGACAGAGAAGCATCTAAAGGAATATCTTTATCTAAAGGATCATAATATGGCGTAATCTTACTCTTATCTGTAGAAATATATAATGGCAATTTAATACCTGATTTTGATGGTAAAAATTTATCTAAATTAATATTTGCTGATGCATCATATTGAAAATTTTCTTCTCTTGTCCTTTCAAAAATTCTTTGTTGTATCGATCCAAAACCAACTGATGTATATCTTACTGAACCACTTACATCAGCAAAATCAGCTAACTTCATATTTAAAGAAACATTTGATGCCCATCCTTTCTTTTTATCAAAATCAGTAGCTCTTAATTCGTTATACCAAACACATACTGATTTAGATGATCTATCTTTACTATAATTATTCCTTATTCCTAACATAATATTAAGTACCGAACTAATATTAGGTCTTCCAACTATTGAAATTTTATATTTTCCATTTTCAGATAATTTAGAATATGGAATCTTATTATCTACATTTAATCTATTCCTTTGGGATTTAATAGCAAAAAGTTCACTTATCGATAGGTCTAGTTCATTATCTTCAGGCCACACTAATCTTGAAATATTTCCTTGATTTGAGATTAGATTTGGTTGTGTAATCTTTAATGGAATCTCTATTTCATAAAAATTTTCTTTATAATCTGATCCTATTCTAACAATTGCACTAACTTCATCGTCATAAACTAAATCCCCATTAGATGATTCCGCATGTAAAAACATTTTAATCCTACCATAGTTTACTAAATCGTAATTAACTTGTTTAAACACTGCCCTTGCATCACCATCATAAAGGTCATTTACGCATAATTGTAAAGATTGTTCATTAGTCCTTCTTTGAACAATTGTAGTATTATCAATATCTCTTTTTATTCCAGGAGGAATTACATAGGGAGACTTTTCATCTGAACCAATACTATTTTCCTCAATATTCACAACAGAAACTTCAAAATTAGAGGAAGAAAACTCAGGTATTTCATTTAATCCTTTTTCGACTAAAGAAGATTCATATTTTTGCCATTGACTGCCCACAAACTGAAATTTTGAAAATCTTAAAACAACAGGTTCCTCCCAATTAGTTAGATAAGTTCTTATAAACCTTATATTTTTAAAATCAGATATACTACCCTGAATTCTATCTGGATCTCTTATTGGAATTCTAAACTGATACCAGGTAGCCTCTCCAGACTGGTCAACAATTTTATCTACAATATGATTTGAGCCTATTTTTAAATTTTCGGGTTCTAATGATATTTTATATTCATAGTATTTCTCGATATTTGATAATGTGTTATCTCCATTAATATCTTCATTTTCAGGAAAAGGAGATCCTTGAGCAGCAAAATTTCCTTCAAATGCTAAGGGGGTATTCCCATCCATTCCGTTATAATTTTTATACCGTTCAATAATTTTTTTATCTTCAGAATCAAAGTTGTCTCCTAAATAATATTGAAAATTGTCTGCTGAAACATCTTCTTTAATTTTAATAGACGATTCGGATGTCAAAGAAACATTATTTAAAAATGATTCTCTAAAATAATCTATTTCATCATTATCATTTAAACCATCTAAGCCCACATCTTGTATCTCTCTAAGAGAATTATCATTTTCAAAATATTTAGTCAAATATTGTTTTGATGTTACCCTCCCCCATTCATTCTCTATTGTATTACTTGAATTAGAATCTTTTGAAAGACCATTTTCAAAAGCATGAACTTCATCTTTCATTATATCTTCAGAAATATTTCCTAAGTTGAAAATTAGGTCACCTCCTGTTTCATTATTTTTGTTAAAAATACCATCAATCACTTTTCCTTTTTCACCTTTAATAAACGGATCCATCATCCAAAACTCTAAATATTGAATATTAGTTTTATCAAAATCAACATCATTGGAAATATTTCTAGTTATAGAACCAAAATTTGATTTTGGATCTTTCAATAATCCAGATGGATATAAATCAGGATTATAATTATATTGACCTCTTTCTGCTGGAAAATATGCAATATCAAATGTAGATAAATTGGTATTAATTAACTTTTTATCTTGTTGTCTAAAAATATCTTGTGGGGAAATTGCCTTTACATAATTATTTTCTAAATCTTCTTTAGTAAGATTTCTAGGAGCAGAAGAAGAAAATCCACCTTTAATATAAAATATATTATCAATAACATACCAAGCTATTTTGGCTCTTTTATATGAGTAACCTAAATTATTAGTTGTTTGATTACTTAAATCAAATCTATTATCATCGGTTATTGGAGTTGTTCCTAATTTCCAAATTTGAGATGAACTTCCTAAACTTAAAGGAACTATTGCATTTTCGAAATCATCTATATACGTTGTTCCTTCCCCGTTAACTTTATTAGAAGTACCCGGAATCAGTTGTGCAAATTCCGCATTTAAATTAATATTTGATATTTCTTTAGTTCCAAGTAAAGGGACAAAATCTATAATTTTAGTTAGCAACTTACTTTCTTGAAAAACACTAAGGTCAAAACCATATTTAGTGTTTTTTATAGGTTCACTTCCAACACTATATCTACTTATTCCTCCTGGACGTTCATTTAAATGTAATAATGTAAAGCCTAAACTAGCATTATCAGAAAACTTATATTCCATTCTCGTACCTGATAACCACTTAGTTTGAAAATTAAATAAATCAGCTTTTTCATAAGATACACTTATATCTTTTCCTGAGGTTAAAATTCCAGTATTAATTATTTTTATTTTCCCTAAATTATAATCTACAGTATAATCTTTACCTTCTACAAGTTGAATATTTCCAGACATTACTACAACTGAATTTTCTGCAATATCTAGACCTGGTAAACTAATTTCACTAGAAGAACCAGAACTATATTTACCTATTATATAAAATTTATTTTTTGACAATACTTTCTTTGCATCAGATTGAGTAAGGTTATATAACTCATCAAATACATATTTAGATTTAAGATTTTCTTCGTTATTTTTCTCAAAATAATAACTTAAGTTCTTACCAAAAGGTTGAAGAACAGGAAAAATTATAGTACCAGTATTTGAGTCAATTGTATATCCTTCTACATAATCAAAATTACCATCCTTTTGAGGATCATTACTACTATTCAACCTATCAAGACCTAGTAACTCCACTAGAGGTTTATCTTTTGTTAAAATTCCTTCGTTTAAGCTTGGATTATCAAATCCATTTGCATCATCCCTATAATTAATTCTTAATTCAAATCCTTCACTATTAACTTGATTAGAATTAAGATTATAAATGTTTTTCATCATTAATTTCCAAGTTGGAATAGAAGTATTAATACTTGAAGGTCTCAATAGTTTAAGAATAATAGTTTCATCGTCTACTCGATTTTGATAATTTTCAGATAATTCTCCAACTTGATATCTCTTACCATTATAGGTATATTCATATGATACAGCTAAAACCTCATCATTTTGTAATTTTCTTAATAAAGAAATATATCCTAATGCACCATTAATTTTATATTCAGAATCACTTAATTTTCTTGCTGAGGTAACTTTTTCAAAATCAATACTATTAACCAAACTAAAATCATTTTTCATTATTTCATTAACTGATTCGATATTTCTTAAATTTGAATTATCAATTAAAGAAGTAAATAATTCATTAGCACTGTTATCATTAGGACCACCAATACCACTACCTATATTTAAGTTATCAGGTTTATGAATTTTAGATCCTTCACCTAAATCCATTAATGCTAAAAAATTTCTTAAAGTCTCCGTATTATTATTTCTATTAAGAATGTATACTTCAACTCTCGTTATATTTATACCAGAAATAACTTGTGGCAAAGAACTTAACCAATTCTCATAGTTATCTCTAAAAAAATGTCCTAAGAAAAAATGTCTGTTTTCATCATAATTAGAAGATAAAATTTCAAAATTTCTTCCCTCAGATCCATTTTCAATTTTTACTGATTCGCTTTTTCCTTGTTGTCTTGATAAAATACCTGTAATAAATAATTTTCCAAATTGGAGTTCTGTTTTTATACCAAATAAACTTTGAGCACCCCTTAAAAGACTATTATTTATTGGCATACTTACATTTCCAATTTCAATTTTTTTAATAATTTCTTCTTCATATCCAGTATAATCAAGTTTTAAGTTATTTTGAAAATCAAAAGTATTATTGTTATCGAAATTTGCACTTATTTTTAATTTTTCTCCAATTTGACCTAGAATATTCAAGTTAAGTTGTTGATCATAATTAAAACCACCATTTCTTTGTTGTCTTATAGGTATAGACGGATTCTCTATTCTTTGTAATTTTCCTCCAAAATCAAGGTTTACAAATCCATTTACTGATAAATCGATATAATTGCCCCCAAAGATTCTATCAAAAACTTGAGGAATAAATAATTTAGGAATCAATCTTCTTCCTTCTAAACTGTTTTCCCCGTCAAGTTCAGTAGATTTTTTCCCCCAATTCTCTTTAACTAGATTTTTGGTTTGATAATTATTATATTTTTCAAATGGTATACCAATAATAGGTCTATATGATATATTTCCTATAGATTCTGTAAATGTATATATCATAGATGTATCAATTTTTAAATTATTAACTATGCTAGTTGAAGAAAGAGAAAAAAGATTGCTGGAATAAAAATCTTTAAAAGAATTACTATAACTATCCTTCAATTTAAATGTCGAAAATAGAGAAGGAATATATTCTTTACTCTTTATTGAATCATAAATGGTTGTATCTTGAGCAAAATCAAAATAATGAATATCTTCTTTACCTATTATCTCAAAATAATAAAAGGAAAAGAAAAACATTAAGAATATTACTTTAAAAAATTTATTCAAAACAATCCTATTTATCATTTAGGATTTCTTCAAAACTTCTTTTATTAAACTTTCAAGTGATACATTTTCATTTTCCTTTAAAATCTGATCCACTTTTATACGAGAAATGTTTCTAGAAATTCCTAAAGATGATAAAGCATTTAACGCATCATCTCTTAAAGTATTGCTTTTTTTAGATGAAAAATTATCATCACTTTTCACAAAATCTTTATTTTTCAATTTATCTTTTAATTCTAATATTATTCTTTCTGCTGTTTTCAATCCAATTCCTTTAACGGATTTAATAGTTTCAAGATCTCCATTTAATATTGCTTCTTGTAATTCTGAAGCAGAAAGGGAAGATAAAATCATCATAGCGGTACTTGGACCAACACCACTAATAGATATTAAATCTAAAAAAATTATTTTTTCAGATATAGAATAAAACCCATACAATGTGTGCCCATCTTCTTTAACATGTAAATGAGTATTGATTTCTATTTTTTTTAAATCTTTAATTTCACTATAAGTCCTTAAAGAAATTTTTACTTCATAACCAACACCCGAAACATCAAGTACTATGTAAGTAGGATCTACCTTTATTATTTCACCTTTTAATAATGCAATCATATATCAACTTAAATTTTGAATGACCAAAGTATCGAATAAATTTCTCTCATTAAATCTCTTTTTTTGGAGCCTGGAGCATAAACATAACCTTCCAAATAATATAATCTATTTGAATCTTTGTCTACAAAGGTATAACTTAAGAAAGGGCCACCACCAGAAATATCACTTAATTTCCATAATCCTCTTGTTTCTATTGAAAATCTTTTCTTGAAATTAACTTCTTTTTTCAAAAAAGGAAGCTCTTTTTGATATGTCATATATATTGAAGGGTTTTCAATATCTCTTAGATATTTTAAACTAATTTTCTTTCTAAAGTCTTCAATATTTTTTTTGTAAAAAATTTCATCTGAAATATAATTTTCGAAATATATAAATATGTTTTTTTCTAATTCGGGATCAATTTCTCTTAACCAAACAAATTGCGAATCTAATTTGCCAATACTAAATCCAGAAGGAACAGTAATATTATATCCAAACCTTTTAATTAAATCTTTTGAAATATTTTTGTTAGTATTTGATAATTTTTTTTTATTTACGTTCTTTATTATTCTATTTTCAAAATAGTTTCTTAGTTTATTTTTGTTTTTTTTGATATGCCCCAATAATGTTGAGTCATCTTTGCTAAAAAGATATAATATTTCTTGGCCTTTTGCATACTGATCTTTTTTAATCATCATAAATAGGGATGTATCCTTCTCAATTTTTTCTATTGAACTTTGATTAAATTCTTTTCTAAGTAGTCTTGAGGAAGGGCTATTTCCTTCAAGAGTAAAAGTAATTATAATGTTTTTGGCAAATTTTAATATATTATTAAAATTATTAGGCCTTATATATTTTAAATCAAAGTAAGGCTCAGGTTGTGGAAGTCCATAAATATTTTCACCAAAAACGTTAATCAATGATCTTCCAAGATTATTTTTAAACTTAGAAGAGTCCATCACAATAAGCATTTCACTTTCTGTACCTGTTGCATTAGGAATAAAATTATTTGATGTTTGATTATCAGAACTACAGTTAGATAATAGGTAAAATAAAATCAGTGTTGAAAAAATTATTTTCTGTTTCATAGATTAATTTGAATAAACAAAAATAACGATTAATATAAGAAGAATACATTTTTATTTTTCGTCTTTTCTTCTTAATGGAAATCTTTTTATATAAATTTAAGTAGTTATAAAATTAAAATTATGAGTTCAGATAATTTAGTAAATAAAGGAGTAAGTATGTGCTTTGTAAAGATGGCTAAAGTAGATGGGGATTTTGTAGATGAGGAAAAATATAATATTACAAAAAGTCAAGTTTACAATAAGTATAAATACAGTAATTTAAAAGATTTAAATACCGAAGGTTTTTTTCAAAAATTTCATTCAACTTATGGGCCTGAAATTTCTAAAACTTTAGAAGAAGAAGAAAAAGAAAGTTTGATTAGAGATCTAATTAAAGTTATCAAAGCTGATGGAAAAATTCATAAACATGAATCTTTCTTACTTGGTCATATAGGAAATTGTATTGGATTAAGTCCTGACAAAATTGTAACTGTTATAAAATCTGAAACCGAAGGTGATGAAAAATCTGCTGGTTGGCTTTCTTGGTTATTTGGTTAATTATTTCTAATATATAAAATTATAATCTATGAAATATTCAATGTTTATTGGAAGATGGCAACCTTTGCATAAAGGGCATCAATGGCTGATAAATCAAAGACTATCAAAAGGTAAAAATGTTTTGGTATGCATTAGAGATGTTGAAGCAGATGATAAAAATCCCTTTTCACCTCAAGAAGTTTTAGAAAATGTTTCGAAACACTATTCAAAAGAAATCAATGAAAAAAGAATTAAAGTAATTATAATTCCTGACATTGAATCTATAAATTATGGAAGAGGAGTTGGTTATGAAATCATTGAACACGTTCCCCCAACTGATATCAAGGAAATATCTGCAACAAAAATAAGAAAAGAGATGGGTTTATAAGGATATACTATTTTTTATCCTTTGAATCATCACTCTCTATTTCTTTTTGTATTTCTTTCGAAGCTTCTTTGAATTCTCTTATCCCTTTACCAAATCCTCTAAATATTTCTGGAATTCTATTGGCACCAAAAAAAATAACAACAATCAATGCGATTATTAATAATTCCCAACCTCCTGGCATAGCTAATACAAAAAATGTTTTCATAATTCAAAATAATAATATTAATGTAAATATATATAAATCATTTTCTATATATCCATTTTTCAGGATTCAACTTTATATTATTTTTCCAAATTTGAAAATGTAATTCAGTAGTTCCTTCATTATTTGTAATTACATCTGCTAAATAGTCACCAGATTTTACTATATCACCTTTTTCTACTTTTAGATTTTTGAGTCTAGCGTATAATGAAAAATAATTTCCATGTTTTATAATAATAACATTATTCATTCCTGGAATAAAAGCAACGGTAGAGATAATACCAGAAAAAATAGATTTAACTCTCGAATCTTTTTTTGTCTGAATATCTATACCATCATTTTTTATTTTAATATTTCTAAGAATAGGATGATTATTATCTCCAAATTTATTTGAAATAAAACCGGAAATTACTGGCCACTCAAATTTACCAATATTTTTTTCAAAGGCCTCTGTTATATCATCATCTTCTATATTTAAAGAAGTATCCTTTTCTTTTTTTCTTAGCTCATCTCTAATAACCTTAGCTATTAGTCTATCTAGTTCTCTAAGAGCTTTTTTTCTTGACTCAATTTCTCTTTTTAGTTTCTTTTGTTTTCGGTTTAGATCTTGAATTATATTATTTTGTTTTTTTCTTAATGATTCTAAACTTTTATTTTCATTAATTTCTTGACTTAGTAAGTTTTTTTTATCGTTATTTTTATTAATCAAATTATCCTTTTGATTATTTAACTGCATAGAAACCTTATCTATTTGTTTGACTTGATTCTTTCTTATCTCAAAGTATTGATTCAAGTATTGTATTCTTCTAAATAATTGATTGTATGTTTTAGATGAGAAAATAAAAATAATTTTGTTTAATGAGGAGTTTGATTTATATGAATTATAAATCATTTCTCCGTATTCCAATTTTAACTTACTTAAATCACGTTCAAGAAAATTAATAACCAAATTAAGGTCTACAACATCTTTATTAATATAATTGATTTCATTCTTTAAATTTGATATAAATCTAACTCTAGAATTTATTTGTCTTTTTACAACATTTAACTTTCCTAATGTAGCGTTTTTGACAATCTCAGTCTCTTTTAATATTTTTTGTCCTTCTTGTATTTTATTTAAATTTTCATTTTTTTCACGTTCAAGACTTTCTCTAGTCTGCTGAGAAAACCCTGTATGAATACAAAAAAGAAAAAAAAGAAAAAAAAGTTTACAACTCCTTAACTTCATATTTGGAAGGGACATTAAATGGGAATTTTAGTGTTTTATTTGTTCTTTCAACTTTATTATAATTAAAACTGATATTAGTAATTAATGGTAATGAATTATCTTCAGCATAGCTAATAGAAGTAAATGAATGTTGAGTTGGAAACATCAATTTTCCCAATGGTTTAAAATCCTCGTATATTACTGTCAACAAATAATTTGTTAATTCATCAAATACAATAATCTTTTCAACCTTCGAGCTTCTAAGGTTTATCACATTTTGAGTTTGAATAGACTTATTTTTTTGTTCAATCTTTATATAATCACCTTCTCTTAAAATATTATCTTTATCGGAATAGTTTTCAATCATATTTCCAATCAATATTGATTCTATCTGATTATAAGTAAGTTTAATCTTAAACTCTTTTTCAATAGCTTCAGGAGAAGACTTATAAAACTGTTTATTCACTCGATCCATAATAAACAGTGAATCGTTAGTGATAAGGCCTCTAACCGCTTCAAACCCAAGCGCTACTCTTATTGAAAACCATATTTTATTTCCTTTCTCTACTCTTGAATTCAAGGTAGCATTTATAAGTTGATTTTCATTTTTATATTGAAATTTGGATTTGGTTATTAGGTATTTAAAATCAATTTCTTCGACTTTAAAATCTTTGATGCTAATCTCAGAAGAATCGGATGGTATAAAATTCTTTTTACAGGATATGAGAAAAATAAGAAAAATAAGAGAGAAAACTTTTTTCATAATTTGACACAAAAATAATAATTAAAAAATAATTATTCGCAGCTTATAGAATTCCCTACAATAAAATAACCGCCATTCAAACCATTAATTTTTGAGACTGCTGCAGATGATAGTTGAAAAGTATATAACCCTAAATTGTTTCTTTCAATTACCTCACAAGAATATAATAATCCATTACCCAAATCATTCCATATCTCTTTACCCGCCACATTATTTTTACTAGTAACTATTTCAGCGTGAGTTGTATTGGATACTTCCCAAATTTTAGAATACGCATCAGTTCCTCCACCTTGGTTATACCATTGGTCAATATCTAATTCAATTTTTGCAGCTGTAACGGTTTGACCAGCAATTGAAGATAAACTCCAAGAAAACCAAGACCTATAATATTTTGTTCCACTCATATTGCCAGTATATGTATTTTGATTATTAGCGGAATGTTGTCCATTATTTGCGTTGGATTGTGAATTATATAAATACCATCCTCGATCTCCAGTGACCCTTGCAGATAAAGTTACCGTATTACCTCCCTGCATGGTTAACACTAAATTATCTGGTCTATTTTCACTAGAACTATGCCATCTCATAGAAATTTGATGCTTTTCACATTCAGGTTCACTACACAAAGAAGAACCACCACAACCTTGAGTTCCACACTCCTGATTTAAAGATGAAGATGAAATCTTTTGAATACCTTGAAAGGTTGGTAGACCAATTTGTCCAAAAATAATATTAAAATAAAATATTAAAATAAAATATATCATCTTTATTCTCCTTTAAAATCTGGGCATCTTTTTTCTAAGAATGCTTTTGTCCCCTCAACAAAATCTTTAGTAGCACAACATTCAGAAAATAATTCTATCTCAGTTTTATACCCATCTTTATTTTCATCATATTTTGCATTAAGAGATTTAATTACGTTCTCAATTGCCTTTGGAGCTTTCCTAGAAATTGTTTTTATAATCTCACTAGCTTTAGAAAGCATATCCTCTTTGTTTTCAGAAACATAATTAACTAAACCTAAATTTAAAGCTTCATCTGCTGATATCATTTCTGCAGTACACATTAACTCCAAAGCTTTACCTTTACCAATCAATTGAGCTAATCTTTGTGTTCCACCATATCCAGGTATAATTCCTAAGTTCACTTCAGGTTGAGAAAATTTAGCATTCTTAGTTGCAAGCCTGATATGACAAGCAAGAGCTAATTCAGACCCACCACCTAATGCAAATCCATTTACTGCTGCAATTACTGGTATTTTGAAGTTCTCTATTTTTGAAAAAACCTTATGACCATTTTCACAAATTTTTTTTGCATTATCCATATCTACATTTAAAAATTCATTTATATCTGCTCCTGCGACAAAAGCTTTTTCCCCTTCTCCTGTAATAACTACACCACGTAAAGTATTATTTTTAGAAAGAATATTAAATGCACTATCAATTTCCTCTAATGTTTTTTGGTTTAATGCATTTAAAAATTTAGGTCTATCTATCGTGATTATTGCTTCTTTATTATTCTCTTCTAATTTAATGTTGGAAAAACTATTCATGATAAAATATTTATTTGTTCAAATTTAAAATTATTTCTTTGGTCATCTTGTGAAGATTAAAGTTTTCTTTCCATCCCCAATCATTTCTCGCATGAGAGTCATCAATCCTTTGAGGCCATGTATCGGCAATTTTTTGTCTATAATCATGATTATATTCAATTTCAAAATTTTTTTTATGTTTTTTTATAGACTCAAATAATTCTTTTGGTGAAAAGCTCATTGCCGAAAGGTTATAACTTGATGCTATAGATAAATTTGTTTTTTTTTCTTCCATTATTTTATTCATTGCCATCAATGCGTCGTCTATATATAACATTGGTAGATAAGTATCTTCTTTTAGAAAACAGGAATATTTTTCATCTTTCATTGCTGAATGAAAAATATCAACAGCATAATCCGTTGTTCCACCTCCTGGCAAAGATTTATAACTTATAATACCAGGAAAACGAATGCTTCTTATGTCGGTAAAATAATTTTTATTATAATATTCACACCATCTTTCTCCAGCTAATTTAGAGATTCCATAAACTGTTGTTGGATCCATAATTGAAAACTGCGGCGCTGGGTTTTTAGGGGATGAAGGACCGAAAACCGCAATAGAACTTGGCCAAAAGACTTTCGATAATATTTTTTCTTTTGCTAACTCTAAAATGTTAAAAAGAGTATTCATATTTAAATTCCAGGTTTTAAGTGGATTATCTTCACCTTTTGCAGATAAAATAGCTGCTAGATGGTATACAATTTTAATATTATTTTCTTTTATTGTTTTGTATATATCATCCTTATCTAGAGCATCAAGAACAATAAAATTTTCACTATTTGAATTATTTTTTTTAATATCAGAACTATATATTTTTTTTCTACCATATAAAGAGACTAAATAGTCTTCCAATTCCGAACCTAGCTGACCTTCTGAGCCTATTATTAAAATATTTTCCATTTATAAAAAAAACTTAAAAGTTATATTTCTAATTAAATATATTTGTATTGATTGCAATTTCTAAATTAATAATTTTTATGTACAATTCATTTAAAAAACAATTACAAAAAGAATTATCCGAAATAAAAAAAGCTGGTCTATATAAAGATGAGAGAATCATTACTACTGCTCAAGGTACTGATATTGATACAACAAAAAATAAAAATGTAATAAACTTTTGTGCCAATAATTATCTTGGACTATCATCAGATCCTAAAATAATTGAAGCTGCAAAACAGTCCATAGACTCACATGGATTTGGCTTATCATCTGTAAGATTTATTTGTGGAACTCAAGACTTGCACAAAGAATTAGAAAAAAAATTGTCAGAATTTTTAGGTACTGAAGATACCATTCTTTATGCTGCTGCTTTTGATGCTAATGGTGGGTTATTTGAGCCGTTATTAAATGAAAAAGATGCTATAATTTCTGATGAATTAAATCATGCTTCTATTATTGATGGTATAAGATTGTGTAAAGCAAGTAGATTTAGATATTCTCATAATAATATGAATGATCTTGAGAAAAAATTAAAAGAAGCAAAAAATTCGAGAACAAAAATAATTGTAACTGATGGTGTTTTTTCAATGGATGGAACAATTGCTCAACTTGATAAAATTTGTGCATTAGCAGAAAAATATGATGCTCTGGTTATGACAGACGAATGTCACTCCACTGGTTTTATAGGAGAAAAAGGAAGAGGTGTCCATGAACATCATAACGTTATTGATAAAGTTGATATCATTACTGGAACTCTAGGAAAAGCTCTTGGAGGAGCATCTGGAGGATTTACAAGTGGAAAAAAAGAAATTATTCAAATGCTAAGGCAAAAATCCAGACCCTATCTTTTTTCAAATACTTTAGCTCCCTCTATTGTAGGTGCATCAATAAAAGTAATTGATACTCTTTCATCAAATAATGATCTGAAAAATAAGTTGATGTCAAACGCTAAATATTTCAGAGAAAAAATGAGTAAAGGTGGCTTTGATATTCCAGATGGCATTCATCCAATTGTTCCAGTAATGTTATATGATAGTACAATAGCAAAAAAAATGGCTGATGAACTACTAATAAAAGGCATTTATGTAATTGGTTTTTATTTCCCAGTGGTTCCAAAAGGGAAGGCAAGAATAAGAGTCCAACTATCTTCAATACATTCTATCGAACAGATAGATAAAGCCGTTAATGCATTCACTGAAATAGGAAAAAAATTAGAAATTCTTTGATTATCTAACTAAGAGTTTTTAAGAAACTCTTCTAACATTATTTTAGTTTCTTTTACATCATGAACTCTGAGAATCGAGGCATGGTTTTCTAAAGCAATTTTATTTAGCTTAATGCTTGATTCTAAAGATTCTTCTATCGATACATTAAATTTCTTTTGAACAAACGATTTTCTTGAGATGCCAACCAAAATCGGCAGATCTAATATTGTTAAGTAGTTAAGATTATTTAGAATAGTAAAATTTTGATCAAATGTTTTCGCAAAACCAAAACCCGGATCAATTATTATATCTTTAACACCATTTGATTTTAATAATTCAATTTTTTTAGCAAAATATAATGTTATGTCTTCTAATAAATTATCATAGCTAGTAAGGTTTTTCATTGATTTTGGATTTCCTCTGCTATGCATCAATATGTATGGCAAACCTAATTTTCCAACAATTGAAAACATCTTTTTATCAAATGATCCGCCAGAAACATCATTGATAATATCCACACCAATATCAAAAGATTTTTTTACAATGGTAGATCTGAATGTATCAATTGAAATTATAATATTAGGGAAACTTTTACGAATTGATTTAATAACATCTTTAACTCTATTCCATTCCTCTTCTTCATTTATTATTTCTGCTCCAGGTCTAGTGGAGCATCCTCCAACATCAATGATACCTGCACCTTCATCTATCATCTTTCCTACTTTTAATAATGCTTTTTTTTTATTGTTAAATAAATCTCCATCGTAGAATGAATCGGGAGTTAGATTTAAAATACCCATAATAATAGGATTAGAAAGGTCAATTAAATTACCTTTTATATTAATTGTTTTTTTTATTGAGAAACCATCAATATTTAAAATCGATTTCATAATTTTAGATTTAAATTAAATTAATAAGAATTGGAAGCATCTACAATTATTGAATACAAAGATATAATTTCATCTTGTAAAGAAATTTTTTTGAAAAAATATAAAGATTACGGATCTGCATGGAGAATATTAAGACTACCCTCAATAACAGATCAAATATTCATAAAAGCACAGAGAATAAGAACTATTCAAGAAAAAAATTTAATGAAAGTAGATGAAGGAATAGAAAATGAATTTATCGGTATTATTAACTATTCTATGATTGCAATTATTCAACTAAATTTTAAAGATGACGAGCGAATAGAGATCCCTTTTGAAGAGCTTGATTTATTATATGATACATCTTCAAATGAAACAATCAAATTACTTGAAAATAAAAATCATGATTATGACGAAGCTTGGAGAGATATGAGGGTAAGCTCTATGTTAGATATAATACTTATGAAATTATATAGAACAAAACAAATAGAAAACAATAATGGTAAAACAATAATTTCAGAAGGAGTAAAAGCAAACTATCAAGACATAATAAATTATTCCGTTTTTTGTTTGATTAAAATGACTAATAAATAATGAAAGTTTTATACGCAATTTCAAGATATTTTGTAGGAGGTTTATTTGTGTTTTCGGGTTTGATAAAGATAAATGACCCGGTTGGAACTCAAATTAAACTTGAAGAATATTTTCAAGTATTTAGTTCAGACTTCACTTCTTTGTTTGAATATATTGTCCCTTTTGCATTGATTCTTTCAGTTATTTTATGTACCCTAGAAGTAGTTGTTGGAGTAGCACTTCTATTAAACTATAGAATGAAAATAACTAGCACTGTTACTTTTAGCCTAATTTTATTTTTTACTTTTCTGACCTTTTATTCTGCATATTATAATAAAGTAACAGATTGTGGGTGTTTTGGAGATGCCATTAAACTTACTCCTTGGGAATCATTTACAAAAGATATAGTTCTTCTATTTTTTTCTTCGATTATTCTTGCTTTAGTAGATAAATTCAAAGAAACAAAAGGACTCATATATATTAAGATTCTTGATTATAATAATAAATCTTTAAGAGATGGTTTAATTATTGGAGCTTTGGTAATTAGTTTATTTATAAGTTTTTATGCTATTAATTTCCTTCCATTTATTGACTTTAGAGCCTATAAAATAGGAAATAATATAAGAAAAGAAATGCTTCCTTCACAAGAATTAATTTATGCTTATATAATGGAAAAAGATGATAAAGAATACTCTTTTGGTTCTTTTCCTTCTGATCAATCATATACGTTTAAAGAACTAAGGTTACTTAACCCAGAGGCACAACCAAAAATAACCGATTATAGTATATGGAATAATGAAATAGATTATACTGAAGAATCATTACTTGATAATAAACTAATGATCATAATACATGATATAGAAAAAATTGATAAAAATATTTTACCTAAAATTAAAGAACTTGAAAAATTAATTTCATTTTGGATTGAAACAATTGTTGTAACTTCTTCTGATCCAAATCTATATAATGATTTTGCTAAAAAAGAGAACTTTGATATTCCAACTATGTATGCTGATGCAACAGTTTTAAAAACAATAATTAGATCTAATCCAGGATTTTTCCTTATGAAAAATGGAGTAATTAGAGGAAAATGGCACTATAACAAAATGCCCGAACCTCAAGAAGTATTAAAAAAGACAGGATATAAACTTTAAATTAAGCCGATGAAATATTTTTTAGTGGGTATGCCTGCATCTGGCAAATCATCATTAGCAAAAATGATTTCAAAAGAAATAAATATCCAGTTCATTGACCTTGATAAAGAAATCGAAGCGATTGAAAAAAAAAGTATTAATGAATTATTTAATTTAAAAGGTGAAGAATACTTTAGAAAAATTGAATCTGAAGTTCTCTATTTGATTATAAAAAGTAATAACTCTTTTATTTTGGCAACTGGAGGTGGAACCCCTTGTTTTAATAACAACATGAAAATTATAAATGATAATGGAGTCTCAATATTTCTTGATGTAAAAATAAGCGAATTAGAAAATAGACTTAAAAACAAAAAAGATAGGCCTTTATTAAATAGGCATCAAGATAAAGAGCAAATTCTAAAAAAAATGTATGATGAAAGAAAATCATTCTATCAAGAATCTAATCATACAATTTCTGAAATAAAAGATCAAAAAAAGGAAATATTATTAATTATTAGTCAACTTAAATCCTAAAGAAATAATAATTGAATTTTTATTATAGTTGGTTTTTGCTATCGGCCTTAAAACACCGCCAAAATTATAGGGAGAAAATCTATCTCGCTTTTTTTCATT
Organism: uncultured Marinoscillum sp.; assembly: GCA_902529805.1. GTDB lineage: Bacteria > Bacteroidota > Bacteroidia > Cytophagales > MED-G16. Next base: position 115,071 of record CABZXU010000001.1, read on the forward strand.
TCTATAGGCGATATCAATACTAAACTTATTTTTCATAAACCCTATACCAAAACTTCTTACAGAACTACTTTTATCAAGTTGATTCATATACTCTAAATCTTTATCGTATGGGTTACCTAAATATTGAAAACCCATTCTAACATAAAATACTTTTTTAAATCTTCCTTCTCCCCCTATCCTAAAATTTGATGCTGGCCTATATATATCAGCAATAGCCTCGTTATCCAAATAGGGATCAAAACTATTTTCTGAATTTATTTTAGAATAAGAATAATTTATGAAATCAATATCAGCAGAAATAAATCCATATTTATCAATAAAAAAAGTAGTTCCCAAACTAAGTGTGCCAGGAATAATCAAATTGTAGTTAGTAGATATTGTTTGGGTAGCTGATTCTGAATAAGATAAAAGAGTATCTTCAGCAGCAAAATAATAGTCAAAATAATTTGAATACAAATTAGAACCACTTTCTTCTTTTAACTTATAGTTGGTTTTAGTTTTATAGGAGATACCAAAATTTATTGAAGGTGTTGGCTTTATAATTACCCCCAATGATCCTGATATTCCTGAGCCTATTGTTTCCAATCTATCATTTAATTCTAAATAGTCTAATATATTTTCTGAAACCCATTTTTCATTTTCAAAAACTTCAAATTGATTTTCTATATATGATTTATTTTGTTGAAAAAAAATAGAATTAAAAGATAGCCCTGCACCAAAAAAAATATTATCCTGATAATTACCACCAATTGAAAAAGATAATTTGTATTGATTGCCTTGATTAGTAATTGTTTCCTGCTGGTAAGGGAAACCCCCAACGAAGGAGTAATAATTATCCTCTAAAGAAGGATTTGGATTAATTAAATAATGATCATAGGCCTCTTGCATAATCTCAAACCCAGATAGTGATGATGAGCTTCCTAATTGAGATAAAGGAATTCCTTGAGATTGTTTAAGAAAATAATCAATAATTGAGTTACTATTGTTATATCCAGCATAATAAACAGATTCTTTAAAATCATTAACTTTATTATAGCCTACACCTAAATTAAACTTTACACAATCTGAGCAACTTTCTTTCGTGGATTTTTTTCCTAAGTAATAAACTAAACCAAAATTATCTAAACCAAAATTCTTAATAGAAGAAGTGGAGGTTTCATTATTAAAAATTGAAGAAGATGATAAAGAAGATGAATTAATTGTAATAGAAAAATAATTTGAATTAAAAAATCCTAACCCAGCAGGGTTCCCTGAAATTGATGATAGATCACCACCAATAGATGTGTTAATACCTCCTAGTGACTGAATTCGAGTAGTTCCTAAAGAAAAATTTTGACCAAACCTTGTTACATCATCATAGTAACCAAACTGTGAAAATGAAATAAAAGGATATAAAAATATTATGCTTAAAAGAATTATAAGCTTAAAACCTTTCATATATAATTTAGAGAAAATTAATTAACTCCTCCTCTAGATGAACCACCTCCTCTAGACGAACCGCCACCAGAGTTTCCACCGCTAGAACTACCTCCTCTTGACGTACCAGAACTTACTCCACCACTAGAAAAGCCACTACCAGAACTTCTGTTAAAACCAGCTGTGCCAGAAGAATAATTACTATTGCTTGTATTGGTTGATGAATTAGACCTATTATAAAAGGATGAGTTTGAATTTGAATTTCTTGTATAAGATTCTTTTGAATAATTATAACTTGAACGTCTCCCTGAATTATCGTTTAATGAACCAATATTTCTACTGGATGAATTTCCTTCATAACCACTCCCTCTATTAATTGCTGATCTAGAAGTATTTTGATCATAACTAGAATAGATACGCATAGCTTTTTTACTGGAAACACTAGTATTTTCAAAATTCATTCCTCTTCTTCTAGACAGCTGGTCATTATAATTATTTCTAGTATCTGATCTTGAACTAATATCATTTCTAAGGTTTCTTTCATTACTAACTTTAGATCTTAAGTATTCATTTTGTGAGTTTGAACCCCTTTGATAACGACCATCACTATTAATCTCACCTTCTCTTACTAAAGACCTACCTCTTTTTACAAATTGATCAATATTTTCTCCACTTAATGAACCCGAATTTCTAGAAACACGAGGGCCTCTAATTTGATTAGAATCATTATTCATAGTATTAAATGCATTTTTAATATAGTTATTATTAATATAGTTATTCCCATAATAACCTGAGTACATATGCGAACCAAAAGGATAATGATAGTTTAATACACATATTGAATTAAAACCATATCCGCTATTACCCCAAAAATCAATAGGGGAAAACATACTATTTCCATTATACATGCTAAAGTATGGATCTGAAAATAAAAGCAATGGATTATATCTATATAATTTAGATAACCATCTAGAATTACTCCAACTCATATTATTTATGTAAGGATCATAGTAATAACCATTAATAAGTCTTTCATGTGCGAAAGGATCACTGTAGCCATAAAACCCTGAATTTGATAAACCATAAAAGTTTTTAAAGTAATTATTGTAGTTGTTTTTTGAAGGCCTGTAGAAATGGTTATCTCGATTATATTTTAAAGATTTGGAAATAACTTTTACCCTTTTATCCAATACCTCTTGTGAATTGCCATTATATTTATTTAACAGGTCAGGATTAATATTTTCTTTAAGATCAATATTCTTCAGATTTAAATCATTTTTATATTGATTTATAATTTCTTGGGCAGATAATTTATTTTTCTGAACAATAGTCTTTCTATCATTTTTATTAAAATAGAGATCATCATATTCTTGAGAGAAAGAAACAAAACTAAATAAGGTAAATACAACTATAAGTATATTCATAATAATTAGATTGCTTTGGAAAGGATTAATAGTTCTCATATTTGTTATACAATAATCACTAAATATAACGAAAAAGACTAATTTATGTTGCATTCATTTTATAATTTAGCCTTTTAGAAAAGTAACTTTAATTTAAATGACCAAAGGAATCCCGGATAAAAATAAAGATTTTTCAGGTTGGTATAATGAAATCATTAAGAAAGCAGATCTTGCAGAGAACTCTCCTGTAAGAGGATGTATGATAATAAAACCATATGGATATTCGATCTGGGAAAAGATGCAATCTGTTCTGGATAAAATGTTTAAAGATTCAGGTCATTATAATGCATATTTTCCGCTTTTTATTCCAAAATCTTATTTAAGTAAAGAAGCCGATCATGTTGAAGGTTTTGCCAAAGAATGTGCTGTTGTTACACATTACAGATTAAAAAATGATGAAAATAAAAAGGGGCTTATTGTTGATCCTAATGCAAAATTAGAAGAAGAATTAATTGTAAGACCTACCTCAGAAACTGTAATTTGGAATAGTTATAAAAATTGGATTCAATCATATAGGGATCTTCCGATATTAGTAAATCAATGGGCTAATGTAGTAAGATGGGAAATGAGAACTAGATTATTTTTAAGAACTTCTGAGTTTCTGTGGCAGGAAGGTCATACCGCTCATTCAAATAAAGATGAAGCTATCAAAGAAACACTAACAATTTTAAATATTTACTCATCATTTTTAGAAGAATATATGAGTATCCCTGTTTTAAAAGGAATAAAGTCAGAATCAGAAAAGTTTGCAGGGGCTATAGATACCTATTGTGTTGAAGCACTAATGCAAGATGGTAAAGCACTTCAGGCAGGAACGTCACATTTTTTGGGCCAAAATTTTGCAAAAGCATTTAATGTACAATTTGCAAACTCAGATGGTAAAATGGATTATGTATGGGGAACTTCTTGGGGTGTATCTACTAGATTGATAGGAGCATTAATTATGTCACACTCAGATAATAATGGATTGATTCTACCGCCAAACTTGGCTCCCATTCAAGTAGTGATGGTTCCTATATTTAATTCCGATGATGAATATGAAGCTATAATTAATTTATTTGAAAAAATTAAAACTAGTCTTTTGAAATTAAATATTAGTTGTAAAATTGATGATAGAAAATTTCATAAACCAGGTTGGAAATTTGCTGAATATGAAATGAAAGGTGTTCCTGTAAGAATAGCTCTAGGCCCTCGAGATTTAGAAAAAAATACATTAGAAATTGCAAGAAGAGATAACCTTAAAAAAGAAATTATTAGTATAGAAAATGCTGAACAAAAAATACAACAGATTTTAAAACTAATTCAAAAAGATATTTTGATAAAGGCTAAAAATTTTCGAGATGAAAATAGTCATGAAGCAAAGGATTATGATGAATTCAAGACTCTAGCAAAAAACAATTCCGGATTTGTTTATGCTCATTGGGATGGAACTGGAAAAACTGAAGAAAAAATAAAATCAGATACAAAAGCCACAATAAGATGTATTCCATATGAAAATAAAGGAAAACCAGGGAAATGTATTGTGACCGGTAAACCTTCAAAACAAAAAGTTATTTTTGCTAAAGCATATTAAACTAATCAAATGGAGTGGATTATAGTAATAAGTCTTTTAATTATTGGGTTAATTTTAATATTAATCGAAATTATTTTTATTCCAGGCACAACAGTTTTTGGTATTATTGGCTCTATCTGTTTTTTATTATCTAATTATTATGCTTTTAATGAATTTGGAAATCAAGTTGGTTTAATTGTTTCAACTATATCGGGCTCTGCTTTAATAATTTTAGTTGTTTATATGTTAAAATCAAAAACATGGGAAAAACTTTCACTAAAAAAAACTAATACTTCAAAATTCAATAAAGGAAAAACTAAGCTATTAAAAATAGGAGATGAAGGCATAACAACATCATCTCTCAAACCTTATGGTAAAGGAATTTTTAATGGAAAAGTCTATGAAATTAAAACAAATGGAAATTATATAAAAGAACAGAAAAAAATCAAAATAATTGATATCTTGCATAACAAAATAATAGTTAAAAAATTATAAAAGATAAATCATGGTATTAACTGCTCTAGCAATATTTGGAATTATTTTAGTTCTTTTCATATTTCTATATTTTGTTCCGGTAAATCTTTGGATCACGGCAATATTTTCTGGAGTTAAAATAGGTTTGCTAGAATTAGTATTCATGAGAGTTAGAAGAGTTCCTCCTTCAATAATTGTTAATTCTCTAATAACAGCAACAAAAGCGGGTTTAGTTATTAAAGATGAAGAAGATTCACCTAGTAGAAGACTGAAAGGAAGTGATTTAGAAACTCATTTCTTAGCAGGAGGAAATGTTCCTCAAGTTATTAAAGCATTGATATCTTCAGAAAAGGCTAATATTCAATTGACATTCAAACAGTCAACCGCTATAGATTTAGCTGGTAGAGATGTATTTGAAGCAGTCCAGATTTCTGTTAATCCAAAAGTAATAAACACCCCTTCAGTAGCTGCTGTAGCTGCTGACGGTATCCAGCTTATTTGTAAGGCAAGAGTAACGGTTAGAGCAAATATATCTCAGCTTGTTGGAGGTGCTGGAGAAGACACAATTTTAGCTAGAGTTGGAGAAGGAATCGTAACATCAATAGGATCTGCAAAATCACATAAAGATGTTTTAGAAAATCCTGATAATATATCAAAATTAGTTCTTCAAAGAGGTCTTGACGCTGGGACTGCTTTTGAAATACTGTCAATAGATATTGCAGATGTTGATGTTGGAGAAAATATTGGAGCAAAACTTCAAACAGATCAGGCTGAAGCAGACTTAAAAGTTGCGGAAGCTAAGGCAGAGGAAAGAAGAGCAATGGCAGTAGCTGAGGAGCAAGAAATGATTGCTAAAGCACAAGATGCTAAAGCTCAGGTTATCATGGCAGAAGCAGAAGTACCAAAAGCAATGGCTCAAGCATTCAAAAAAGGAAATTTAGGAATATTAGATTATTATAAGTTTCAAAATATACAAGCTGATACTGATATGAGAGAAAACATAGCGGGCAAGAAATCTAAAGGAACATCAACAAAAGAGTAATACATTAATTACCTAGTAAGTAATTGTTCAAAAAAGCCACCAATCTGTTTTTCTCTATCTATAAAATGTATTTCTAAAATCCAATCTCTATGATTACCACTCTTATCTAAACTTGACATATTAACATTATTTTTGGGGTGGATATAGTTTCTTTTATCTTCATTTTCTAATTTTTCATGGGGAAAGTGACCAATCAAATGACCAGCAATTTCGCCACCAAATTCCCATCCATACTTTTTTGCAGATAATACTGCATAATCATAAAGTTCAGCACCAGTTAAATTCTTTTTAGAAATAAAAAAATCTCTGCATTCATCCCAAGCAATAGATATATCATCTTTTAATTTAAGTTTATTCTTATCATTACCTAGAACGTAGGTTCTACCAAAATCAGCTTCCCATTCATCAAAAATTGGTCCGAAATCAATAAATATAATATCATCGTCTGTAATCATAAGGTTTGAAGGATTTTCCTTATATGGTTTTAAAGTATTTTTTCCAGCTCTTACTATTCTTTTATGCCAATATTTCTTTATACCATAGAGATCATAGGCAAGATTAAAAATTTCAGTATTTAATTCATTCTCAAATTTCCCAGGCTTAATTAATTCTTTATTTTCAATTTCAAAAAATAAATTTTCTGCATTTTTTTCTGCTTCAATTAAATTCTTTTTTTGATCTGATAACATAAAACAAATTAAAAAAAAAAGCCTCTAATAAAAGAGGCTTTTTAAAAAAATATCTGGCAACGACCTACTCTCCCACTAGTTACAGTAGTACCATCGGCGCTGATGGGCTTAACTTCTTTGTTCGAAATGGAAAAAGGTGTAACCCCATCGCAATAGTCACCATAAGATCTTAATATCGTAACATTATGCGATTAATGTAGAAATTATTAAAAAAAACACTTGAACTGGAAGTTATGGGTAATTAGTACTGCTCAGCTTTGATATTTCTATCTTTACACCTGCAGCCTATCAACGTCCTAGTCTTGAACGACCCTTAAAAGAAGCCTCATCTTGAGGTAAGCTTCGTGCTTAGATGCTTTCAGCGCTTATCTTTTCCAAACGTAGCTACCCGGCGGTGCAGTTGGCACCACAACCGGTACACTAGAGGTTTGTCCAACTCGGTCCTCTCGTACTAGAGTTAGATCCTCTCAAGCTTCTAACGACCACAACAGATAGGGACCGAACTGTCTCACGACGTTCTGAACCCAGCTCGCGTGCCACTTTAATGGGCGAACAGCCCAACCCTTGGGACCTTCTACAGCCCCAGGATGTGACGAGCCGACATCGAGGTGCCAAACCTCCCCGTCGATGTGAGCTCTTGGGGGAGATCAGCCTGTTATCCCCGGAGTACCTTTTATCCTTTGAGCGATGGCCCTTCCATGCGGAACCACCGGATCACTATATCCTAGTTTCCTACCTGATCGGCTTGTAGGCCTCACAGTCAAGCTCCCTTATGCTATTGCGCTCTAAATACGATTACCAAACGTACAGAGGGAACCTTTGAAAGCCTCCGTTACTTTTTAGGAGGCGACCACCCCAGTCAAACTACCCACCATGCAATGTCCTCATAAATGAGTTAGGGATCAAGTAAATAAAGGGTGGTATTTCACCAACGACTAACCCATGCCTAGCGACACAGGATCAAAGTCTCCCACCTATCCTACACATTATTTACACAATACCAATACAAAGTTATAGTAAAGGTTCACGGGGTCTTTCCGTCCCGTTGCGGTTAAGCGGCATCTTCACCGCTACTACAATTTCACCGAGCTCATGGCTGAGACAGTGCCCAGATCGTTACACCATTCGTGCAGGTCGGAACTTACCCGACAAGGAATTTCGCTACCTTAGGACCGTTATAGTTACGGCCGCCGTTTACTGGGGCTTCAGATCAACGCTTTGAGTAAACTCTAACGTCTCCCCTTAACCTTCCAGCACCGGGCAGGTGTCAGACATTATACTTTTTCTTTCGAATTTGCAATGCCATGTGTTTTTGATAAACAGTCGCCTGGGCCTATTCACTGCGGCCTCCTCTTACGAGGGAGGCGTCCTTTCTCCCGAAGTTACAGGACTATTTTGCCTAGTTCCTTAGCCATGAATCACTCGAGCACCTTAGGATTCTCTCCTCGACTACCTGTGTCGGTTTACGGTACGGGTACCATTATCATAAGTTTAGAAGTTTTTCTTGGAAGTCTGATTAGGGTCACTATCCACGCTCCCGAAGGATTGTGGTACTATTACGTTCAGCAAGACTAGCGGATTTGCCAACTAATCTTATACCTACTCGCTTTAACGTACTATTCCGTCAGTACGCGGACCTTTCACTACTTCGTCACTCCATCACAAATAATGGTAGTATCGGAATATTAACCGATTATCCATCGATTACCCCATTCGGGTTCATCTTAGGACCCGACTAACCCTGAATCGATTAGCGTTGTTCAGGAAACCTTAGTCTTCCGGTGTGCAGGTTTCTCACCTGCATTATCGTTACTTATGCCTACATTTTCTATTCTATAAACTCCAATAAACCTTACAGTTTATCTTCAATGTAAATAGAATGCTCCCCTACCATTCGGTAGAATTCCAAGCTTCGGCACTATACTTTATGCCCGATTATTATTGATGCTCTTTCGCTCGACCAGTGAGCTGTTACGCACTCTTTAAATGAATGGCTGCTTCCAAGCCAACATCCTGGCTGTCTGAGTAAATGAACCACCTTAGATCAACTTAGTATAGATTTAGGGGCCTTAGCTGTAGATCTGGGTTGTTTCCCTCTCGGACATGGACCTTAGCACCCATGCCCTCACTGCAAAAAAACATCTAACAGCATTCGGAGTTCGTCTGGAGTTGGTAGGATGTGACTCCCCCTAGTCCAATCGGTAGCTCTACCTCTGTTAGATTATAAAATTACGCTGCTCCTAAAAGCATTTCGGGGAGTACGAGCTATCTCCTAGTTTGATTGGCCTTTCACCCCTACCCACAGTTCATCCAAATACTTTTCAACGTATACTGGTTCGGGCCTCCATTATGTTTTACCATAAATTCACCCTGACCATGGGTAGATCACTAGGTTTCGCGTCTACCTCCACTGACTAAACGCCCTGTTAAGACTCGCTTTCGCTTCGGCTCCAAATCTTAAATTTTTAACCTTGCCAATGAAGAGTAACTCGTAGGCTCATTATGCAAAAGGCACGCCGTCAGTTCACAAAGAACCTCCGACCGCTTGTAAGCGCAAGGTTTCAGGTACTATTTCACCCCCTTATTCAGGGTACTTTTCACCTTTCCCTCACGGTACTAGTTCACTATCGGTCTCTCAGTAGTATTTAGCCTTACCGGATGGTGCCGGTAAATTCAAACGGAATTTCACCTGTTCCGTCCTACTCAGGATACTACTACTTCAATAAAACTTACCAATACAGGGCTTTCACCTTCTATGGCTTACTTTTCCAAGTAATTTTTGTTCATTTTATATCAGATATTGTAGTCCTATAACCCCTAATATGCCGAAACATATTAGGTTTAGGCTGTTTCCTTTTCGCTCGCCACTACTAAGGAAATCACTATTGTTTTCTCTTCCTCTGGTTACTTAGATGTTTCAGTTCACCAGGTTTGCTCACTAAAAAGTGTGACATGTCTTCAACATGCCGGGTTTCCCCATTCGGAAATCTACGGATCAAATCGTATGTGCCAATCCCCGTAGCTTATCGCAGCTTGTCACGTCCTTCATCGCCTCTGAGAGCCAAGGCATCCCCCCTGCGCTCTTACATACTTCCTAAAGTTTTTAATTAAAAAATTAAAAACTGTTCGATTACTATTATAAAAATAGTGCTCGGTGTTTAATTAAATAAAATCTACATTATCACAAAATGTCAAAGAACTTTTCAATTGCCAATAGTTTAAATTTCAAAAATATTCGGCTATTAATTTTTAAAAGTTAAACGTACAATTTAGAGTAGTTTAAAAACTACTTAAAAAGTTTTTAAAGTAACATACTTTAAAGTGGAGGATATCGGAGTCGAACCGATGACCTCCTGCGTGCAAGGCAGGCGCTCTAGCCAGCTGAGCTAATCCCCCAATTACTAACTATCAGTTAAGTTACAGTTAACTATTTCTGATGTTTGTGGGCCTGCGTGGACTCGAACCACGGACCTCTACATTATCAGTGTAGCGCTCTAACCACCTGAGCTACAAGCCCTGGCAAAAAGTTGTTAAATAATTTAACAGAACTTTGAATGACAACAAACCACAAAGCAACCAAATCTCTAGAAAGGAGGTATTCCAGCCACACCTTCCGGTACGGCTACCTTGTTACGACTTAGCCCCAGTTATTGATTCTACCCTAAACAGCGCTTAAAGCAACCATCTTCAGGTATACCCAACTTCCATGGCTTGACGGGCGGTGTGTACAAGGTCCGGGAACGTATTCACCGTGTCATTGCTGATACACGATTACTAGCGATTCCAGCTTCATGAAGTCGAGTTGCAGACTTCAATCCGAACTGAGACGCACTTTTTGAGATTGGCTTACCATCACTGGTTCGCAACCCATTGTATGCGCCATTGTAGCACGTGTGTAGCCCTAGGCGTAAGGGCCATGCTGATTTGACGTCGTCCCCTCCTTCCTCTCTGTTTGCACAGGCAGTCTTTCTAGAGTCCCCAACATTACTTGCTGGCAACTAGAAACAGGGGTTGCGCTCGTTGCGGGACTTAACCCAACACCTCACGGCACGAGCTGACGACAACCATGCAGCACCTTGCTTTGAGTCCGAAGAAGTCCAAATTTCTTTGGATGTCTCGCGCATTCTAGCCTAGGTAAGGTTCCTCGCGTATTATCGAATTAAACCACATGCTCCACCGCTTGTGCGGACCCCCGTCAATTCCTTTGAGTTTCACCGTTGCCGGCGTACTACCCAGGTGGCTCACTTAACGCTTTAGCTTGGACGCTAACAGTATATCGCTAACATCGAGTGAGCATCGTTTACGGCGTGGACTACCAGGGTATCTAATCCTGTTCGCTACCCACGCTTTCGTGCCTCAGTGTCAGTATTGGTCCAGTAAGCTGCCTACGCTATTGGTGTTCCTTATGATATCTATGCATTTCACCGCTACATCATAAATTCCGCTTACCTCAACCAAACTCAAGTTTACCAGTATCAATGGCAGTTCTACAGTTGAGCTGCAGGATTTCACCACTGACTTAATAAACCACCTACGCACTCTTTAAACCCAATAAATCCGGATAACGCTTGAACCCTCCGTATTACCGCGGCTGCTGGCACGGAGTTAGCCGGTCCTTATTCATATAGTACCGTCAGTTACTCTCGCAAGAGTATTTTCTTCCTATATAAAAGCAGTTTACAACCCATAAGGTCTTCAATCCTGCACGCGGCATGGCTGGGTCAGGCTTTCGCCCATTGCCCAATATTCCTTACTGCTGCCTTCCGTAGAAGTCTGGTCCGTGTCTCAGTACCAATGTGGGGGATCATCCTCTCAGAACCCCTACTGATCGTGGTCTTGGTGAGCCGTTACCTCACCAACAAACTAATCAGACGCATGCCCATCTTTAACCAATAAATCTTTAACAATTATATCATGCGATAATATTGTACTATGGGGAATTAATTCGAATTTCTTCGAGCTATGCCCCAGTTAAAGGTAGGTTGCATACGCGTTACGCACCCGTTCGCCGGTCGCCATTTACCGAAATAAATGCTGCCCCTCGACTTGCATGTATGAGGCCTGCCGCTAGCGTTCATCCTGAGCCAGGATCAAACTCTCCATAATAATATATTATAAATGTATTAAAACCTGGCTGCTATTTGGAAAAAACAAAAAGTTTATCCAAGTGGTATGTTGTCATTTCAATAGTTCAAAGAACGTTTTAAAATACTTATAATAAGTAAATTAAATGAGAGTAAATATTACTCTAAAAATGCGCTAATTTTAAAGCGCTTGCAAAGCTAGAAATATTTTATTCATTCACCAAAGAAATATATCTAATTTAATTTGAAAAAAAATGTAAGAATTAAACAGACAAATTCTTATTTTTTTCTCTTAAAAATTGGGACTGTACTACAAGGCTCACCATACATAATACTGTCTGCAAATGGTAAGATTTTTTTTATTATCTCAGAATAAAGAGAATTAACATAGTTCAAATCAGAACAACCTTTTATTATTACCTTCTTTTTATTGTAAATAGAAAAATCAAAAGAGTTAATGTTTTGTAAAAAAATTATTTTTTCTAAATATTCTAAATCACCCAAAACAATTTTTTTTGCGAATTTTTCAAGTTTAGAAACAAGTAACATATATGCCCATGGAGGAATAATAGCATCATTACTGCAATTTACAGCAATACATTTATTTGAATATATACTTGTATCTAGAGTAGAAATTTTTTTTCTAAAATCTTTTTCAATCAAAACAAATTCATTTTTTAGATAATCTTTGAAATCAATTAAAATTAAATCTTCAGACCCCTTGAAAGATTTAATATCTATTGTTTCTAGAGAACTATTTGATACTCTATTTACTATTTCTCCTTTCATATTATTTTTTAAAGTAATAATCTTTTAAATAATTAGGCTCAAAATTAATCAAATCCTCAAACTTTTCTTTTAAATACTTATCATGAACTATTTGATTAAAATTTATAGCTTCAGGAATAATTTTTTCAATAAATACAGCATTATTTGATTTTATTATATTTTTGAATTTACTTGAGCCGTTTCCAAAAAAATTAATCTTATTAATCTTCAAAAGAGAGTTAAAAGAATCGATACTTAATATTTTTGCGTGAGTATCTTTTATAATAGTTAAATCATCTTTAACAACTTTAGTATAAACTTCCATTCTTCTAGCGTCTATCATTGGACATAATAAAGAACCTGATTCAACCAAATTTTTTTTTTTCACATCATAAATCATCAAGTCTAATGAATTAACTGAAAGTAAAGGAAGATCTAAAGAAAAGCAAAGTCCTTTTGCTGTAGAGACTCCTATTCTTAAACCAGTATATGATCCAGGACCTTTATTAACTGCAATTGCAGATAATCGATTTAAAGAAATTTTTACTCTCTTAAGAAGGTTTTTAATTAAAATAAGTATAAATTCTGAATGAGATTTTTTAATATTTATACTTTCTGAATCAATTACTTTACCATCTTCAATCATTGAAACAGAGCAATAATCTAAACTAGTTTCGATACAAAGAATTCTAATCACTCGATTTTATATTTTTTAAAATTTTCAACATACTATCCAATATAATTTTATATTCTAAAACTTCATTGGAATTATAAATAAATGCAACTAAAAGATTATGATTTTTAATAATACTTTTATTTAACCTATATGATTCTTTAATTCTTCTTTTAATCAAGTTCCTTTTTACTGCATTCTTAATTTTAGATTTTGGCACAGAAACCATTATTTTATTATTGAAACTTAATTTGTTATTATAAAAGATGTATTTGATAACGAATGGAAAAATATCTAGACTTTTACTATTGTAAAATATTTTGTTAATAAGAGTTTTTTCTTTTATTATCTCATTTTTTTTGAGGGTATTTTTCATCGAGATAAATTATTTAAATAACAAGATAATATCTAAGTTTTAACTCTTATGAGTCTTCTCATCAGATACAGTTAATTTTTTTCTTCCTTTAGATCTCCTTTTATTTAATAATTTTTTCCCATTAGCATCTTGCATTCTTTTTCTAAAGCCATGTTTGTTTTTTCTTTTTCTTTTTGAAGGTTGAAAAGTTCTTTTCATAATTCATTTATTTATTTATAAGTCACAAAGATAAATACTTTTAAGATTTATTTAAGTCATTGATTGTTTAATACTTTCAATAATATTTTTATCTAATCTTGGTCCTAACTTAGTAACAACTTTTGATGATAGAGATGAAGCTAATTCACCTGACTTTTTAAGAGAAAGACCATTGTTTAATCCATACAAGAAGGCTCCTGCATATGTATCCCCCGCACCAACAGTATCTAATGCATTTACATTATTAGGTTCTATTTCTATACTTTCTCCAGAATTAGAAATAATTAATGACCCTTGATCCCCTTTAGTAATAACTACCATTTCAGAGAGCTCTAACATTTTTCTACAACATTTTTTAAAATCATTTTCTTCTGTAAAGTTTTCAGCTTCTTCTTTGTTACAAAAAAGTAAGTCAATCTTATAATCTAATATATTATGAAATTTATCTTTAAAGTATTTAACCATACTAAGATCTGAAAAAGTGAGAGAAATTTTGACATCATTCTCTTTACAAAAAGAAATTGATTTTTTAATAGCATCAACGGCTATATCTGATGTAACTAGGTATCCTTCTATATATAAATATCTAGATAATTTTAGATCATCAAAATTAATATTCTTAACTGAATAGTTGGATGAAACTCCTAAAGATGTGTTCATTGTTCTTTCTGCATCTGGTGTAGTAAGAACTAAACATGAACCAGTCATGCCATCTCCAAGAAAAAAGTTTTTGTCTGCAGTATTTATACCACTCTTTTTTATATCATCCAAATATAAATTGCCGTAAGTATCATCAGAAATTAGAAAAGATAAATAACCAGATCCACCAAGATTAGATAATGTATAAATAGAATTGGGTACCGAACCTCCTGACTGAATAAAGGGATTAGAATTTTTAATTTTTTCTATTATTGATTTTTGTTTCTTATCATCAACAAGAGTCATTAAACCCTTTTCAATATTATTCTCTTTTAAAAAAGCATCTGAAACTAAGCAAACACAATCTACTAAAGCATTTCCCATACCAAAAACGTCAAATTTTTTCATATTATTTTTTAATTTCTAAAACTCTTTCAGGATAATCTGAAATAATTCCATCTACACCCAAATTTAAAATTTTTGCAATATCGGAATAAGAATTAACAGTCCAAGGAATAATTTTGATTTTTTTCTTTTTTAAATACTCTAAATCTTCTTTATTAATAAATTTATAATTGGGACTATAAATATCTGGAAGAAAACTCAAGTCATCTAAATTTTTTTGAGGGTCATAGTTTTCAGAAACTAACACTGACAAACCTATCTCAGGGTAATTTTTGTTAATATATTTTAGCACTCTAAAATCAAAACTTTGAATAGTTGTTCTTTCTAAGATTTTATTATTTTTAATATTATTAACTACCAATTCTGAAAACTCTTTTACATCAGGATGAAAAATTAAATCGGTTTCGTTAGATGATTTTATTTCAATATTATAATTGACTGGTTTATATCCTTTTTCTTTTATATAATTCTCAATAATTTTTATCACATAATTTAATGTTGGTTTAAACACTGAAATTTTTTTTTGATCTGGAAACTTTTCATTGCCAATTATACCACAATCAAATTTTTTAATTTCATTATATTCCATTGAATATATATTAAAGTTCTCCTTATCATTAATAATTCTATTTCCATTTTGATCAATACATATATTCTTCGAAATCCAAGGCTCATGAGAAACAACTACATGTTTATCCTTACTTATTACAACGTCTAACTCAATGGTATTCACACCAACGTCCAGTGACTTTAAAAAACCTATAGTTGAGTTTTCAGGATATAAACCTCTATAGCCTCTGTGACCTTGTAAATCAAACTCTTTTATCGTGTTGCAAGATAAAACTGTCAATAAAAATAAAATAAAGTTAGTTTTTATTTTCAATGATCGATAATGTTGATACTAAAAGAAAAATTCCAACTGACAAATACAAATAAATATTTTCGATGTTTTCAAATAAGTATTCATATAAAGTTACACCCAAAACTCCACCAGTTAAAGGACCAATTATTGGTATCCATGAATAATTAAAATTTGAATCTCCTTTACCAGGAATAGGCAAAACATAATGAGATAATCTTGGTATAAAATCTCTTACAGGATTTATGGCATAACCAGTTGTTCCCCCAAGTGAAATTCCAATTGCGCAAACTAAACATCCAACAACAATTGGATTTAGTCCCTCAGCAAATTCATTTATACCAATAAATTTTAAACCAAATAATAATGTAAAAGTTCCTAAAATTTCACTATTAAGATTAGACCATTTTGAAGAAATAGCAGGAGATGTTGCAAAAACTCCTAATTTAACTTCTTTATCATTTGTTTTAGACCAATGTGGTAAATAATGAAGGTATATAATAATACATGCTAAAAAAGCACCAATAGATTGCCCAATCAAATATTCAAAAGCTTTAGTTAACTCAATATCACCAGATGATAAAAGCCCAAAAGTAACTGCAGGATTAATATGCGCACCACTATACTGACTTGCATAAACCCCTAAGGTTACAGCAAGCCCCCAACCTAATGTGCCTACTGTCCAGCTATTGCTGTCTCTCTTGGAAAAACTACTTTTTAGAGAAATTCCTGCATTAACTCCACAACCAAAAAGAATTAAAACAAAAGTCCCTATAGCTTCAGATAAAAGTTCGCTCATTTAATTAAATTAAAATGTTATTGATGTAAATCTATTAAAGATTTAAATTTTATAAATACTTATGGTATAAAACTTTAATCATATATAGTATAATTGTGCTTTGATATTATAAATTAATTTTTAAAAAATTGACCAGAATACTTATTTTATTTTTTTTAATTTTTTTTGGTTGTAAACCAATTGAACCAATTGAATTTGTTGAAATAAAAAATGTTAAAGTAAATAGTCTCCAAGATAATAAATTGAAGATTTCAGCTGAGATCATTCTTAATAATCCTAATAAAGTAAAAATAGTTATATCTAAAGTAGATGTTGGAGTTTATGCAGAAAGTGTTTTACTAGTCAAAATAGATGAAGAAAACGAAAGAGAACTTTCAAACATGACCGAATCAACTATAGATATACAAGGGGATATAGATGTCAAAAACCTAGAAAGTTTTATTAATCAAAAAGGACTAGCTCTTTTATTAGGCAATGAAAAAGTAAGCCTTAAATTTAAAGGAGAAATAGAAGCAAAAGCCTATGGAATAAGAGATGTTATTTTTATAGATTATGCTATTGGCAATATTCAAGATTTAGTTAAATAAAATTTGTGATTTTGTTAATATAACTTTTTAAATCACATAATTCTTTTTTCCACTCATCATTCGATATATTTTTAAATTTCATATAAGGCTTTTTAATAAAGTCAACCGAAGAATTAATCCTTTCAATTTCAAAATATACCATTGCATTTCTTTGAGTAAAAAAATCTATGAGATTGTGACACATTTCATTTTTTAAGCAATAAATCAATTCAGAAATTAATAATCTTTTATTTTTAATTTTAGAGTTATAATCATTTTGAATTTCAAAAATTTGAATTCCTTTTGATCCATATATATTATAAATTTTAATTAAATCTTTATGAGAAGCGTTTAATTTTTTTCCTTTAGTTAGATACTCATCAAATGAAGTATCAAATAGTTTAATATTTTTTGTAATACATTTTTTATTTAAATTAAATAGCTTATTACATAATAAGTCCACCACTCTTTCTGACATTTTTCTATATCCAGTAAGTTTTCCTCCTGCAATAGTTATTAAACCATTTTTAGAAATGAAAATTTCATCTTTTCTAGATATTTCAGTTACCTGTTTATTTTTTTCCCTAATTAAAGGTCTCAATCCTACCCAGCTTGATAAAATATCGTTATTGTTAATTTTTACTGAAAAAAATTTATTTGCAGAATCTATTAAATACTTTACTTCTTTTTTTAAAACTCTCAATCTATCCTTTTTCCTATCAAAAAAAGTATCGGTAGTGCCTATATAAATTGTCTTGTTTCTTGGTATTGCAAATATCATCCTATTATCAAGAGCATCAAAATAGATAGATTGTTTTAAGGGAAGTTTTTTAAATGGAATAACGATATGTACCCCTTTTGATAAAACTATTTTTTTTTTCTTTTCATTCAAAACCTCATCAGCCCATGAACCAGAAGCATTTATAATAGTTTTTGAAGAAATATTAATTTTTTTATTAGATAATATATCTTCACAAATTGCTCCTATTATCTTTTCATTTTTATATAAGAGTTTTTCAAATTTCAGATAATTGATAGGCAATGCGCCATATGTATATGATTTCTTTAGAATATCTATAGTAAGTCTACTATCATCAGTTCTATATTCCGAATATAATGCTCCACCAGTAATGTTTTTATTTCTAAGTAATGGTTCACAGTTTAAAGTATCTTTTTCTGATAACATTTTTTTTTTGTCAGAGTTATCAACTTTTGCAAGATAATCATATATTTTAAGTGCTAAAGAAGTAGAAAACTTTCCCAATTTACCTTCCTTAGTTATTGGAAGTAACATTTTTTCAGGTTTTACTATGTGAGGAGCCAAATTATGTAATATAGCTCTTTCTGTTCCTGTTTCTTTTACAAGTTTAAAATTGAATTGTTCAAGATATCTTAAACCACCGTGGATTAATTTAGTTGATTTACTGCTTGTTCCAGATGCAAAATCTGCCATATCAACTAAACAAACTTTAAATCCTCTTGATGCTGCATCCAAACATATCCCAGCACCTGTTATACCACCTCCAATAACTAATACATCAAAAAAACTTGAGGAAATTTCCTTGATTAATTTTTCTCTATTGTTTGATGAAAAAAAGTTTAATTTTCTAGCCAATTTAAAGTTCTTTTGACTGCTTTCTCCCAGCCTTTATATAATTTGTTTCTTTTAATAGAGTCTATCTTTGGATCAAATTTTTTATCTATTCTTTGATTTGATATTATCTTATCCTTATCCCATAATGATGAGGAAATTCCAGCTAGATAGCCAGCTCCCATTGCTGTTGATTCAATGATTTCTGGTCTTAATACTTCTGAATTAATTAAATTTGATTGAAATTGCATCAAATAATCATTTTTACAAGCCCCACCATCTACCTTTAAAGATTTTAATTTTAAATTTGAGTCTCTTTCCATTACATCAATAATATCTTTAGTTTGATAAGCTAAAGATTCTAAAGTAGCCTTAATAATATGTTCTCTACCAGTATCCCTTGACAAACCAAAAATTGCTCCTCTTGAATACATGTCCCAATAAGGAGCACCAAGTCCAGCAAATGCTGGTACAACATAAATATCTTTAAGTTCATCTATTGAATTGGCAATTTTTTCAGTTTCAGAAGCATTTTTTATTAATTTTAATGAATCCCTAAGCCATTGAATTGCAGCTCCAGCAATAAAAACACTTCCTTCTAAGGCATAATTAACAGAATTAGAAGTAGAGCAAGCTATTGTTGTTAATAAACCGTTGCTAGATGAAGTCATGTTTTTGCCAGTATTCATTAGTAAAAAACAACCTGTTCCATAAGTGTTTTTAACCATTCCGTTATCAAAACAAGCTTGACCAAATAAAGCTGCTTGTTGATCACCAGCAACACCTCTTATAGGTAATTTGATTCCTTTATATTCAAAAGTTCCAAATTCAGATGAAGAAGGTAAAACTTTAGGAAGTATAGATTTTGATATATCTAAATAATTTAGAATTTTATCATCCCAACTTAAAGTTTTAATATTATAAATCATAGTTCTAGATGCATTGGTGTAATCAGTAACATGAGATTGAAATGATGTTAAATTATAAATAAGCCATGAATCAATAGTACCAGCAAGAACTTTATTTTCTTTTATTTTATTTTTAACTCCATCAACATTATCGATAATCCATTTTATTTTTGTAGCAGAAAAATATGAGTCGACAACCAAACCTGTATTTTCTTTTATATATTTTTCTAAATCATCTTTTTTAATCTTTTCACAAATATTCGTTGTACGTTTATCCTGCCATACTATAGCATTATATAATGGTTTTCCTGAATACTTATCCCAAAGAACAATAGTTTCTCTTTGGTTTGTAATACCTAAACTAATAATTGAATCTAATGATATGTTATTGTTAACTATTAAATCTTCAAAAACTTTTATTTGAGAATTTAAAATTTCCATTGGACTATGCTCAACCCATCCTGGTTTAGGAAATATTTGTTCAAACTCCATTTGTTCTATTCCGACTAGAGCCCCTTGATCATTAATTAATATTGCTCTAGAACTTGTTGTCCCTTGGTCTAATGATATTATATATTTCATAATCTTTGATTTTATTGCTTAACTATAGATGGATCAATTAAATCTATATTAGATAAAACATAATTCCCAACCAATTCACCTTGTTTTACTCCATTGTAAATTGCAGGCATGTAATGAATTCCACCATAAATTCTACTTATTGCAGCTTCATCTGAAGCATCTAAAAATGAATTAAATTCTCTAGAAGGAAGGCCATATTCAATTTCAGATGTGTCTAAAAATTTAAAATTTTCTCCTAAGATTTCAGTTAAAATAACAGCAGCTGACCTTGATATAACACTATGGCCCGATGTGTATTCAGGAAAAGGAGGGGTTTGTAAAAAAGGAATCCAATCTTCATCGATATATTCATTTATTACTGTTTCTGGTCTTATTAAAATACTTCTCCACTTTTCATCCCAACAAGCTATGAATGCATCAAATAAGCCAATTGAAACTTTTGCATAAGCAGCAATAGTTTCAATCATATTGAGATTAGCTTTTTGAGTAACTATAGATGTAATTCCAATCCAATGACCTCCTGGAGTTATTTTTTTTGTTGCAAACATAGCATGACCTTTGTGGTGAGATACATATGGATTACAATCCCAAAAGCTTGCAATTTCTTTTTGCTCCTCGGTAAGATTATTTGTAATTTCATATACTTCTATAACCTCTTCATAAAATTTACTTTTTTTGTTCATATTAAACTCAGTAGGTGGAGAAACCAAAAATTGATTAGAAGAATCTAAAACAAATGTTCTTATTCTATTCCAATGAGGTTCTATTCCTTCCATATAATCAGGAGGTGTTGGTTTCCAAGACTCTTTATCTCTTTCAATCGTATATTTTGGATAAGACCTTGTCTGTTTGTAATTATCTTTACCAGCCCAACTAATTATATGATTAGCAACCAGCTCACCATATTCTAATGATCTATTATATATATCATTAGGAATTCCCTTAGACTTTATTTCTAAATATAAATTTGTTTGAAAACCTTCCATTTGATCTTCAGAAAAAATTAAATCTTTTCCTACTATTAAAAAAGCATGAATGCTTGCCAAAGGAAATGAATATTCAAACTTCTGATCAGGTTTTGGAATATTGTCAAGTTGACTTAATTGACCAGCAAAAGATTTATATTCTAAGTAATCATTTATTAATACTTCGTAAGCAGCAATAGTGGGGTAAGCATAAATTCTAGAAGCAACAGGTGGTGAAAAAATATCATAAACAATAATATCAGAAAGTTTTTTCATCGCCTGATGAAAAAGAATTGGATTGTTATAGTAATTTATATTTTCACGATACCTTTTATCATTTACTGAACAACTTAAATATGAAAATAAAAAAACTACATTAAAAAAAACAAACTTAATTGCTCTCATAAACTATTTAACTTGTAAAAATTTAACTCATTATCATTTACACCTAGTACAAATTTAGTTTTATTTTTATCCAAGTAAAACATTTTTTTTATTTCTCCTGTTACATTCAATCCACTTTTTTTTTGATCAACATAATCAAATGTCCCATCACCATTTCCTTTGAGGAGAATCCCATGATTTGCATCAAAAGAACCAAAGTATGTTGAAACAAAGTTTTTATTTCCAAAAATCAATAAATCTAATTTATTATCAGAATTAAAATCACAAGTTTCTATTACAGATATAGGTGAAGACTGTGCTATAATTGGTAATGGTTTTGCATCAAATTTTTTTCCATTGTTAAGAAAAACAAATGATTGAAATTCATTAGCAAATAATATTTTAGAATTATCTAACTGAGATTTTGAAAAAATACCCTTTATTTCTTGACCAGCAAAATTTTTAAAATATAAAAATTTTCTTTTTAAATAGTTTAATTGTTTTGTTATTTCATCTCTATCTGCCAAAGGATATTCTTTTCCATTTCTGATATAAGATACTATTTGCTCAAAGCTTTCATTATTATCAAAATCATTGATATACATTTTAACTGGAAAGTTTACAGAAGGTTTAAATTTTATATTTAATCCGATATTTCCAGCGATTAAATCCATTAAACCATCATTATTAACATCTGCTGATTTAATAGAAAACCACCAACCATTTTTATTTAAGCTGTAATTTTTATTATCCTCTATTAAAGAACCTTGAATGTTTTTATAAAATTTTATATCAGACCAATCACCACATACAAAAAGATCCATCCATCCATCATTATCTATATCAACCCATGTTGCATCAGTAACCATTCCTTGATTTTCAAAAGTAATTTTATCATTTATCCAGAACTTTCCACTTCCATCATTTTCTAACAAATAATGTTTTGGTGGGAATCCATATTTTCCAGGAATACTTCTACCTCCTAAAAATAAATCTACATCTCCATCATTATCAAAATCAGAAGCCCTAACAATAGATCCATTTTGATAAATTTCGGGAAGGGAAAATGTATCTAATTCATAAATTCCTTTATCATTTAAAATATATAATCTATCTCTTATACTTTTATACCTTAAAGGAAACTCATTACCGCCACTTACAACATATAAATCTAGATCCTTATCATTATCAGCATCAAAAAATAAAGCATCTACATCCTCCGACAAAGAATCATTATAGATTTCATGATTGTGAACCAAGCTAAAATTTCCATTATCAGATCCCATAAAAATTCTTGATTTATTAAAAGAGGATGATCCTAAAAATATATCTTGGAAACCATCTAAATTAATATCAGCAACAGCAAGAGCTGGGCCTTCATTGGATAGCATATATGGCATTAATGGTTCTCTATTAAAATCATTAAAAATATTTTCTTTATGGAAAATTTTTGGAGTTATTTTTTCAGTATAATCATTGAAAATAGGAATTTTACTTTTATGTTTAATTTTATTTTTTGACCTAGCATCTTTTTCATATAAATTCAAAATTTTATTTCCTTTTATTGAATATAATTTTTGGGCTTTACCTGAAGGCCATTGAACAAGCATTGAATCTATAACCTCATAGTTATTTAAACCAAAAACCAACCCAGGTGAAGTTGAAGACAAAAAACCTTTATTAGCAAAATTTTCTTTATACAAAATTTTATTATCTGACCAAATAGTAACTTTTGATCCAATTCCATTTTTATTTAACTTATCACCAATAAAATTTATTGAAATAAAATTTCTTTCTGGATAAAATTCATTTGATCGATTTGAATAAATTTTTGCTTTTGAATTTATATTATTTAATATTAAATCTAGATCACCATCATTATCGAGATCTGAATAAGTAGCCCCATTTGAATACCCCTCAAAGTCCAACCCCCAATTTTCACTTTCATCAGTAAAATTCAAATTACTATTATTTCTGAAAAGATAATTTGATACTTTTCCATCTGGCATTTGATCTATTAATTCTAGATTTGTTAGTTTAGTTTTATTATTTAAATTTCCGCTTATTTGATTATTTGAAATAAAATTGATATAGTCCATATCATTAGGACGCTTTAAAATTCCATTAGAAATAAAAATATCATTCAAGCCATCTAAATCAAAATCTTGAATAAGTGTTGACCAGCTCCAATCAGTTGCATGAATCCCTGTCAATTGAGCAATTTCAGCAAAATTATTGTTACCTAAATTTAATTGTAATGTATTTCTAGTAAACTGTTTGTTATAGCCAAACTCTAATTTCATCTTATATATCTCATATGAATCTTCACCGGCTGAACTTTTTAAAACAATTTCATCAGAAGGCAACATATCTAAAACTAAAATATCTAATAAACCATCATTATTTACATCTCCAATATCATTACCCATTGAAAATCTAGAGGTATGCCTTATATAGTCCTCTAAACTTTCGGAAAAAGTACCGTCACAATTATTTATGTATAAATAGTCGTTTTCTCTAAAATCATTAGATATATAAATATCATCACACCCATCATTATTTATATCAGAAATCGATACACCTAAACCATATCCTATGTTACTACCGAGTATTCCAGAACTTTCAGAAACATCAGTAAAAAAAGATTTACCATTTACAATATCATGCCTAAAAAGTTTATCGCCGGATTTTAAATCTCTTTGAAATCTAATTTTTGAATTTCCATATGTAATTTCAGAATGAATAGAATGATTTAATAAGTACATATCTAAATCTCCATCTTTATCATAATCAAAAAAAGCAGAATGAGTAGAAAAACCCTCGAAATCTAAACCATAATCTTGTGCCATTTCAGTGAAGGTTAGATCCTTATTGTTTATGTATAATTGATTTTTTCCATTTATATTCTTATAACCGCCTAAACGGTTTTGATAAATATCTAAATACCCATCTCCATTAATATCGATCATTACAACCCCTGTTTTCCAAGCATCAGGAGATGATAAATTTGCTTTTTCTGTAATATCTTCAAAAATAAAATTTCCTTTATTGATATATAATTTATTTTCTTCTTGATTAGCAGATAAATATATATCATTCAATCCATCATTATTTATATCTCCTACAGCTACTCCACCACCATTATAAAAATATAGATACTCAATTAGATTAAATTCTTCAGTTTGATTAAGCTTATTTTCGAAAATGACATTACTCGATTTAGGATTAATTTCTTCAAAAAGCGTATCTTTTTTTGAGCATGATATTAATGCAATGAATAAAATTGTAATAGATAAATTTTTATTTTTCACTTATTGATTATTGATTGTTTAACTGATAAGTTTGAATTTTTTCATCATTATTTAATACAAATAAATAATTATCAATACTTAAAAAACCCCTTACCTGTCCAACAAAGTTTATTCCAGATTCAATAGAAGTCATTTTTTTAAATTTTCCATCTTTATCACCTAATAAGAGCAACCCATACTGAGCATCATACTTACCTACCTCTGGCTTAACTCTATACAAATTGCCTCCAATTAAAACATCTTTAAAAGAATCATTATTATAATCATCTATACTTATTGCATTTGTTGTAGAAAATTGCACATCAACTGGAAGATCAACCTTCTTAAAATTAAGAGAATCATCATTAAAATATATTGACGTTTTAAGATCAAATACCTTATTTATTATACTATTATTAATCTTTTCTTGATCAAAAATATCATTAATGGTTTGATTTTTATAATTTTCATATTTTAGATATTTCTTTTTTAAAATAGGCATTTGCATAACTAAGTCATGACGTAAAGAAAGAGGATAGGATTCATTCCCATTATACTGGAAAATAATTTGCTCAATATCTCCATTATCATCAAAATCATTTACATACATTAAAATTGGTTTTTGTTTATCAGCCTTAAACCTTGAGTTTAAACCATGATTACCAACAACTAAATCTGGCAAAGAATCCCCATTAAAATCAGCGTATTCAATAACATTCCACCAACCATTCGAATATTTCAATGATGAATTCTCTGACTTAAAAAATTTCCCATTTCTATTTTCAAAAATAGTAATTGGTTTCCAATGACCTATTATAATAAGATCCATATCTTTATCATTATCTATATCAATCCATTTAGCATCAGTAACCATTCCTATTTTATTTAAACTTTCAGCTATTTCATTAGTGACATTAATAAAATTACCCTTTCCATCGTTTTTTAAAATGTAACTACTTGGTGATAGTCCATAATTTTGTGGGATTAATCTTATTCCAACAAACAAATCATTATCACCATCATTATCAAAATCTGAAACTTCAACTACCGAAGAGCTTTCAAACTTATCATTTGGTAAAATTTTATCTATTTTCATGAAATCATTACTACCTGAATTAATATATAACCTATCAGCTAAACCAGTAGAAAATTCTGAAAATTCACTTCCCCCACTTGCAACATATAAATCTATAAAATCATCATCATTAGCATAAAAAAATTCACAATCAATATCTTCTGAATTTTTATCTTTTTGAAAAACATTCAATTCTAATTTTTTAAACTTTCCGTTACGCTGTTGAACATATAATGCGCCAGGATACCCATAGGCTCCACCTATAAATACATCTTCTTTACCATCATTGTCTACATCACCTTTGCAAATGCATGGGCCTTCTGTAGAATTCATGTGAAAAAGAAGTCTATCTTTATCAAAATCCACATAATAATTTTCATTATGTTTATAATTAATTGGCCCTAAAGAATCAAGTTCAAAAAATAGTTTATTGTTTATTTCTTTTTCATAATCATATTTTTCTTCCAAATCTGTTTCAGAAAAAATAAGAGTTTGATCAACATCTAAATTTTTAACTACTGAAATCTTATCAGATGGCCAAATAATATGCAATGAGTCTATTTTTTTATTTTTTCCTATTCCAAATAACAATCTATGATCAACCGTGGATTGAAACCCTCTTATGGGCATTTGTTCTTTATAAAACTTTTCGCCATTGATGTATATTGTAACTTTAGCCCCTACCGCATAAGGATTATCTTCTTTACCATCAAGAATCAGCCTTAAGAAATGATTTTCAGGATACATTTTATTGGAATTATTTTTATACAAAAACATATCCATATTTACATTATTAACTATAAGATCATAATCACCATCATTATCTAGATCAGCATAAGCAGAACCATTTGAAAAACTTGGTTCATCCAAACCTAATTTTAATGAAAGATTCTCAAATTTTAAATCTCCTTTATTAATAAAACCATAGTTTGAAACTGGTTCTGAGGGAATATAACTAATAAGTGTTTTATAATCTACCTTATTTGCAGATGTGATTCTTTTTACAACTTCATCTTGAGTTACATACTGTAAAAAATCTTGATTAGTTAAATCCCTATAAATTCCATTTGCAACAAATATATCTTTTAAGCCATCGTTTTGAAAATCAAACATAAGAGCTCCCCAACTCCAATCGGTTGCTTCAACTCCCGCAAGTCTTCCTATTTCACTAAATGATTCTCCATAATTATTTAGCTGAAGGGTATTTCGAGTAAACTGATGCCAGTAACCATTATTGAAACCATATTGATATCTATCCCAACTATCAAATGTAGTAACAGTTTTAACCCTATCATCAGGCTCTGGTAACATATCAGTAACAAAAATATCAGAATATCCATCATTATTTATATCTGCAAGATCTGCCCCCATAGATGCTGCACTTACACTTCTAATTTGTTTTTCTAATACTTCATCAAATCCTCCATTTTTATTATTTATGTATAGATAATCTCTTTCAAAAAAATCATTAGAAACATAAATATCTAACCACCCATCTTTATCTATATCACCAATCGTTACACCTAGGCCAAATCCAATCACGCTTCCATAAATACCAGCTTCTTCACTAACATCGATAAACTTTCCATCCATGTTTTTAAAAAGTTTATCTCCTCCTACAAAATCTCTTTTTGGCCTTTCATTTTTTTTTAAATTAAAGCTTCCAATTGCCTGATAAGAATTATTTAAAAGGTACATATCAAGATCGCCATCCTTATCATAATCAAAAAAAGCAGCATGGGTTGAAAACCCCATATCATCTAATCCAAATTCCTTAGCCCTTTCAGTAAAAGTTTGATCACCATTATTTATGAATAATTCATTTTGTTTATTATCTCCCTCAATATCACCCGAATTGCACACATATATATCTAAGAAACCATCTGCATTAACATCTGCAATACTTACTCCAGTACTCCAAGACTTCATTCCCCCAACACCAGCCTCATCAGTAATATCTTTAAATTTCATGTCGCCCAAATTAAGATAGAGCTTGTTAGAATTTAAGTTAGAGGTAAGATAAATATCAAGTAAATTATCATTATTAATATCAATAACGCCTACACCTCCCCCATTAAAGTAGTTTCTATACGTGAAAATATTAAAATCATCATCATAGCTTAAATCATTTGAAAAATAAATTCCTGATTCTTTATTTGATAATTTTGAAAATAACTTTTCTTCTTTTTTATTGACACATGAAATAAAAATTATAAAAAAGAAAATATTTTTTTTCATCATCAAATCTTTTGATTAATAATTTTAGAAACTGATAAGTCAGTAAATCTAACTCTAACATCTCTATCGTCAATAATAGAAATTGTTATTCTTCTATTTCCTTGGACCATTACATATAATTTTTTATCATTTTCACCTTCAACAGCTAGGAAAGAACCTCCATACCAAGATTCTAAAAGTTGCTTAACATCTTCTAATAAAAAACTAGAAAACCTATCACGATTCCATGGGGCCCAACCCACATAAGAAAAAGTAGAAAGCATCATATAAACTTTATTTTCATGAAATTTAGGATAAAATAACATTTCAGTATCATACCTAACCCCTTCTTTAATCAAATATTTTACAGAAGAATTTGAAGGGCCCTCTTTTACAATTTCCTGTTTATTCAGTTCCCAGCATCTATCGTAAAATTCTTTTGATGTCATACCAAAGTGTAGATCAAAAAAAATAGAATCATTTCTTATACCGCTATTTAGTTCTCTTTTCTCTATATCATAATAAGAATGCTTACAAGCATAAAGAAAAAGGAAAATGAAAACTGAAAAAATATAAAATTTAACTTTCATTGATTTAATTTAAAAATTTTTAAAGAATCATTATTTAACGCAAAAATAAAATTTTCTTCTTTTTTTCTTTTTATTTTAATAATATCTCTTAACTGCCCTCTAATAAATATTCCAGATTTCTTATTATCTAAATATTTAAAATTTCCTTTTCCATCACCCAGATATGTAGACACATAACTCGCGTCATGGATTCCTATTTCAGGTTTTATTTTATATTGATTTCCTCCCATTATTATGTCCTTGTTTCCATCTAAATTAATATCATCCAAAATTATCGCATATACTGGAGAAAATTGAGATTGAGAAGGAAGATCAATTTCAGAAAAATTAATCCCTTTATTATTTATCCATAGAGAAGTATTAAGTTTATATGTATATAGCTTAAGAGATGAATTTAATACATCTTCTTCGAATAAGTCAAAAAGCTTTTCATTTTTGTAATTCTCAAATTTTAAATATTTCTTTTTTAAACTAGGTATTTGCATCCATAAATCCTTCAATTGAACAATTGGATATAAACTTTCATTTCTATACATTCCAAGAATTTGCTCTACAGTACCATTATTGTCAAAATCATTAACTAACATCGTAAGCGGATATTTTTGACTTGCTTTTAGTCTTGAGTTTAAACCATAATTTCCAATTATAATATCATAAAATCCATCATTATTAAAGTCAGAAACTTCAATTGTGTGATTCCAACCATTAGTTTTATCAAAACCATATTCGATAGATCTATCAACCAAACTATCTCCAACATTGATAAAAACTTTTATTGGCATCCATTCTCCAACAACTATCAAATCATCGTCATTATCATTATCTAAATCTACCCACTTTGAATCGGTAACCATTCCTAAAAATTTTAAAGAAGTAGCAATAGAGTCTGATTGATCTGAAAAAACACCTTTTCCATTATTAGTAAATAAAAAACTACTAGCAGGAAGTCCATAGATATTAGGTTCAAGCCTTCCTCCTACAAATAAATCATAATCTCCATCTTTATCAAAATCAGAATATGACACAGTAGAAGTACTTTGAAATGGCATTCCTATAGGAAATGTTTGTTGTGATTTTATAAATTTACCATTTCCATAACCAAAATATAATCTATCAAATAAATCTGTAGAAAATTCATTGAATTCATTCCCTCCACTAGTTACATAAATATCATTTTTCCCATCATTATTTGCATCAAAAATAACGCAATCTGTATCCTCAGAGTTTTTATTAGACTCAAATGGTTTTTCTATTTTATCAAACTGACCATTAGGTTTTTGTATAAATATAGCTGATGTGGACCCTTTTGAATTACCAACAAAAAAATCTTCTAAAGAATCTAAATTAATATATCCTTTACATAAACAAGGCGTTTCATTTGAGTTCATTGTAAATAAAAGTCTTTGTCTATCAAAATCAACAAAATCGTTTTCTTTATGAACAAAATCAATACCATAATCATCAATTTTTTCATTAAATAAAACTCTTTTAGTTAGATGAGTTTTTTCTTGAGTTTTTTTATTTGAATTTATTTGATTTATATAAATATTCTGATTGGTATTTACATTCGTCAATAAACTTTCATTTTGATTAGGCCATATAATTTTAATGGTATCTATACTAGACAAAGTATCCAAACCAAAAAATAACCTATATTCCACAGAAGATTGAAATCCTCTCATTGGATTTAGCTCTTGATAATATATTCTATTATTATGCTTGAGTATAACTTTAGATCCAATAGCTTTTGAGTTTTTTCCCTCACCTACTAAGCTAAAAGACAAGAAATTATTTTCTGAATTAAATTTTTCGGAAAGATTTTCGTAAACAAAGGAATTCATATTTACATTATTTAAAACCAAGTCAAGATCACCATCATTATCCAAATCACCATAGGCTGATCCATTAGAAAAAGTAGGTTCAGAAAAACCATATTCATCACTTACATCACTAAAGCTGAGATCACCTAAATTTTTAAAAGCAAAATTAGGAATAGGTTCACTAGGAATCATATCAATTAACTTAGTTATAACATTGTTTTCTGTTTTAATCATATTTGAAATAATAGATGGATTAGCCATAAAATTAACATAATCCTGATCTAACAAATCTTTGTATATGCCATTCGCAACAAAAATATCTTTAAAGCCATCCTTATCCATATCGAATATCAATGCACCCCAACTCCAATCTGTAGCATCTACTCCAGCAATTCTAGAAATATCAGAAAAAGAGTTATTGCCATTATTTAATTGCAATACATTTCTACTAAATTGGTGATAGTAACCCTGCCCAAGAGAAAACTGATACTTATCCCAACTATCGTAAACTGTTTTAGACATAATTCTATCATGACGAATAGGAAGCATTTCCGTTACAAATATTTCACTATTTCCATCGTTATTAATATCAGACATATCTGCGCCCATGGACCCCATTGATAATTCAGTCATATAGTCTTCTAAAGACTCTTTAAAGGTTCCATCTTGATTATTTATGTATAAATAATCTTTTTCAAAAAAATCATTAGAAACATAAATATCAGGCCAATCATCTAGATTCACATCACCAATTGTCACGCCTAAACCAAAACCTATTGCACTAGTATATATACCTGATTCTTCAGATACATCTACAAAAAAATCATTTTCGTTTCTATATAATTTATTGCCACCAAATTTATTTGGAATATTTCTTTGGTCTTTTATTAAATCAAAACCAACTCCAACAGAGCGAATAGTATTATTAAGTAAATAACAATCCAAATCTCCGTCTTTATCATAGTCAAAAAAAGCAGCGTGGGTAGAAAGACCATTATTATCTAGTCCATATTGTTTTGATGTTTCAGTAAATGTTAAATCACCATTATTTATAAATAATTCGTTATGCCTATTATTATTATTAGAGGGAGGACCAGATTTGCAAACATAAATATCTAAATAACCATCATGATTTATATCAACCATACTAACACCAGTACTCCAAACATTATCACTTGTAATTCCAGCAGATTGAGAAATATCTTGAAATTCAAAATTTCCTTTATTTAAATATAATTTGTTTGAAACTAGATTTCCTGTAAAGAAAATATCAGGTAAAGAATCATTATTGATATCGCCAATTCCCACGCCACCTCCATTATAAAAGTTTCTATATGTATAAGGATTAAGCTCTTCAGTATATGAAAGATTATTTTTAAAATTTATGCCAGAATAAGAAGATTTAATTTTCTTAAATAAAAAACTATCCTTCTCTTCAGTTATACATGAAGAAGTTAAAATCAAAAGAAAAACAATAAAAACTCTCACTTGTAAAAATTATTGTAAATATAAAAAAAAAGCAAGCGGTAAAAATACCGCTTGCTTAATATATGCAACATAAAGTTTAAAACTTTATACTATTAATTATATCCTGGATTTTGTGTTAACTTGGTGTTAGCATCCATTTGCGACTTAGGAATAGGGAATATATTCTTAGTAGCAGCAGAAGCATCCTTCTCCCACCATGCATCGTTAAATTTCCCAAATCTAATTAAGTCTTGTCTTCTAACATTCTCAACATACATCTCTCTACCTCTTTCAGCTAAAAGTTGATCAGCAGTAAGAGTTCCAGCAAATGCAGTTAAGTTACCAGCACGAGCTCTAATTTGATTTACTAAAGCCAATGCAGTAGCATTATTTCCAAGTTGCATTTCTGCTTCAGCTAATCCAAGCAGAATATCACCATATCTAAATACAACCCAGTCGTTACTCATGTTAGGGGTACCTCCACTTTCATAAGGATATTTACCAATTCTTGCACCACACTGGCGACAAGCATCTGGCCAAATAGAATTTATGTAAGGAGTAAAATTCAATTCCAAACCATCATCATCTCCTTCTTCACCTCCAGCTGGATCATCAGTACCTTGAGGACCTACTATAAAATTTGTAAGTCTTCCATCTATAGTTCCAGTACCAGAAGTCTTTCCTTTAATCACAGTTCCCTGTGTTCCAGGATTGTTAACTGGATCAATATATGAGTTGTAAAATTCCTCTACAGTAGCATATCCATTCCAAGGTTGAGCTTGTAGTTTATAAGTGTTCTGACTTGCATAATGCAATGTCATTTGAACCCAGTTAAAACCACCAGCAAATACTTTGTCATAAGGCACCACAAAAATGTTCTCACCAGAACCTGAGTTATCTATTGCAAAGTTGTCTACATACTTTGCTTCAAGAGTATACCCAGCGGCACCAATTGCTTCAGCATCTGCTTTCGCAGCAGCCCATTGAGCTGTTCCTGTATAAACTTCTGCATTAAGATTCAATTTATGTCTTATTGCAAGCGCAGCCCACTTTGTCATTCTACCATAAGTAGATTGATCTTTAACAGTAGGAAGCACAGGTATAACAGCATCCAATTCACTTTTAACAAAAGCATAAACTTCTGCTCTTGAAGAGTTAGCTAAAGCTTCAGTTACCTCAAAATCAATAGATAATGGCACGTTACCAAACATATCTAAAAGTTGGTAATACCAATATGCTCTTATAGCTCTAAGCTCTGCAATATATGCATCAGCACCATCAACATCTTTAAATTGATAAATTAAACGGTTACATGTGTTAACACCAGCATATAATGCATTCCAAGCATTTGTTACAAATCCATTATCAGGAGTATACGTATGTTGATGTACTTGTAAAAGCACACCTCCATCATACCAGTCACCACCTCTAGTTGGAACAACTAATTCATCCGAAGATAATTCATTAGTTGACCAAATATTAGAGTGACTTCCCATAGTAGTGAAGTTAGCATAAGCAGCTCCAAGAGCAGAGATATATTCATCTTCTGACTTAAAGAAGCTAGCAGCATCTAAATCACTATACAATTCTTCATCTAAGTTAGTACAAGCTGGAACGATAAATACCAAACCAGCAATAACCAAGATTAGTTCTTTAACTTTTTTCATTAAGTTTTTCATAATTATTAAGGTTTAAAATTTAAAAAGCTAAGTTTACACCGAATGTAAATGTTCTAGCTCTATAGTACGTATTACGTCTTTCAATTCCAATAGCTAATGGATCAACACTTCCAACTCCACCTCCTTGTGAACCATCAAATTGGTCTTGGTATCTAGCTACTGGATCAACTCCTTCGTAGCCAGTAATCACGATTGGTCTTTGAGCAGAAAAATACAATCTGAAATTACTAATAGCACCATCAGTAGGAATAGTATATCCTAATGTAATGTTATTTAATTCAAAGTATGATCCTTTCTCTACGTGCGTATTATCAACAGCAGCTTTAGCTACTGTAGCATCATAACGCGAAGTCTTTACCACATTCCAGTTTCCTACAGTTGTAGGCTCTGTGTTTTCGTAAAAACCTCTATACGTACTCAAAAGATCGTGACCAAATTCGCCATTCCAAAACATTGAAATATCTAAATTTCCAATGTTCATAGTATTAGTCCAGCCTAAAGAAAAATCAGGAAGACCGTTACCAATAACTTGTCTATCATCATCACAATCACAGAAAGTTCCATCGCCGTCCAAATCTGCAAATTTAACAGATCCGTCAGCGTTAATACTTTCTCTAACAACTCCCCATAATTGACCAAGTGTCTCACCTTCTTTCACTCTTACAAGTGTTACAGCACTTTGTCCGGGAGATCCCATTGCAGCTCTGTATAAAAGATCAGTACCTAACTTGTCATCTCCTGTTCCTAATGTTAATTTGTTAAGCTTACTTGAAGCTGTTCCAAAATTAACACCTGTAGTCCAAGAGAATGAGCTGTTATCAACTAAGTTATAATTAGCAGTTACTTCAACTCCAGAGTTTGTTAATTCACCAATATTCAATAATGTTGTTGATACTAGGTTTGGTGGAACTGGAACAGTTACATTCAATAACTGATCTTTTGTTGTTCTAGTAAACCATTCAATAGCACCAAATAGTTTTGAATTTGCAGTAGCAAAGTCAATACCAATATTAGTGTGAGTTGTTTTTTCCCAAGCTAAATCTGCGTTAGCATTACTTGTAGGGCCATAACTTGAAACATAAGCTCCATTATAATAGAAGCTTCCAGCGGGCGCAAATCTTTGTAGTGAAAGATAAGAACCTAATGGCTCATTTCCTGTTTGACCAAGACTAACTCTAAACTTTAGGTTATCAAAACCTTCCATATCAAATAAATCATCTAAACTAGCTCCAGCTCCAACTCCATAAAAGAATCCCCATTTGTTGTTGACTCCAAATTTTGAAGAACCTTCATAGTTTAAATCAGCATTTATAAAAATGTTATCGTCAAAGTTTAAATTAACTCTTCCAAAAAATGCTACTAGTTTATTTGAATTAGCAAAGCTATAAACATTACCCAGCCCATTTGCAAAATCTTGTGCAGCAGCTAGATTGTAATATGAAAATACGTCCGTTAAGAAGTTTCCACCTTCAGCATGGTATCCTTCATTGAACCACTCTTGATGACGGTAACCAGCAAGTATACCAAGGTTGGTAGTCCCAAAATTAGTTGCGTAATCAAGTGTTCCCTCAAAGATATCCATAGTGAATTGTTGGTTATCAGTTACAGCAAGACCATTTCTATCAGAACCTCTGAATCTAGCAGTCTTCTTGTAATAAGCACCTCTTTCAACGTCCGTGACTTGTTTTGTATAAGTCAAATATCCTTTTAATCCAGTAACTATACCTCCAAGGTCAAAATCACCTTTGATAGTTCCTGTAAATATATTATCATCACCTTCGTTAACAGTTTGTTCTGCTATTGACAAAGGATTAAAAAAGTCAAAAATAGTTCTTTCAAAGTATCCACCGTAAGGTGCTCCCGCAGCTGTAGCATCATATACAGGCATAGTAGGATTAGCAGTAGTTGCATATCTAAATACTTGCTTGAAACCAAAGTTTCTATGCATATTAGTATTAGCAACATTTACGCTAAATTCAGCTTTGTCGTTTAATGCTTTTTGAGTAAGACTCAAATTAGCATTGATTCTATCTTGACCAGTTTTGATTCCAATACCATCTTGATTTCTGTAGTTCAAAGAAACTCTATACATTGTGTTTTCGTTTCCTCCAGAAATTGCTAAGTTGTGAACATGTGTATATCCCGCATCAGTAACAAGGTCCATCCAATCAGTTGTTGCACCTAAATTTACTGCTCCAGGAACCTGTAGGTATTCAGCAGCTGTCATCACAGGGATTTTTTTAGCTATCTGATCTACCGATCCAGAAACATTATATTCAACTTTAGTAACTCCTCGACTACCTGTTTTTGTAGTAATAAGAATCACACCACTAGAACCACGTGTACCATAAATTGCAGCAGCAGCACCATCTTTAATTACATCAATTGATGCAATATCGTTGGGATCTACCGAATCCATTGATCCACCTGCAACTCCATCAATAACGATTAAAGGAGAAGCATTAGCTCCAACAGTAGATATACCTCTTAATCTAAGGACATATCCGTCATTAGGGTCACCACCTGGCTTTGAAACTGTAAGCCCAGCAACTTTACCCTGAAGCAGACCCATTGGATTGTTGTTCAACCCTTTGTTAAAGTCTGATTCTTTTACAGTTGTAACAGCACTTGTTACTTCCTTTCTTCGTTGATTACCATAACCGGTAACTACGATTTCATCAAGAGAAGCAACATCTAATTGAAGTTGTATACTTATATTAGATTGAGAGCCAACTGTAATTTCCTGTGAAGAGTACCCAACATATGAAACAACTAACACGTCACCTTCTGCAGCATCGACAGAATAATTTCCATCGAAATCTGTTATGGTACCGGTAGTGCTTCCTTTAACAATAATGTTAACACCAGGTATTCCTTCACCATTTTCATCTGTTACTGTACCAGAAACAGATTGAGCTAAAAGTACGCTCAGTCCTGACATATAGACAAGGACAAATAGTAAAAGCTTTTTCATAGTTTGCTTTAATTTGTTATACATATATTTATTAACAATCAATTATTTACTGAATGGGATATAAAAAACCCAAATGCGCATAATATTTAGATTGTCGACAATTTTAATTAAGTTAACTGACACAAAAATGCCACATTTTTATATAAAACAAAATAATATATAAGAAAATTTTAACATTAGTTTAACATTAAAAAAACATAGAATTTAAATTAAAATTGAAATCGGATAGTGATTTAAAAAAAAAGGGATAGAAACTCTATCCCTTTGTATATTTAAACATAAAATGATTACTCTTGAAGCTGAGCAAATATTCCACCTAAATCAAACCATTCTAAATCATAAGCAATCTTGCCTTCTTCATTAAATTGGAAAACACCATAATATTTTGTCTCAAAAACTTTTCCTGTTGCTTTATGATTATAATGCCAAGTTCCATATACTCTAACTCCTCCATCTGGAATATAATCCCCATCACTTACACCGGGATAATATTGCCTGTCTTTGAATTTAAAGTTTTCAAACTCCGCATGCCAACCTTTCATCCCTTCAGCAAAAGCTTCCATCGAAAGTGAATCATTTGTATTTGGAGGTGACCATACAAGATCATCAGCATAATTATTCATAAATGTTTCAAGATCTCCCTTTTCAAAAAGATCAAAAGTTGCTTCAGCAATTGCTTTATTTTTTTCAAACTTTGCAACACCTTCATCAAAAGCACTTGTCTCAGGTGCCGGTGGTGTACAACTTACTACCATAAACCATACACTAAAAATTATCATTAAATTTTTCATATTTATATTTTTACTTTATTTGACTAATAAACGTAAGTTAAATATATATATTAGATATATCTAGAATTGATACTTTTATGTAAGGTTTGTTTTTCAATAGATTGAAAAAAATTATATAATCTAGTGTATAAGAATTATTTTTATAACCTTAATTTATTTATTTATTTATGAAATCTAAATTTTTACTTTTAACGTATTTCCTATTTTGTGGTATAATATTAAATGCTCAAAAAAATTATATCATACCTGAACCTAAAAAAATTGAATTTATAGATAATAATAAAATAGGGTTTAGATTATTCAAAAAATCATCATTAGAATTAATTGGTATTTCAAAAAATGATCAAGCGGTAGAAGATCTTACAAGTTTTATAAACGAATTAACAGGTTTTTCTTTATCAGAAAAAGTAAATAAAAAATCTAATATTCTAATAAAAATTTCTTCAGGTATAGAAAACATTGGAGAAGAAGGTTATCTACTTTCTATTTTACCTAAACAAAACCTGACTATTGAAGCAAATTCTAAAAGAGGCTTATACTATGGTGTTCAATCTCTAAAACAAATTTTATTGTATACAAAAGAAAAAAGGGATAATCCTAATTTTATATCTTTTGAAAAAAATGAGAAAATAATAGAAGAAAATTACGATAATGTGGAAGGTGATTTTAATGCTGCTAACTTAACAACCAAAGGGTATAAATCCATACAAGATCCTGGTGATTTTGTTAGAAATAATAAGTCTGATAATGCAAGAGGAGATTTTACTGATCTTCCAAGTGCTGAAAGACTTACAATAGATGCATACGAAATACCTTCAATGGTAATTGAAGATTCTCCACGATTTCAATATAGAGGAATGATGCTTGATGTCTCAAGACATTTTATGCCTATTTCATTCATAAAAAAATTTATAGAAATTATAGCAATGCACAAAATGAATACCTTTCATTGGCATCTTACTGATGACCAAGGATGGAGAATTGAGATTAAAAAATATCCTAAACTAACTGCAGTTGGATCAAAAAGAAAAGAAACTTTAGTTGGACATTCATATGAAACGCCAATTTCTCTTGGGATAATGAAAAAAAATCCAAATTTTGATGGAATTCCTCATGAAGGATATTATACTCAGGAAGAAATAAAAGATGTTATTGAATATGCTAATAAAAGATATGTTACTATCATACCTGAAATTGATATACCTGGTCATACATCATCAATGATTGCTGCTTATCCCGAGCTTGGAAGTTCAAAAGAAAATATTGGAGTAAAAACTTTATGGGGAGTTCAAAATGATATTTTAAATATAAATGAAACAACTTTTGAATTTCTAGAAAATATGTTTAGTGAAATTGTTGATTTATTTCCTTCGAAATACATACATATAGGAGGAGATGAAGCAAGAAAAATTCAATGGAAAAATTCAAAAATTATACAGAATCAAATGAAAGAATTGGGTCTAAAAGACGAAAATGAACTTCAAAGTTATTTTATTAAAAGAGTTGAAAAGTTTCTCAATTCAAAAGGTAAAAAGATTATAG
Organism: uncultured Marinoscillum sp.; assembly: GCA_902529805.1. GTDB lineage: Bacteria > Bacteroidota > Bacteroidia > Cytophagales > MED-G16. The sequence continues at coordinate 153,949 of CABZXU010000001.1, forward strand.
GATGGGATGAAATAATTGATGGAGGTCTTGCTCCTAATGCAACTGTCATGTCATGGAGAGGAGAAGAAGGTGCAATTCACGCTGCCAAATCAGGTCATGATGCAATAATGACTCCGACTTCCCATTGCTACTTTGATTATTATCAAGATAAACCAAATAATGAACCTCTTGCTATTGGAGGTTTATTACCATTAAAAAAAGTGTATCTATATGAACCAATACCGCAAGGTTTATCAAAAGAAGAAAGTAAAAAAATATTAGGTGCTCAAGGAAATTTATGGACAGAGTATATAAAAAAACCAAAAGATGTTGAATATATGATAATTCCAAGAATGACTGCATTATCTGAGGTAGTATGGTCACCAAGAAAATTAAGAAATCTAGGTGAATTCAAAAAAAGATTAAAGTCTTTTAAATTTTTCTATGATAAACTAAACGTTAATTATAGAAAAAAAGATTTTTAATAAATAATCATTTTATTTAATTATATTTGCACCACATCAAGAATACTTAATTGTATACCAACCGAACGATAACGGTGGTTTAGTGATGTGGGCATCTCAGTCAAAATCGATTCTCATACTCTAATCTTGATAAAAATAAAAATTATGAGACATCTATTTACTTCAGAATCAGTGAGTGAAGGTCATCCAGATAAAATGGCTGATCAAATTAGTGATGCATTACTTGATAATTATTTAGCATTTGATAAAAATTCTAAAGTTGCTTGTGAAACTCTTGTAACAACTGGACAGGTTGTAGTAGCAGGAGAAATTAAGACAAATTCCATAATAGATCATGATAAGATTATTAGAAATGTTATCAACGATATTGGATATAACAAAAGTCAATACCAGTTTGATGCAAAATCTTGTGGTATTTTTTCAGCATTACACTCTCAATCATCAGACATTAATCAAGGGGTTGACAGGATAGACGAGAAGATGCAGGGAGCAGGAGACCAAGGTATGATGTTTGGATATGCTTCAAATGAAACTGAAGACTTTATGCCAATATCTATTGATTTATCTCATAAATTATTAATTGAACTTGCAGATGTAAGAAGAGAAAATGATGAAATTAGGTATTTGAGACCTGACTCTAAGTCTCAAGTTACATTAGAATATAAAGATGGAAAGCCTAATAGAATTGATAGTATTGTTATTTCTACTCAGCATGATGATTTTGATAATGATAATAAAATGCTTAAAAAAATTAAATCAGATATGATTAATATTTTTATTCCAAGATTTTTAAATAATAACCCTCAATACAAAAATTTATTTAACGATAATATAAATTATCATATTAATCCAACTGGAAAATTTGTTATTGGAGGTCCTCACGGAGATACTGGGTTAACTGGAAGGAAAATAATTGTAGATACATATGGTGGTAAAGGAGCTCATGGAGGTGGAGCATTTTCTGGAAAAGACCCAAGTAAAGTTGATAGAAGTGCAGCTTATGCAACAAGGCATATTGCTAAAAATATTTGTGCAGCAAGGCTTTGTGATGAAATTTTAGTTCAAGTAAGCTATGCTATTGGAGTTGCAAAACCTATGGGTATTTATGTGAATACTTTTGGTACTTCTAAATGCTCAATGAGTGATATTGAGATCTCTAATGTAATATCTGAAAATATTGGTATGACTCCATATGATATTGAAAACCGACTAAAGTTAAGAAACCCTATATATCTTGATACAGCATCTTATGGGCACATGGGGAGAATACCTTCGATTGTTAAAAAAGAATTTTTATCATTAGATGGAAATAAAAAAACTTTAGAAGTAGAAACTTTTACATGGGAGAAATTAGATATGGTAGATAAAATCAAAAAGTTAATAAAATAATAAATTATGAAAAAAACATACAAAGATGTTGATTCTAGTCTTTTAGTTGCGATTCCTAATCCTGATAAAAAGACCTATGAAATTAAAATGAAACAACCTGAGCTAACTTTTTTAGGTGTTTATGAACAACCTGATTTTGCTTCATTATATATTTTATTTTATCCAGGAAAAACTATTGTTGAATTAAAATCTCTTAAAATCTATCTTCAGCAGTATAGAGATCTTATCATCTCTTATGAAAGATTAATTAATATTCTTTATGATGATTTATTAAAAGTTTATAAGCCAAAAAGATTAAGAATAGTTTTAGATTGTAATCCTAGAGGAGGTATTTCTTCTAGACTTACTCAAGATTCTGACTGGAAATCATTAGGAGGTAAAGAAGAATATAAAAATTATACTGAAGATGTTTGGTAGAATGAGTGAATCAAAAAATAACAATTTTTATTTAGTACTAGGGTTAATTTTAATTGTTGCTTTTTCGAGATTAATTCCACATTATCCTAATTTTACTCCTTTATGTTCTATTGCATTATTTGGTGCAAAATATTTTAATAATAGGTACTTAGCATATATTTTACCAATATTTTCTTTATGGTTAAGTGATATTATAATTAATAATTTTGTATTAGGACAATATTTTAATGAATTCACACTATTCTATTCTGGTTTTTACTGGCAGTATGGATCTTTCATATTAATTACTTTAATCGGAAGACTTACGTTAAAAAACATATCTTTTTCTAAGATATTAGGTGTTAGTATTTCCTCTTCTCTTATATTTTTTGTTATTTCAAATTTTGGAGTTTGGATTTCTAGTTCATTCTATCCTAATACCTTATCAGGATTAATTTCATGTTATGTTGCTGCTATTCCTTTTTATTATGGAACACTAGGTGGGGCAATTTTTTACTCATTTTTCTTATTTGGCTCTTATGAATTTATTTCAAGAAGAACTAATAAAGCATTTTCAATTAGATGAACTCTATCTTTTCAGAATTAAATTCTAGGATTTTGGTTTTAGACGGTGCTATGGGTACAATGATACAAACCTATAAGCTTGAAGAAGAAGATTTTAGAGGTGATAGGTTTAAAGATCATAAAATACTACTTAAAGGCAATAATGATCTTCTTTCCATAACTAGACCAGATATTATTAAGGAGATTCATAAGGGCTATTTGAATTCTGGAGCTGATATTGTACAAACAAATACTTTCTCTTCTACATCTATAGCAATGGAAGATTATGCATTACAAGATCTAGTATATGAACTTAATTTTGACTCTGCAAAAATAGCAAGAGAGGTAACAGATAAGTTCCATAAAAAAAAATATGTTGCTGGATCTATCGGACCAACAAATAAGACTGCATCAATGTCTCCAGATGTAAATGATCCTGGTTTTAGAGCAATTACTTTTGATGAGTTAGTTGAATCATATAAAGAACAGATAAAAGGTTTAGTTGATGGAGGTTCAGATATTTTGTTAGTAGAGACCGTTTTTGATACTTTGAATGCAAAAGCTGCTCTTATGGCAATAAATGATTACTTTGAAGAAAATAATATAAGTTTACCTGTAATGTTAAGTGGAACTATTACTGATAATAGTGGAAGAACACTTTCTGGACAGACTGTAAATGCATTTCTTATTTCTCTATCTCATTTTCCACTACTAAGTATTGGTTTTAATTGTGCTCTGGGAGCTGACAAATTAAAACCCTATTTAAAGAGATTGAGTAACAGTACTAATTTTTTTACCTCAGTTTACCCTAATGCCGGTCTTCCTAATGCATTTGGTGAATATGATCAGACGCCGAATGGTATGTTGGCTCAGTTAAGAGAGTATCTTGATGAAAATTTAGTAAATATTATTGGTGGATGCTGTGGAACTACATACGACCATATTAAACTTATATCTGAAGAAGTAAAAAAGTATAAAACTAGGTCTATATCAAATGACTAAATGTAAAAATCTGACACTTTCTGGATTGGAGCCATTTGAGTTAAAATCAAATATCAATTTTGTGAATGTGGGGGAGAGAACCAATGTCACTGGATCAAGGAAATTTCTTAGGTTAATTAAAGATGATAATTATTCAGATGCAATTGAAGTTGCTAGAAATCAGGTAGAGGGAGGAGCTCAGATTATTGATGTGAATATGGACGAGGGTATGCTTGATGGAAAAGAGGCTATGGTAAAATTTTTAAATCTTATTCAAGCAGAGCCTGATATAGCTAAACTTCCAATTATGATTGATAGCTCAAAATGGGAGATAATCCTTGCTGGTTTAAAGACAGTTCAAGGGAAGTGCATAGTAAATTCAATTAGTTTAAAGGAGGGTGAAGAAATATTTAAGGAGCAGGCAAATACAATTAAAAAGTTTGGTGCTGCAACAATAGTTATGGCTTTTGATGAGAAAGGACAAGCAGATACATACCAGAGAAGGGTAGATATATGCAAGAGATCATATGATATACTTGTTAATGAAATTAATTTTAATCCAGAAGATATAATATTTGATCCAAATATTTTTCCAGTAGCTACTGGAATTGAGGAACATAAGACATATGCTGTTGACTTTTTTAAAGCAACAAATTGGATAACTACTAACCTCCCATGTGCTAATGTGAGTGGAGGAGTAAGTAATGTATCATTCTCATTTAGAGGTAACAATACTGTAAGAGAGGCTATGCACTCTGTTTTTTTATATCATGCAATAAAAAATGGGATGAGGATGGGAATCGTAAATCCATCATTATTAGAAATTTATGATAACATCCCCAAAGAATTATTGGGGTTTGTGGAGGATGTTATCCTCAATAGAAGAGATGACGCGACTGAGAGATTACTAGATTATGCTGAAAATGTTTCTAATAAAACTGTTAAAGATAAGAAGAAAGAGAAGTGGAGAGATGATGATGTCCAATCTAGACTCACTCACTCTCTAGTTAAAGGAATAGATAAATTTATAATTGAAGATGTAGAAGAAGCTAGACAAAACTCTGATAAAGCTATTCATGTGATAGAAACGTATCTTATGAATGGTATGAATGTAGTTGGCGATTTATTTGGTGAAGGTAAGATGTTTTTACCTCAGGTAGTGAAATCTGCTAGAGTCATGAAGAAGGCTGTTGCTCACTTGGTACCTTTTATAGAGGAAGAGAAAGTAGAGGGGAAAAAATCGAACGGTAAAATATTAATGGCTACAGTAAAAGGTGATGTACATGATATAGGAAAAAATATTGTTGGGGTTGTTTTAGCATGTAATAATTTTGAGATAGTAGACCTTGGTGTTATGGTTCCTCCAGAAAAAATTATAGACACTGCAATAAAAGAAAATGTTGATATAATTGGTTTAAGCGGACTTATTACACCTTCATTGGATGAGATGGTATTTTTAGCTAAAGAACTAGAAAAATTAGACCTTAAGATTCCTGTTTTAATCGGAGGTGCTACAACCTCAAAGACACATACAGCGGTTAAGATATCCCCTGAATATTCAGGTCCTGTTGTTCATGTAAATGACGCTTCAAAAGCTGTGCCAGTATCAACAAGTTTATTATCGGAAGATAGTGATGATTTTGTGAAAGGTGTGAAAACCGATTATGAGGTTGTTAAAGAAAACTTTGAGAATAGAAAGGTGACAAAAAGTTTTATTACAATTGATGAGGCTAGAAAAAATAAATTTATCATTGATTGGAATAAATCAAAGATTGTAAAACCTACTTTTCTTGGAGTAAAAGAGATAGTGATTGATGATTTATCTATTCTTCGTGAATATATTGACTGGACCCAGTTCTTTAGATCTTGGAATTTACACGGAATCTATCCAGATATTTTTAGTTATGAAGCTAACGGTAAGGAAGCTAAAAAATTATTTGATGATGCTAACGAATTATTAGATAAGATAATCAAAGAAAAACTATTAACTGCAAGGGGGATTTTTGGAATTTTCCCAGCTAATTCAATAGATGATGATATCTTAGTCTATGATAATAAATCATCAGATAAAGTTCTAGATAAATTTTTGACTTTGAGACAGCAAAGTAAAAAAGCAGAAGGAATACCAAACATTGCTCTATCTGATTTTATAGCACCTCAGTCATCTAAAATAAAAGATTATATTGGTTCTTTTTGTGTTAGCACTGGTTTTGGCTCAGATGAATTATGTTCAAAATTTGAGAAAGAAAACGATGACTATTCAAGCATAATGGTTAAAGCATTAGCAGATAGGTTCGCTGAAGCATTTGCTGAATACCTCCATAAAGAAGTGAGAATTAAATATTGGGGATATTCTTCAAATGAAAATTTTTCAAATGATGATCTAATCAAAGAAAAATATATTGGAATTAGACCTGCTCCAGGTTATCCAGCTTGCCCAGATCATTTAGAAAAAAATACCATCTGGAAATTATTAAAAGTAGAAGAAAAAATAGGAGTAAAACTTACAGAAAGTTTAGCAATGTGGCCTGCTGCCTCAGTTAGTGGATATTATTTTGCAAATACTGAATCAAAATATTTTGGATTGGGTAAAATCGATAAAGACCAAGTTATTGATTATTCTAAAAGAAGAAAAATATCATTTAAAGAAGCCTCTAAATGGTTAAATCCAAATATTAATGATATTTAATTATTATTGCATAATAATTAAATTTAAGTTCCTAATTTAAAAATTATGTGTGGAATTATAGCTTATGTTGGTGATAAACCTAGTGCTGGTAAAATTCTATTTAAAGGGCTTCATGCCTTGGAATATAGAGGTTATGATAGTTCTGGAATAGCTTTGCTCAATGAAAGAAATAATATTAAGGTTTTTAAAAAAAAAGGAATAGTTAAACTAGCAGAAAAAAAATTTTTAAAAGAAAAGTTAAATTCAAATATTGGAATTGGACATACAAGATGGGCTACTCATGGCGAACCTAACAATAAAAATTCTCATCCTATACTATCATACTCTAAGAATTTTGCAATTGTACATAATGGGATAATTGAAAATTATTCAAGTTTAAAACAAATATTATTAGAAAAAGGATATGAATTCAACACAGATACTGATACTGAAGTTTTAATTAATTATATTGAAGAAATATATAATAAAAGTGGTTCTAATTTTGAAAACGCTCTAAGTACTGCTCTAAGACAGATAAGGGGAGCCTTTGCTATAGCAATTATTAATAAAAAAACCCCAAAATATCTTTATGGAGCAAGAAGAGGAAGTCCTTTGGTAGTCGGAATTGCAGAAAAGAAGTTTTTTTTAGCTTCAGATGCTTCCCCAATTATTAAGTATACAAATGATGTAATTTATCTTAAGGATAATGAAATAGTAAAAGTTTCTTCTGAAAATCTTAAGATCACAAATCTAAAAAAAGAAAAAATTAATCCAGAAATTAAAAAAATTGAATTAAAAATTGAAGAAATTGAAAAAGGTGGATTTGATTCTTTTATGTTAAAAGAAATTATGGAACAACCAAAATCCATAAAACGCTCAATGCTTGGTAGAATTAATGTAAATACCAAATCTTTATTTATAAATGGTATAAATGATTATGTCAATAAATTATTAAATGCAAGAAGAATTATAATTGTTGGATGCGGTACATCGTGGCATGCTGGTCTAGTAGCTGAATATTTTTTTGAAAAATATACGAGAATTCCTGTTGAAGTTGAATATGCATCTGAGTTTAGATATAGAAATCCAATTTTAAATTCAAATGATGTTGTGTTTTTTATATCACAATCTGGAGAAACTGCTGATACTTTAGAATCTGTAAAAATTACCAAAAAAAAGGGGGCAACTGCATTAGGAATTGTAAATAGTGTTGGTTCTTCTATAGCAAGAGCAACTGATGAAGGATGTTATCTGCATGCTGGTCCAGAAATAGGTGTTGCTAGTACTAAAGCATTTACTTCACAACTAATAATATTATTTATGATTGGAGTAAGACTAGCAAGAAGATTAGATAAAATTAAGGAAAAAAAATATGTTGAAATGATTTATCAGCTTGACAATATACCTAAACTAGTTAAAGAAATACTTAAGAAAAAAAATATAATAAAAAATATTGCTAAGATTATTTATAAAAAAAAAAGTTGTCTTTATATGGCTCGAGGAACCAATTATCCAGTAGGCTTAGAAGGAGCTTTAAAATTAAAAGAAATATCATATATACATGCTGAAGGGTATCCTGCTGCTGAATTAAAACATGGCCCAATAGCATTATTAGAAAAAGGAACTCCCGTTATTGTAATCTGTACTAGAAGTGATGAGTATGAAAAAACAATTGCTAATATTGAAGAGGTGAAAGCAAGAAAAGCTATGGTTATAGCAATTTTGGATTCAAAGAATAAACATGTGAGCAAAATGGTAGATCATTCCATCGTCATCCCTCAAATCAAAAATGATTTTTCACCAATCTTAAATATTATTCCTCTCCAGTTGTTAGCATATTATGTTACAAAGTATAAAGGGCTAGATGTAGACAAACCCAGAAATCTAGCTAAATCTGTTACAGTAGAATAAAGCATGAAAACATTTTTATGATAAAAAAATGAAGGCATATATATATTTGTTCTTAGCAATAATTTTTGAAGTTTTAGGTACGCTTTTAATTCCTGCTACCAAAAATTTTACAAAAATTTTACCAACAGTAATTTTATCTCTTAGTTACTTCACATCTTTTTATTTTCTGTCATTTGCCATTAATAAATTACCTATAACTGTAGTTTATGCCTCATGGTCTGGGTTAGGGATATTCACAATTGCACTGCTTAGTTATGTGTTTTATGATCAGACATTACGTTGGCAAGGTATATTAGGCTTGTTTTTTATTATAATTGGGGTAACACTTGTAAACATATATAAAACTCAATAAAAAAATTAAAGATATTTTTTCATATTAATTGAGCTCTTCTTAAAACCTTGTCTTGAATAAAAGTTTTCAAGATTTTCTTTACAAAACAACGTTATTCTATAACAACTATTTTTTTTCCCAATATTTATAAGCTCTTTTATTAAATTTTCACCAATAAACCTGCCTCTATAATTCTTATCGACAACAATATCTTCAATGTGTCCAGCAACTTCACATCTAATTTTGTTTTCAATAACTATTGAACCATAGGCAACTATTTTATTGTCCAAAACTCCAACTACTGATTTTGTGCTTTTATTTTGATTAAAACTATTCCAAGCTGATTCTTTATCTATAGATTCAATATTTAATTCTTTTAATTGATTAAGAATTTTAAATACCCTATCTAAATCTTCTTTAATAACTTTTCTAAAAATCACTTTACTCATTGGTCTGAGTTTTTTTTGAATTTTTGTCTTTTATCCTGATTAAAACATATCCAAATGAAAATTGAAAAGTTGTGTTTTTTGTGTCATTTGCAAATGGATCATCATCAGAAATATTTTTCAGTCCTTTAACATATCTTACAGAAAAAATAAATCTATCTACAGGTTCAACTGATACGTCTAAAACTAAACTAAAATCTCTTTTTAAAAATTTATCTTTAATATCTGTTGGAATTCCACTTACTTCATTAATGGCTCCAGTTAATATTCCAAATTGAGGTCCAAAATGAATATTCATTGGTCCAAATGAACTTCTAACTAGTATTGGAACATTTAAATAATTAATACTTCGAATCGTTGATGAGTTTATTTTTGTCCCCTGCGTTGAATACTGAAGCTCTGGTTGTATTCCAAAAATTAAAGGAAGCTTTATATAAGTAAAAACTCCAACATGCAAGCCAGTAATCGATTTTGTTCCAGAAATTGACTTTATATTTTGAGTTGCAAAATTAGATCCAGACTTTATTCCTAAATCAAATTTTTGAGAAAAAGAGTTTTGAATTATTAAAAGAAAAAAAATGAAGGTGAAAATTTTTGATTTCATTTTTAAATTTACATTCATAAATTGTTTGAATTTATTTCAAAATTAATAAAAAATAGAACTGATAAACTTAATTTTTTTATAAAAGATTAAACCAAATAATCTTTTTAAATAGTTAATTAATATAAAAAAACTCTATTATTTCATTTGATTTTCGTTTTTTTATTAAAAAAAAATTAAATTGAACTCCTTTTGATTTTTTAAAATACTAACTATTTAATTATACTATGAAAAAATTATTTAAAATTCCTAATTTATTAATATTACTAATTACTGCTATACTTTATTCTTGTGGAGGATCACAAGAAGTTCAAAAAAAACGTATGACGGTTACAACAAATTCTGATGAAGCTAGAGAATTACTTTATCAAGCATTAGATCAAGATGAAGGATTAAATTGGCAAATAGCTGAGAATCTACTAAAATCTGCTTTAGCTAAAGATCCAAATTTTATACTAGCAAAGGCTTTATTAAATTCAGGTTTTGTTAACAATCCTAATTTAAAAGTATTATCTGAAATCAATAATAATTCCTTAGATAAAGTATCTGAAATGGAGGGATTATTTATTAAGGCATACTACCAAAGAGCTTCGGGAGAAAATAAAGAAAGTAGAGAAACATTAAAAAAATTGACTGACAAATATTCGGATATTCCAATTTTTTGGCTGCATAGTGGAATTCTTAAATCTATTGGTGGTGGCGGTGACATTAATGATGCGATCAAAGATTTAGAAAAGTGTTTAGAAGTTGATCCAAATAGTTATGGCGCAAATGCATTTCTTATGGCTAAGCATATGGTTGTAGGAACTTTAGGTAGAATGCTTCCAGTAGAAGAAAGAGATTTAGAAGTTGCTAAAATGCATATAGATAAAATGATTGAAATAGATCCCAATAATTCATATGGTCCTACTTATGCAGGAAATTATGAAAGATCAAAAGGAAATTTTGAAAAAGCTATCGAGTACTACGAGCAAGCTGGAAGTATTCCTTCGGATGACAATCTTAATCTTTATCAAGCAAATCATTACCTTGCATTAACCAATACATTTTTAAAAAAATATGATGTTGCTGAATCTTATTTTAGAACAAACATTGATATTGCAGAGGGTGGTTATCAAAGACAAGCTCTATGGTTTATGCCGAGTCTTCATATTTTTAATAGTGATTTTGATAGAGCAATTGAAGCAACAGATGAATATATCGAAAAAATGCCTACTTTGGAATTATCATATATTTTAGAAAATAATCAATTAGGGGGAGTTCATTTCCATAGATTCTTAGCTTTTTCTCATAATCAGCAAGATGAAGATTCATTTAAAGAAATTGAACAATTTTCAAAATTTAGAATGAATGTAATGGAATATAATAAATCATCAATGACTGAAAAGCAATATCAGGATGGACAAGATAGGCTAAATTATCAAGTTCAGATTATGAAAGCATGGCATGCCATTCTTTTTGGAAGGTATGATGATGCCCGACAATCTTTGGTGTCCGCTAAGCAATTTGTTGAAGAAGGCATAAAAGAAAATCCAGATTGGCAATACCCATACTTTGACATTAATGTTTTTGAAGGAATGATTCTACTTAACGAAGGTGATTTTAATGCATCAATTGAATCTTTTGAAAAAACTAAAGGTAAAGTTGGAAACGGTGCTTTAAATATGGACAGAGTTTATTTTGATTACTTTCATGCTCTTGCTTTAAAAGGAGCTGGAAGAATAGATGAAGCAACTCCTATATTCACTAGAATAGCTAACGAAAACTTTTACGGCATTGGAAGAGCATTAACAAGGGAACTTGCAGCTGCTCAAATTTGATTATTTTCTTAAATTATATTTTTGATGAGAAATTGGCTTATTATACTATTTCTATTTATAAACTATATTTCTTTTTCTCAATCAAATATTTTAATTAAAAAACAGGATATTGATAATTTATCTTCAGAAAAAGTAAATTCTATATTTGTTGATAATAAAACATTTTCTTGGATAAGTACCCCTGAGGGATTAAATAGATTTGATGGAAAAAATAATACTGTTTTTAGATCCAATCCTTTTGATAGTACTACTATAATTGATAATAATGTTTTTGGGGTTTTCCAAATAGATAATAATGGGGTCTTTGTTAAATCAAATGAAGGTCTAGATTATTTCAGTTATTCTGATTTTAATTTTAAGAGAATTCAAGATAAGTCAAAACCAATTCATCATATTTTTAAAGAAAATAAATTATTTTTTTCAACAGAATCAGAGGGTTTATTTGTGTATGATTTAAGTAAAAATCAAATTGATAATTTTAAGTTTGACCCGAGAAATCCACTTTCAATTTCTTCATCAAATTTTTCTGAAAACCAAAATCAGATTATAAAATTAATTAGAACAGATAATACATCTTCCGATTTGTGGTTAGGAACATTGTATGGACTTAATAAATTTAATCTGAATACAAAATCTTCTAAAAGATTTTATGAAAACTCTCAAGATAATTCTCTTAATTCTAATATCATAAATGATATTTTTGATCTTGCAGATTCAACAATTTCATTAGATTCAGACCTATCAAGTAAACTTCTTATTTCGACTGAAAATGGACTTTCAATGGTCGATAAATTAAGTAATAAAATAACTAATTATGAAAGTTTAAGAAATAATAAAATTTATAATATTTTTAAAATATCTACCACTTTGCTTATTCATAAAAAAGATGGGGTTTTTAAAATTGAAAGTTTGAATGAAAATGAAATTAAGTTAAGTAAAATTTTTAACTCAAGAGATGAAATAAAAATAAAAATCATTAATGAAAACGAGTTTATTATTTTTAAAAAAAATACATCCAAATTTAATAGAATAGTATATTTCAATAATCAATTTATAGATATCCCTATTGAATTATCTAATAAAATTAATATTAATGACATAGGTAATTTTAATAGTTCATATTATGTTTCATCAAATTCTGGATTAATTAAAATTAACGAGAAACTCGATAATATAAACAATGTTACATTAAATGAAATTGGACAAAATACTATTATTGCTTTTGCAGAAAATGATTATTATAAAGCGATATTATTATCAGATGGAAATTTATTATTGTACGAATATGAATCCTTAGTAAAAAAAATTAAAATAAAAGGATTTTCAAATGATTTGATTCTCAATACTGCTTTTCATCTTGAAGAAGATGAATTCATTGCTTTAGGAAATGAAAAATTACAAATAATTAATCTAAATGATTTTTCAATTGAGACATATGAAACTTCTAACGAAGGTTTTAATTCTATTTTAGAAGGAAACATTGATAATTTAAAAACTATTAAAAGACAAAACTTAACAGGTAAAGAATTATGGATTTCCCTTAATAATGGGATTTCTATTTTAAACTTAGATACGAAAGAGTTTAATAACTTTAAATTTAACCCAAGAAGTAAAAATAAATTTCCGCAAGGATTTTCATCTGTTATTATTTCAAACAAAAATGAAGTTTGGTTAACAAATAGCTCTACTGGATTATACAAATACGATGAAAATAATTTAGATGAAATCAATCATTATATTTTTGATATTAACGATAAAAAAAGTATTACAAGTTCATCTTTGACTGATATTTATGAATATGATGATAAACTATACATCTCATCAAATGGTGACGGAATATTTATATATGAAAATGATTCAACCGGTTTTTTACATTTGACTATTGATAATGGATTATTATCTAATCAGGTTTTAAATTTTTTTGAAACCTATGAATATTTATTTGTTCTGACTGAACTTGGATTAAATTACTTTGACTATGAAGGAAATCTTAGAAATGTAAACGATGAAGATGGATTAATAGTTGGTAATTTTTTAAAAAATGGATTAAGTCTTTATAATGATTTTCTATATGTTTATTCTAATAATCAAATTCAATCCATTGATATAAATAATATTTTTGTTGATAATGTAAAACCAATTATAAACATAACACAATCACTTATGATTGATAATAATTTTGATAAGAGAAGTTATAAAATAAACAAAAATAAAATAAACCTAACTTATGATATTTCTAATATTGAACTTGTTTTATCATCTCCTTCTTATTATAAATCAAATAATACAACTATTCTTTATAAATTGTCTCCAATCAATGAAGATTGGCTAAGCTTAGGAAAAGAAAAAAACTTAATCATTCAAAGTTCGAGTTGGTCAAATAGTTTTGTAAATGGAAATAAAATACTTGTTCCATTTGGGAATTATAAATTAGAAATTAAGTCATCTAATAGTTCAGGAATAGAAAGTTCAAATCTTCTTTCATATGATTTAAGTGTAACACCTCCATGGTACCTAACTCAAATGGCATTCTTTTCCTATTTGATAATTTTAGGGTCATCAATTTATTTTTATGTAAAATATAGTCAGGGAAAGACAAAAAGACTTATGGAAGAAAAAAGAAAAGAGGAAGAACTTCAAGAAGCGCATAACCTTCAAATGGGTTTACTTGCTAAAGAAAACCCAAATAGAGATGATTTAGATATAAGTACATATATAAGATGTGCAACTGAGGTTGGAGGAGATTATTATGATTTTATTGAATTTGAAGACGGAAGTTTATTGGCCATATGTGGAGATGCTACTGGACATGGAACTGCATCTGGAATGATGGTTTCAATAACAAAAGCAGGACTTCTTGGAATTGATTCAAACGATCCGGAATTTATGCTAAAAACATTAAATAGAATAATAAAAAAAGTAGATATAGGTAGATTAAGAATGAGCTTAAATCTTGTTCATTTTCAAAATGGAAGTATTAAACTTAGTTCTGCTGCAATGCCACCAATATATCATTTTGAAAAGAAGAATAAAAAAGTAGATGAAATTCAATTATCAAATCTTCCTTTAGGAGGATTAATGAATGAAAGTTTTTCAGTAATTGATAAAAAGTTTGGGAAAGATGATGTGTTGGTAATGATTTCTGATGGGTTACCTGAAGCTCCAAATAAAAAAGGAGAGCTGCTGGATTATGAAGCTGTAAAAAAATGCATTGAAGAGAATGGTTATAAATCAGCAAATGAAATTAAAAATGAACTAGTTAAATTATCAGAAACTTGGTTAGATGGGATTCATAACCCTGATGATATAACAATTGTTGTCTGCAAGAAAAAGGTTTAAAATTATTTATGTTTATAAACCCAAACATCAATAGGTTTTGATTTACCTTTAACTTGTATTGGGGAAATTTCTTTAAATTTATAATCATCAGTAAGTGATTTTTTTACATATTTAGAAATCAATATTTCACCAGACTTAGCATGTGAACAAAGCCTAGCCCCAAGATTTATAGTATCGCCAATAACTGTATAATTCATTTGTTGTTCTGAACCTATATTACCCGATACCGCTTTTCCTTTATTGATTCCAATGCCTATTTTAAAAGGTTCAAAACCATCCTTTACTATTTTAGAGTTAAATTTATCAAGAGACTTAAACATTTCAATAGCAGTTTTAATAGCATTTTCTGTGTCATTTTCATTTTTTAATGGCACTCCATATAATACCATTAATTCATCCCCAACAATTTTATCTAATGTACCATTAAATTTAAACACAACATCAATCATTGATTGAAAATACTTATTTAATAGTTTAACAATCTGCTTGGGACTTAACTTTTCTGACATACTAGTAAATCCTCTTATATCAGAAAAAAGAATAGTAATTTCACTTTCTTCACCACCGAGATTTAGAGAATTTTCATTTTCTAAAAGTTTATCTACAATATTTTTTGATACATATTTTTTAAACGTAGATTTTACTTTATTAATCTTCGAAAGATCATCCATTGCTATAACAATTCCCGAAAAAGACTTCCCTTCATCAAATACAGGAGAACAAGATAAATTTATACTAATGTTTTTAGATTTAGATTTTAAATTAAATTCGGATTCAAATATTCTTTTTTGCTCTGATTCTACTTTTTGAATTAAATCAATTAATAAATTGTTTTTTTCGAAAATTATAAAAAAATGATTTCCAATCACTTCATTTTCATCTTTTTTAAGTAATCTAAGGGCTTCCTTATTAGTGAACTCAATTTCACCAAATAAATTAATTTCTACAATTCCAGTAGTAATAGAAGACATTATGTTTTCATTAAGCTTGTTGGATTTTTTTAATGACTCAAGTAGTTTAACATTTTGAAATGCAATACTTGTTTGAATTGAGATTGCTTCCAAAAGCTTTAGATCATTTTTCTCAAAATTTATAATACCATCACGAGATTCTTTATCAAATAAAATGATTGCTCCAACTAATTTATTATTATATAAAATTGGGCTAGTTAATGCTTTTTTAGAATCAAATAATTCATGATTAAAATCATCTTTACTAGTAACTATAAATGATTTTTTTTCTTTATTTAATTTTTTTAAAAAACCAGATCTAGTATTGAAAATTTGCTTTTTAATATTTTCTTCTTCTATATTAAAAGATGATACGGTATCAAAAATATTTGAAACATCATTTTTGATTAAAACAATTCCCTTAGAAGAATTTATAATTGAAGAAGATAAAGTTAAAACATTAAAAAAAAGTTCATTAAGATCATCAAGAGAATTTATTGTATTAGTTAGATCTAAAAGGGTTTCTAACTCTAAATATTTTTCATTTAAGGATTTATTTTTTTTTAATAGTTGATTTTCTAAATCTTCTATAGATTTTTTTGAAGAAATGGGTGAAACCATTTAATAAATTTAAGAAAGTTTTTCTAAAGCCGAATCAACTGAATCGTAGACCTCACAATACTTAGTTATACCCATAATGTTAAAGGTTTTTTCAACAATACCAGCAAGATTAGTAAATGCCATAACTCCATTTACAACCTGTAATTTTTCAATAATTTCAATAAGAATGGATACACCAATACTGTTTACAACCTTTGAATCATTCATGTCCACTAAAAATTTAGTGCTTCCAGATTCCATTTTTTCAGTAAATACTTCTAAAACAGCTTCTCCAGCAAGATTATTAAAATAACCAGCGGTACTAATTATTATTACACCATCTTTTTCTTCAACATTTTTTATAGAATCACTCATTATCTCTTTTTTTAGTCATTGTTACAGTTGTACCTGATTCATCACTATTATATTCAACCGAGTCCATTAATTCAGAAACAAGTTGAAGACCCCACCCCCTTTTTCTTTCATCAGAATTTAATTTATTTTCAATATTAGGTATTTCCACTTTAGATTTATCAAAACCAACTCCTTTGTCAATAACTTTTACAGTTAATTTATCTGGTTCAACAATAAAGTGAATAAAAATTTCCTTAGTCTTTGAATGTTCAAATGCATTAATACATGATTCAATTAGGGCCATACTAATCTCAGCAGATTTTTCTTCAGAAAGATTCATATGCTTAGATATAACCTCAGCAGTCTTAGTTGCTGATAGTTCTATATCTGGAATTACTGGTAATTTTAATTCAACTACTGGCTCTTTTCCCATAAAATTTTTACTCATTTAAAAAGGTGTAATTTAATCCTTATCAAATTAATTATAAAGAAAATTTTACAAAAAATAATTATGTTTCTTTTTTTCATGAATTATCTACTATTTTAACAAAAAATAATAAAAATGAAAAAAGGTAAAGTAAATCATGATGAAGTAGAAAACTATTGGGAGCTAATAAATTATAATATACATCATATTAGTCATTCTGAATTGAAAGCATCGCTTATTCTAACTGCTTATGGAATAATTTTTGGCTTAGCTTACGATGTAAGCACTGAGTTTCCTATTAAAAACAATTTATTATATATATTTTATTTTTTAATTATATCGTTTATTTCCCTTACAATTATATCAATTGGATATTGTTTTAAAACATATATCCCAAGATTGAATAATAAACTTAAAAAATCAGTATTTTTTTTTCATGATATAAATTTCCATTATAAAACAGCAGAAAAATATTCAAAAAAACTTATAAAAGTTATGGAAGATGAAAGGGAGTTGAAACTATTACTTGCAGAACAGTCTTATATAAATGGTGTGATTGCTTCAAAAAAATATACAAATGTCACAAAAGCAATAAAATTTATGATTTACTCTCTTTCTGCTCTTTTTTCCCTTCTTATTTTTGAACTATTTGCTTAATTCTTCCAATTTTTTTTTTGCATATAATATATTTTTTTCTTTTTGTATATCTCCATTTTCTTTCATAAAATCAGTATAAAACTGATGAATACTTAGAAATTCTAATTGTTTATTGTAAAATTCTTCATCATTCTTAACCACATTAAATTTAACCCATTCTTGTTTTAATTTTTCAGAAATATTTTCAAAATCTTTTGAGCCAAGATACTCTAAGTCTGAATCTCTTATAATTGATTCTAAATTATCTTTTGGAACAGCCAATGGCTTTGTTACTAATATTAACTTTTTTATTGATTCAATTGTTTTTTCATTATAATCATATTCTAATAATATTTTACTTGAAAATTTAACCCCTATTTCTTCATGATTAATGTGAGATTCAATGAAACCATAATCATGTAATAAAGATGCCGTTAAAAGTGCTCTCCAATTTTCATTATTAAGATCATAATTACTTCCTATTTTTAATGCTGATTTTATTACTCTTTTTGTATGAAATAAATTATGATAAAAATAATTTGGATTTAATTTTTCAGACAAATCTCTAAATATCCTTTCAGACAATTTCTTAGGCACATAGTTTTTAAAAAAAAACATTTTGTAAATTAAGCTTGATTACAAATATAAAAATAATGAAAACACCGCTAGTAAATCCAAAATATTCTAAAAACATCAAATTAAAAAAGCTAATTGATTTTTATAATGAAACGTTAGGTTTCTGTCCAAATAGTATAAAAACAATGTATTTAAGACCTGAAATTGCATACTCTTTTATAGAATTAAATAAGGCGGTAATGAATAATAAAGGAAATGTAACTTCTGAATTGAAAAGAATGATTGGTTTTATAAGTAGCAATGTATCAGGATGTAATTACTGTAAGGCCCATACCATTCGAGCTGCAGAAAGATATGGGGCAAGTAAAAAAAAAATAGAAAACATATGGGAATATAAGACTTCAGATCTATTTACAAAAAAAGAAAAAATCGCATTAGAATTTGCATATAGAAGTTCAATAACTCCAAATGCAGTTGATGATAACATAGCTAATGAATTAAGAAAATACTGGAAAGATGGTGAAATAGTAGAGATTCTTGGAGTAATTTCTTTATTTGGATTTTTGAACAGATGGAACGATTCCATGGGAACAGAGATTGAAAAACCGGCGTATGAATCTGGGAAAAAACTAATACCTAAAAAAAAATGGAATCCAAATAAACATATTTACAAATAAGATAAAATGAATATAAATTATATATATCTAATTGTTATTTTTCAAGTTTTAGTTTCTTGTAACCTTAGTCAAAAAATAAATAATGATTATTTACCATCTCAAACTACTGAAACAATAACACCATTAGGAGATACATTGATAAGCCCTAAATTGAAAGAAGGAAAATCATTAAATCAATTTAAATCTGCTCAAAAAAATTATATAAAAAATATAGATAATGCTGAATCCTTAATTTGGTATGGTAGAAGAACAGCTTATCTAGGTTATTATCAAGAAGCAATTAATTTGTATACTAAAGGAATAAAAAGCTATCCTAATGACCCACGTTTTTATCGACATAGAGGTCATAGATATATTTCAACTCGTCAATATGATAAAGCAATCAAAGATTTTCAAAAAGCAATTGAATTAGTTGCTGGTAATGTTGATCAAATTGAGCCCGATGGGTTACCTAATAAAAATAATATTCCATTGACTACGCTTCATGGTAATATTTGGTATCATCTTGGCTTAGCATATTACCTTAAAAATGATATGAAAAATGCTCTAAAAGCATATAGCAATAGAAGTGTAAGTCATAAATATGATGACAACATCGTTTCAAGTACACATTGGCTATATATGATAAATAGAAGACTCGGTAATATAAAAAGAGCTAACTCCATAATAGATAATATTAATAATGAAATGAATATTATAGAAAATATGAGCTATTACCAATCCTGTTTATTCTATAAAGGTGAAATTGAAGAGTCAGATCTTATTATTGATGACGTAGCATTGTACTCTTTGGGGAATTGGTATATGTATGAAAAAAACGATTCATCAATTGCAAAAAAATATTATAAAGAATTACTTGATAAAGGAAACCCATACTCATTCGCTTATATTGCAGGAGAATCTGACTGGACTAGATTTTTTGAATAAAAGAATTCAAAAAAAACCTCAGAAATTCTGAGGTTTAAAATGTGGGCCCTGCTGGATTCGAACCAGCGACCCCCTGCTTGTAAGGCAGGTGCTCTGAACCAGCTGAGCTAAGAGCCCAAACTTAAGTTTGCAAATATAATTACCTTATTATGATTATAAATCATTTTTTTTTAAAAATCGAAAGATTTTAAAAATCAGTTATATAACATATAAATTGTGATTATATTTTTTTTCTATATTTGCATTCTTTTAAATTAAAAATATAAATATGAAAAAATTATTATTAATTATATCTGTAATGTTTTTCTATGGATGTAATACAAACCCAGATTATCAGGCTAATCTTGAATTAGCAAAAAAATGGGTTCAAGTTTTTGAAAAAGGGGATATTGAACTTTGGAAGGAAATCATGTCTGAAGACCTTCGAGATCAAGCGCCTTTATATGGAATGGGTGAAGTAGATTATGCAACATCACAACAAATTGCTGAATTTTATGTCAATAGTTATACAGATGTTAAATTTAATGATCCTATGTGGTTACCAGGAATTGATACTGGAACCATGACTCTTGACGGTAGTGTAAGAGCTTATGGAGTATGGACTGGAAAAAGTAAGTCAACAGGCAGAACATTTACCTTACCATCTTATCACAACTTTGATTTTGCTGATGGAAAGATTATATACACTGGAGAATATTTTGATGCAACAGGAATGGTTAACTCTGTTGGTCCTGTTCAAAGAAATGTAGTGGTAGTTACTTTAGATGTTAAAAAAGGAAATTATGAGAAAATTCAGACTTTAATGGATACAGAAGCTGGATTAAAAACTACTAGAAATTATGATGGTTGTACTCATACCGAAGCATTTTTTAATGAAGAAAATGGCAAATATATTGTTATTGAACATTGGGAATCATTTGAAAAATATAATGCGTATTCTGAGTGGAGATTAAACGAAGATCCAAGTGGGCTTGTTAATGAAATGTTACCTCTACTTGTTGGTGGCATGAATGGCCTAAGTATATATTCAAATAATACTGGATATGGGTTTTATTAAAAATTCATAATATTCTTTTAAAAAAACCCTCTAAAACCTAGAGGGTTTTTTATTTCTTAAAAAATTTAAATCAAAAAAATATTTTTTGCGCAAACCTAAAGGTATTTGAGTGAGCCTCAACGATATCTTTAATTTTTTTTGAATACCCTCCACCCATACTAACTTGAATGGGTATTTCATTTTGTTTTGCAATTTTTAAAACAAAATTATCTCTTTGTTTACAGGCTTCTATTGATAAAGATAGTTTTCCAAGCTGATCACTTTCTAAAACATCAACTCCCGATAGATAGAAAATAAATTCTGGTTGAAATTGATCAATAACTTTAGGTAATATTTGATTTAATTTTTTTAAATAAAATTGATCATTAGTAAAATCATCTAATGCTAAATCTAAATCACTTTTCTCTTTTTTAAATGGATAATTATTTTTACCATGGAAAGATAAAGTAAATACATTATCATTATTTGAAAAAATTGAAGCTGTTCCATCACCTTGATGAACATCCAAATCAAGAATTAGTATTTTTTTAACATAATTATTTTCTAATAAAAAGTTTGCAGCAATAGCTTGATCATTCAACATACAAAAAGCACCCCCCCTATCATAAAAGGCATGGTGAGTTCCTCCAGCTATATTCATAGAAATCATATTATTTAGGGCATAAATAGAGCAATCAATAGTTCCTTGAGCAATTACTTTTTCCCTTTTTATAAGATTTTTTGTAACTGGAAATCCAATAGGTCTTATTTCATTTTTTGAAAGAGATAAAGATGAAAGTCTTCTGTAATAACTTTTTTCATGAGTTAATAAAGCATTTTCATCAATAATTACTTCAGGAGAAAAAAAATTATTAGGTGTACATGTTCCTTCTCTTATTAATTGATCAGGAATTAATTCATATTTTTCCATAGGAAATCTATGACCTTTTTCTAAATGATATTTATAAATACTATCAAAAGCAATTTTGAGCATCAAATATTTTTATAAATGAAAAAACTATCTTAATCCATCAATATCATATCTAGATAAATAATTCCAAATTAATTGATTGGCGTCTATATCTCCATTAGAATAACCTTTTACTGAATTTGAATTTGAACTTATATTTGGCCAAGAATGACCACCACCAATAACTTTATAATGTTCAACTGAAGTACCATTAGTTCCGTTCTTCCATGAATGATGTTCAACTGTGCTTTCATCTGAAGTATTGATATTATCAATCTGAGATATAACGGGAGAAGAATCTGTAGAATTGAAGCTTACCCAATATGCATTTGAGTTTTCTTGCGAAATATAATAGCTTCCAATACCATCATAATTATCTTCTGTTCCATGAATATTTATTATTGGTGTTGGATGAGATGGGGAGCAGGAATTGAATGTATCAATAAACATATGACCAGCCACAACACCTATTCCAGCAATTTTATCATTCATTAAACATGCTATTTCATAAGCTAGATATGCTCCATTAGAAAAACCGCAAACATAAATTCTTTTCTGATCAACCGAATAAATTGAAGATAATTCATCAATTATTTTTCCTATAAATCCTACATCATTTACTTCTGTTGATTTTGAGTTTTCACCTCCTAGATGCCATGTAGGATCGCCCCTACTGTCAGATGTTGCTTGGGGATAAACGAGAATGAAGTTTTCATTATCAGCAATTGATCTCATATCACTTACATATTCCATATAATCCTGCGCCATAGATGCTCCTCCATGAAGATTAAATAAAATAGGATAATTAATTGAAGAATTATAATTTGGGGGTACATATAAGATAAACTCTCTATTTATCTGATCATAGTTTATATTCTGGTTGGTCAAGCCAGTCTGTGAAAGTAAACTTTCTTCATTATTACAAGAAGTAATTATGAAAAAAAAAGATAATAAAATATTTATTTTTAATCTATTCAATAAAAAGTTCTTTACAAATAACATACATCTATATTTAACATATTCTTAACATTAAAATTTGAAAAGATAAAATTCTGTGATTACTTTTATAACATCTAACGATATTATCCCCAAAAGTGTTTTAAGTTTTTTTAAAATTAAAATTATAATACAATGAAAAATTTATTTATTGGATTCTTTACCATTATTATGGTATTTGAATCTAAAGCACAGCAGGTATATTGGAATTGTTTTAATATAATTGTTGATAATCCAACTGAATTAGTAACTGCGCTAGACGCTTTTATGGAAACTACCGATGCAGGAAAAAGTTTTACTCCAGCTTCTCTTACAGAAATGAGAAATTATGGAACAAACTATTCAGCTACTCATCAATTATGTTTCTTTTCACCAGATCCAGCCTCATTAGAAGCTAACAGAAGTAAATTAAATAATTTACAAGCAGGTGTACTTATGGGGGTTTGGGATAAAACCGTAACAGTTGAATCATCTATTCTAGGTCAATCTCTAATAGCTGATCCTTCAAAATTCAATTTGCCATATGGTGTGATTTACTCCATTCAAGTATCAGACCCCGTAGCTTATGGTGCTGCATTTTCAAAAATGATATCGTCTATAGACTATGATGGAGCTATAGAATTACATGAAGCATTGATTGGCGGTGAAACAGGAGTAACTCATTATATTGTTGTTAGAACTAAAGATATGGCTACATGGGTAAGAGAAAGAAATAAGGTAAATGCATCTAAAGCATTTCAAGATTTTATAGTTGCTACAAGTGCTATTTCTAATAGATCTGCAGTAGATATTTTCTCAGGTATGTTGATTAAACAATATAACGTACAATAAATATGTCTTATTTGGATTTATTCCAAATAATATATAATTTGCTCTCCCTTTCAACTTGAAAGAAGGGAGAGCAAATTATATTAAAAACTAAACTTAAAGGGTATCATGAAAAATTTTATATTAATTTTCGCATTAATTATTAATGCTAATTTCGTTTTTGGCCAAGCTATTTCGTATAGATATATTAAACCTATAAAAGGTCATGGTCAAGACCTTAGAAAAGGATTAGAAGACAAAACAAAAAAATATAATTCCAAAGAAAGCGATCCAAGGATTTATACTTTTGCAGTTAGGGCAAGTCAAAGAGGGTCAATGTCGGGAGTTCTTAGGATGTCTTATGGTGAAACACTAGGTGAACTGTCAGTTGGCGGATCTGGTCAACCTGGAATGATGGAATACTGGATGGAAAATGTTGATAAATATATTGAATCAAATTCTCCAAGTGAAATTTTTACTCTAAGAAAAAGCGCTACTCATAATGATGCGTTAGGTACTGAAAAACCTTTTAGAAGAGTTTTTCATTACATTATTAAACCAGGACAATGGGACAAATTTTGGAAAGTCAGAGATAATTTACCCAAAGCAATTGAAGAATCAGGTGTTGACTTTGACGTTAATGCTTTTCAATCTTTTGCTGGTGGACCAAGAGGACATGTAAGAATTGTTGTTTTTGGAAAAGACATGAAAAGTTTTGAACCAGGATCTGGGGATTGGCAAAAAATAAGATCTGCTTATGAAAAGATTTATGGGGAGGATTCATGGGATATAGACTGGGAATTAAGTAGAAATAGTCAACGAGAATGGGGAAATTCAGTTGAATTACTTGAATTTATGCCTGAATTAAGTTCCCCATTATTAGATAAATAAACTTAAAACTTAAAATAACTATGAAAAAATCAATTATAATTTTACTTATAATATTTACACATCTAAACGTTTTTTCACAAGAATATGTGTGGACTGTATATAATATTAAAGTAGACAGAGTTAATGCAGGGCAAGTTGTTACTGCAATGGATAAATACCTTTCAAAACCTGGTAATTTAGTAGATGGTGTCACTGTATCTTTATTTGAAATAATGTTTGCTAGTAATGACATGGATGCAACACATGTAATTGCTTTTACAGGTAGTGCAGATGCTATGAATGCTCAATATTCTAGAGAGACTGGTGATGACTGGAAAGTAATGATGAGTACGTTTGATCAAGTAACTAAAAGTGATGGGTCAGCTGCAGGTAGATCTATTCATACAATAAATACTGATGCAGAAGGTCCAATGCAACATATCATACAAATGAAAGTTGATGAACCACAAAAATATGCTCCTGCATTTAAAAAAATGTGGTCTACAGTAAAGCCTAGTGGTAGGTTAACTTTAGGTCAATTTATTAGTGGTAGAAAAGATGGGGTTTCTCATTATATTTTAATATCAAGAAATAATTTAAAGGATCTTCTTTCTCCAAGAGAGTGGAATACCAAGGAACAAGATGCATGGGAAAAGTATAGAAAAGAAAGAGGTGATTCGGAAATTATCACAACAATGACAAGAGCGTTGGTAAAACAATGGAAATAATTTTTTAAACTAAAAACTAAATTTATAATACAATGAAATACATATATTTTATACTAATTACTTTATTTATATCCTTTCAAGGATTATCACAGTCATCAGTTGTCTGGTTGTCTTACCATAAACCTATGAAAGGAAAAGGATCAGAGTTGTTTGATGCTATTAAGGATAAAACACAAAAATATAATCAAGGACAAAATGATTCAAAGCTATATACATTTAGTATTATGGCCGGACCAAGACAAGGAGAATTTTTAAGAGTAGGTATGGGACCAACATGGAAAGACTTTGATAACTGGAGTCCAGATTCAAAGGAGATGGATTATTGGAGAGATAATGTTGCTCCTCTAATTGAATCATCTTCTGGAAGAGAATACTTTGAAAGAGTTGATGATGCAAGTTATGATGCAAGTACCCCAGGTGAAAATAGTGTAGGATTAATGATTCACTATAACATAGGAGGTAATCCAAATCATTTTTGGAAGGTAAGAAGAAATGCTGTTAAAGCAATTAAAAAATCAGGTGAAAGTGTTACATTAAATGTTTGGAGGTCAGCAGGTGGAGGTCCACAAAATCACATAATAGTTGCATTTTCATATAAAAATATGGAGGAATATGGTAATGCTCAAAAAGTTTGGGATAAAGTAGGTGCAAAGTATGATGAAATTTATGGGGCTGGATCATGGAATACTGATTGGGGACTTTTGAGAGGTAGTCTTGAAATGTGGGGTGCTCAAACTGAGATAACTAGATTTCTACCAGAACTAAGCTCTCCTCCAATAGCTTTACAATAAAATAATTGTATAATGTAAATTAAAAATAAAAATGAGAATTTTATATAGTATTATTTTAATAGGTTTATTATCAGGAGTTGCTTATGCTCAAGATAATAATATGGATCCAACGGATCATGAGATTGCTACTTGGCAATTTAGAAGTATTAGTCCTAGTGATGTGGCTAATTTTTTATCAAATGAAGATAATGTTTTTAGAAAAGCTGTTAAATCAGCTATTGCTGATGGAAGAATGAGACATTGGGGCTTATTAAGAAAAGTTAATGGCAATACATCTTCAGGTCATAACTATTTTTTTTATAATGGTTTTAATAAAATAACTGATTTAGATAACTCCCCGTGGGGTGCTGGCTCTAGTTTTGGATTAAAACCAGTAAAGTCAGCTGGTGTTTTAGGAACTGTTCATACATCTCCTGCTATTCAAGTATTTGCTGATAACCCAAAGCCTGGAAGCTATCTAGTTATAAATTATGCTAATCCCAATGATTTAGATAAATTTATTCAACTACAAAATGATGTTTGGAAACCATTCATTAAAACCTTTATAAATGATACACAGTCATCATTGGCCGGTTGGGAAGTACATAGAGTTGTTTCTCCTACAGGAAATGCGTATAACTGGAATGTTGCTACAATTGATCATTACACAAGTTTAAGTGGTGCAATGAACCCTTTTCCTAATGGTTTTGATTGGCCTGAAGGCTTAGAAGAAATTAATAATCTTCTTCCAAATGGAAAATTTACTAGATCAGTTATTTATGAAGTTGTCTTCTATGAAGGACTTGATGCAAGTAAATAAATATTAATTTTTAGATTAAAATAAATTTTTAAAATGAAAAATACATTTATAACATTATTAATGTTTGTGTTAATCTCTTATGATGGGATTAGCCAAAAAGTTGAAGGTATCAGTATTATGGATGCAGTTGTTCTTAAAGAAGGGATGGAAGAAAAATATATTGAAGTTGAGGAATTCTGGTCTAAAATTCATGAAGAGTTAATTAAAGAAGGTAAAAAAGTAGACTGGTCAATTTGGAAAAGATTACCTGGTGAACCTGTCTCCATCGATAGCAAACCAGCAGATTTTTTTATTTTTAATAATTTTGAATCGATTGAACAAATGCAAGCTAATAATGATATAGACTATGTTGCAATTGCTCAAAAAGTTCATGGAATTTCAAAGAAGAAAGCAACAAAAATGATTGATTCATCATCTGATCCTAGAGAAGCAACAAGGTCATATACCTTATCTATTCTATCAAGAGCAATGGCTCAAGATTTAAAAATAGAAAAAGGAACCATTGCTTCAATTTCTTTAATGCAAGAAAAAAATGATGATTATGAATCATTTGAAATGGAGGTTTTTAAAAATCAATTTCAAAAAAGAATTGATGCAGGAGCACAAAATTTTTGGGGTTTTACAAGAGTAGAAAATAGATCAGAAAATGCCTACAATCAATTTTCCCATATTTGTTTTAATATTAATGGGGAAAAAGAATACAATGGTAAAGATGATTTTAAAACTCAAAAGCTTGTAGAATTAGGTATGAAATCAAGAGATATGATTCCTAATCCAGGTTCCATGGAATGTGTATTTATTAAACAATAATTTTTTATTATAATAAATTTAAAATCAAATGAAACATATATGTATAACACTAATAATAATATTTAGTTCTTTCGTATTAAAAGCTCAAGAAGTATTTTTCCTTCATGCAGTTAAAATTCATGAAGATAGAGTTGAAAGTTTTGAGGAAATACAAAAGAATTATGCTAGAGAACTTGCCCAAGATGCAAAAAAAGAAGGTATCTTAAAAGATTGGGTTTTATTGAAGCCAGTAGAATTTATGGGTGAATCTACCGAACAAGAATACAACTACGTATGGGTTCACATATTTAAAGATGTTAAACAAATGGTTAATAGAACAACATGGTGGGATAAGTCAAAAGAAAAGTTCGGCATTGAACCATCTGTTTTATTTAGAGAAGATCTTGAAAAAAGTGGATATTGGTATTGGAAAACTGAAAAGCAAATTGAAACAGGGAGTATGGGAAAATATATCATATTTAACTGGGCTACTCCATCTGATCTAAATCAAGCAATTTCACTTGCTGATGATATTTCTGAGACATTTAAAGCCAGAATGAAAAATGTTGGTATGACAGAATGGGGTGTTGCAACTAAAATTATGCCACAAGGATTAGATAATTCTACAATATTCTTTTGGGATGCTTATGAAACATTTGAGGGGGCGGTTAAACATCTAATGAATGATGCGATTCTTAAAGATATTGATGGTGAAATGTTTCAAGATTTTTTCAAACTTATGCCAAATGGTTGGGATAATAGAATGATTTTTGAACCCGTCACATCTACTAACTAGATAAAAAAACCATCCCAATCGGATGGTTTTTTTATAATTAATTAATTTTTTTAACTATTTTTTCAAACTGCATACCTCTAGAGGCCTTGAATAGAACCGTGCAATTTTCAAAATTTAATTCTTTTAAAATTTGAAAGAGCTCTTTTTTATTTTTAAAATATTTAGCTGAAGGATAATTTTCAAGAGCATGTATCATTTCTTCTCCAATTAAATAAACTTCTTCAAAATTAAAATCATTTAAAATATTACCGATTTTAGCATGCTCATTTCTACTTTTTTTACCTAACTCAAACATATCGCCTAAAAAAACTATTCTTTTTCCTTTTATGTTAGAAAAATTAGTAAGAGCCTTAATTACAGAGGTTGGATTAGCATTATATGCATCCAAAATAATGGTACAATTTTTTTTTTCTATTACCTGAGATCGGTTTTGAGATGGTTCATAACTACATATTGCCTCTGCAGCTAATTTTAAATCAACACCATAATATTTGCCAATTGAGAGAGCAAATACAATATTTTCAAAATTATAATCACCAATAATTTTAGTTTCAAAAATTTCATTTTCTTTTAAAAAAAATGAAATAAATGGATCTGCTTTTAAATATTTACAATTTAAGAATGACGCCTCACCAAATAATAAATATGGCTTTTCGAATCTTTTAGAAAAATTAGAAATTACATTATCATTGTTATTAATAAATGCAATACCATCATTTTTAATTAAATAATCAAAAAGCTCAGACTTTCCCCTTATAACAGACTCAAAACTGCCAAAGCCTTCTAAATGAACTGGAGCAATATTTGTAATTAAGCCTAAATTTGGTTGAGAAATTTCACACAAAAAAGCTATTTCTCCAAGTCTACTTGCACCCATTTCAATTATTGCAATTTCATGCGAATCATTTAACTCAAGAATACTTAATGGAACTCCTATGTGATTATTAAAATTTCCTATAGTTGAAAATACATTAAATTTTGTTTTTAGCACTAATGAGATTAACTCTTTAGTTGTAGTTTTACCATTACTTCCGGTCACGCCTACTACTGGTATTTGAAGTTTACTTCTATGTAGTTTGGCTAGATTTTGTAAACATAATAAAGTGTTTTCAACATATATACATCTATCTTTTGTTTTAAATTTTTTATTACTTGTTACAGCAAAACTAGCACCATTTGATAAGGATTCATCTATAAAATTATTTCCATCGAAATTATCACCTAATATCCCAAAAAATAAGTTTCCTTTTTTTACACTTCTAGAATCAATGGAAACACCACTAGATCCATTATATTTTTCATAAATATCATTTAAAATTAAATTCATTTATTACTTTTTTGCAGGAAAAATTTTATAATCAACATCTATTAAACCTTTACTAATTCTCAATAATTTGTTTTTTATTAATTTTTTTTTGAATGAAGTTAAATAATCCGTAAATAATATACCTTCAATATGATCATATTCATGTTGAATAATTCTAGCTTTCATGCCATCAAAAACTTCTTTATGGTGATTCCAACTTTCATCAAAATATTCAATTTCAAGTTTTGGTTTTCTCTTAATTATCTCTTTTATTAATGGAATACTTAGACAGCCTTCTTCAAATTCCCAAAGCTTACCATCTTCATTCAAAATTTTAGGATTCACAAAAACTTTTTTAAAATCTGACATATTTGGATCATTTAAAGTTGTCCCATCTACTACAAAAACTCTAAAGGGTTTTCCAATCTGTGGTGCAGCTAACCCAATTCCATCAGCTAATTTCATAGTTTCAAACATGTCTTCAGAAAGTTTATTAATATCAAGCTCATCTTTTTTAACAAGCAAAGCTTTCTTTTTTAATATCGGATTACCATACATATATATTGGGTATATCATATTTTATTATTTGCTAAATAAGATTGTAAAATTAAAGAAGCACTAATTCTATCAACATTACTTTTTTCTTTCCTGTATTTTTTATTTTTTCCAGCATCCAATATCGCTTTAAAAGCAATTTTGGAAGTATATCTTTCATCAATAAGTTTTACAGGTATTAAAGGAAATTTTTTCTTTAATAATTGGATAAATTTTTTTACTATTCTAGTTGCATCGGTTGATTTACTTTTTAAGTTAAGAGGAAATCCAACTATAAATAAATCAATTTTATTATTTTGAATATAATTTTTAACAAAACCTAATACTTTATTTGATTCACATGTTTTATATGGAGAAGCAATGATTTTTAAAGGATCAGTTATAGCTATACCTGTTCTTTTAGAACCATAATCAAAAGACATTATTCTTCCCATCAGTTATGAAAAGCGATATTTTCAAGGATTTTAGAGGCTTTTTTTTCTAATTCAAAAGCTTTAGGAAAGAGGATATCATTTTCTATATAGGAATGAACTGTTAATTCTTCATCAAATTCTTTTAATTCTTGAAAGATTACTTTTAAATGTAAATCTTTAATGTTTTTATAAGAATAATTTCTAGTAATTCCTCTTATTCCAGCCATTTCAGAATCTTCATTTATATGATCATCTAGAATTTTTTTTATTGAATGTTTTTTCATCATAACAAGTAGGGATGAGGGATTTATACGACCTTGGCTAGCATTAAATAACTCATAAATATAATTAAAGAAATCATTTTCTTCTTCATAAATATGCTCAACAAAATCTTCAAAAAAGATTGGGAAAATAAATTTTAAATCTTTGGAAAAATTAGTTTCATATTTATTCTCATTTAAATTATTAATCAGATTTTGAAGGTATGGTAGTTTATTTTTTATAAAGTAATTATGATTGTCTTTTAAAAACTCAATAACTAAATTAACGGGTGATGATTTGAGATATTCATTTGCAAGTAAATTAGATTCATGTAATGAATTTCTATATCCTAATACTTTACCAGAAGATATACCCTTACTATCACATAAATCAATTAAATTTTCGTCATAATGTTTATAAAAATCTATACCAAAGGAATTTAAAACCTTTGCATACTGATAATCATCATGAATTAGATCAGAGATTTTTTTTTCATTGAGATACTTGGAGTTCAGCAACATGAAAATAAATCTATTAATTATATTTTTAAATTGTAAGGTTATTTAGAAAAATTCTTAAATAAATTATTATAGAAAAAACAATAAGCTTTTAACCATTCATTGAAACCAAAAATTCTTCATTGTTTTTAGTCCCTTTAATTTTTGATAACAAAAATTCCATAGCCTCTATAGAATTCATATCAGCAAGATATTTACGTAAAACCCATAACCTAGATAACTCATCTTTGCTCATAAGTAAATCCTCTCTTCTCGTTCCTGAAGCAGTAACATCAATTGCTGGGTAAAGCCTTCTATTGGACAGCTTTCTATCTAACTGAAGTTCCATGTTGCCGGTACCTTTAAATTCTTCAAATATAACTTCGTCCATTTTTGATCCAGTTTCAATTAATGCAGTAGTGATAATTGTAAGAGAACCTCCATTTTCTACATTTCTTGCTGCACCAAAAAACCTTTTTGGTTTGTGCAATGCATTAGCATCAACACCTCCAGATAAAATCTTTCCAGATGATGGAATAACGGTATTATGAGCTCTAGCTAATCTAGTTAAAGAATCTAAAAGAATCACAACATCATGACCACATTCAACCATTCTCTTAGCTTTCTCTAAAACAATATTAGCAACTTTTACATGCCTTTCTGCTTGTTCATCAAACGTGGATGAAATAACCTCTGCTTTAACACTTCTAGCCATATCAGTGACTTCTTCTGGCCTTTCATCAATAAGTAAAATCATTAAATAAACTTCAGGATGACTATCCGCTATAGCGTTAGCAATTTCTTTTAGAAGCACGGTTTTACCTGTTTTAGGCTGGGAAACAATCATACCTCTTTGACCTTTTCCTATTGGAGAAAAAAGATCCATAATTCTTGTTGAATAATTGTCAGACTTAGTACTTAAATTAAGTTTTTGATCCGGAAAAAGAGGAGTAAGATACCTAAAAGGAACTCTATCCCTTACTTCTTGAGGTTTTCTACCATTAATTTCAGAAACTTCAATTAAAGCAAAATATTTTTCATTTTCTTTAGGTGGTCTTATTTTACCCTTAACAGTATCTCCTGTTTTTAAGCCGAATAGTTTAACTTGGGAAGGGGAAACATAAATATCGTCTGGACTGGCTAAATAATTATAATCACTGCTTCTTAGGAAACCATAACCATCTTGCATCATTTCTAGAACTCCTTCACTTTCTATTACACCTTCAAATTCTTTGAGCTCCGATTCAAACTTAGCTTTCTTCTTAAGATACTCTTCTCTAGGAAGTTTTTTTCTAACATTAGTTTTATCGTTGTCTATTTCTTTTTTGCTATTAACTTTTTTGACAGATGAATTTGTATTTTTCACAGGGGTCTTAGAATTTTTATCATCACTTTTTTTATCATTTTTTGGTTTGGAAACTGCTTGCTCATCTATAATTTTATAAATTAAATCTTTTTTTGAAAGTTTTGTAATACCACTGATTTTTAGATCTTCAGCTATAGTCTTTAGCTCTGATAAAAGCTTATCATTTAATTGCTCAATTGTATACATGGGTAAAATTAATTTAAGTTATTACGATTCTTAATATTTGCTATTAAAGTTTTGATTATATCTTTTCTGGAAATTTCAGAAATCGTTTGAAGTGGCAATATTAGTACAATATTGTAAATATTTCAAATATATCTTCTTTTTTTTATTTATTTGTACTAGAAACAAAATATAGACAAAATTCTAAATTATGTTAGAAATTAAAAAAATCAGAAAAAATAAAGTTGAAATCATTCTTAGTTTATCAAAAAGAAATGTTAAGAATATTAAATCCATCATTTATAATCTAATTGAAAGTGATGATAAAAGAAAAAAAATTAAAAGCAGATATGATAATTTAAACAGTCAGTATAATCTTTCTTCGAAAGAAATAGGTATAAATATTAAGCATGGAAATACCGCAAAAATTGAAGCTCTGAAATTAAATAATTCTAAAATTAAAGAGGAAATAAAAAAAATTAATAAAGATTTAAAATCGATTGAAAAAAAAATTTTTGATATTTTAATTACTATACCAAATATTCCAAATGAAAATGTTCCTGAAGGAAATAAAGAAGAAAACAACGAAATAGTTTTTCAATCAAAATCATCTAAAACAGAAATTCCATTATTACCACATTGGGATTTAGTTAAAAAATATAAAATTATTGATTTTGAACTTGGAAATAAAATAACTGGGGCAGGTTTCCCAGTATATATCAATAAAGGAGCAAAACTTCAAAGAGCTTTAATTAATTTCTTTTTGGATGAAGCTGTTAAAAAAGGCTATTTAGAAATACAGCCTCCTATTCTAATTAATGAAAACTCAGGCTTTGGAACCGGACAAATTCCAGACAAAGAAGGACAAATGTATAAGGTTGAAAATGAAAATCTTTTTTTGATACCAACTGCAGAAGTTCCTATTACAAATATCTATCAAAATACAATCTTAGATATAAAAGATACACCAATAAAGAATGTAGCATATTCACCATGTTTTAGAAAAGAAGCAGGATCATGGGGATCGCATGTTAGAGGGTTAAATAGATTACATCAATTTGATAAAGTTGAAATAGTTCAAATAGTTAGTCCTGAAAAATCTTATACTGTACTTAATGATATGTGTAATTACGTGGAGAGTCTACTTGAAAATTTAAAATTGCCTTATAGAAAAATTAAATTATGCTCAGGAGATTTAGGATTTACCTCGGCAATGACATACGATTTTGAAGTTTTCTCACCAGGACAAAAAAAATGGCTTGAATGTAGTTCCGTTTCTAATTTTGAAACTTATCAATCCAATAGGGCTAATATAAAAATAAAATTAGAAAATAAAAGTAAAGTTTTAGCACACACACTAAACGGGTCTGCTCTAGCTTTACCAAGAATATTAGCATCAATTATTGAAAACAATCAATCAAAGAATAAAATAAAAGTACCAAAAGTTTTAATCCCTTATACAGGTTTTGATGAAATATAATTTAGTAAAAGTTAGAGAAGGGAAAGTTGAAGACCTGCCAAATGTTTTTAATTTAATTAAAGAGCTTGCAAAATATGAGAATGCTCTAAATAAAATAAAAACAAATGTCAAGACCCTTGAAAAAGACGGGTATGGAGAAAACCCTCAGTTTAAAATTTTCGTTGCAGAATATGATTTTAAAATAATTGGAATGGGCTTAGTCTACTTCAGATATTCAACTTGGAAAGGCAAAAGACTATATTTAGAAGATCTTATTGTAAATAAAAAATTTAGAAGGCAAGAAATAGGAAAAAAATTGCTGAAAAGAATAATTAATTATGGAAAAAAATGTTCATGTAGCGGCTTAATGCTCCAAGTCCTAGATTGGAATGAAATTGGAATAAATTTTTATAAAAAATACAATTTTCAATTCGACAATCAGTGGTTAAACTGCTACTTAGATTTTAATAAATAAATATATTGATTTGAAAAATTCATCTAGTAAAAAACTAAATATTTGTGTAATTGGAGCAGGTTTTGCTGGAATTTCTGCTGCAACAAACTTAGCCAATTATGGTCATAATGTATTTGTTGTTGAAAAAAATTCTGATTTTGGTGGAAGAGCTAGAAAACTAAAAGCTAAAGGATTCACATTTGATATGGGACCATCCTGGTATTGGATGCCTGATGTTTTTGAAAGACACTTTGAAATTAACGGTGAAAAAATAGAAGATTATTTAAAACTCAAAAGATTAAATCCATCATATAAAATATTTTTTTCAGATAAACATATAGTTTCATTACCAGTTGATTTTAATAATATAAAAAAAATTTTTGAAAAATATGAGAAAGGAAGTGGAGAAAATCTTACAAGATTTTTAAAAGACGCGGAAAAAAAATATAAAATTGGAATGAACAAATTTGTACGAAAACCAAGTAAGTCTGTTTTTGAATTTTTTAATTCAGAGATAATCACTGGTTTATTTAAAATGGATCTTTTCAAATCAATGCATACACATATTAGAAAATTTTTCAATAATAAATTTTTAATAAAAATTATTGAATTCCCACTTCTGTTTTTAGGGGCAACACCAAAAAATACCCCAGCTCTTTATAGTTTAATGAATTATGCTGATATTAAATTGGGAACATGGTATCCCGATGGAGGTATGCATAAAATTATTGAAGCAATGATTTCTTTAGCTAAAAAAAAAGGAGTTGTTTTCTATTCAAAAAATGAAGTAAAATCCTTCCAGATTAATAACAAAAAGATTGTAAAGGTTGAAACTAACAAAAAATTGTTTGATGTAGATATTGTATTATCAGGAGCGGACTATCATCACACAGAACAAAAGTTATTACCTCCTAAATACAGAAACTATTCCTCCAAATATTGGGATAAAAAGACAATGTCACCATCATCACTATTGTTTTATTTAGGAACCAATAAAAAACTTAAAAACATTGAACATCATTGTTTATTTTTCGATAAAGATTTTGATCAACATGCAAATGACATTTATGAATTTCCTCAATGGCCAGAGGAACCTTTGTTTTATGGATCATTTTCTTCAAAAAGTGATAATTCAGTAAGTCCTAAGGGCTGTGAAAATATTGTGTTGTTAATCCCTATAGCGCCTAATTTAAAAGATTCTGATACTAT
The DNA here is from genome assembly GCA_902529805.1 of uncultured Marinoscillum sp. Classification (GTDB taxonomy): domain Bacteria; phylum Bacteroidota; class Bacteroidia; order Cytophagales; family MED-G16. The sequence continues at coordinate 190,270 of CABZXU010000001.1, forward strand.
TCGAGAAAAGTATTACAATATAATTATGGATAGATTAGAAAAATTAACAAAACAAAGTATTAAAAAGCATGTGATATATAAAAAGAGTTATTGTATCAATAATTTTAAAAAAGATTATAACTCTTTTAGAGGAAATGCCTATGGTTTAGCAAACACGCTATTTCAAACAGCAATTTTTAAACCATCAATCAAAAATAAAAAATTAAATAATTTATATTATTGTGGTCAATTAACAGTTCCTGGGCCAGGTGTTCCACCTTCAATCATTTCAGGGGAAGTATCTTCAAAAGAAATAATTAGAGATTTTAATTAGCTATTTCAATAATCTAACTTGTACATGTCTAGCATAACATCATCAAGTCCTTCATTATCAAATGGATCTTCAATTTGTTCTTGAACGTTATAAAGAGATATTAATATAAATGATATAACAACATTCAATCCATAAACGACAAAAGGATGGTATGCGCCTTCAACAACAGTACTAAAAATCTCACCAGATGAGTTTAATATTTCCCCCCCTCCTGTTTCTATATTGTACATTAAAGTAGGGGCATAATAAAATGGAAAAACATAAATGAATAATTCACAATAAGCTCTAATGCTCTGAGGGGTTCTATGAAATTTGATGGAAATAGTATTTTCTATTCCCATAAGAACATCTCTCATATATCTATAAACCCTTAAGGATAACCCTCTTCCTAACGATTCCTTATGCTTTTCAACCATAGTCTTAATATTACCTATATTTTTATTTAAGTCTGTTCTGTCATTTGATTGAGAGCTTAGAAAGGTAATTAAAGAAACTTTAATTTTTTTAATGCCTTCATAGATTTCATCCTTTGTTTTTTCTGGCATATCTCTAGCTTGAGTAAAGGAATAATATATAGTTGCCAAGGCAGCTTTAGTTCTGGATAAATGCTCTAAAGATTTATCTCTTCTTTGAAAAGCACTCCCTAATGTAAATACCAGAGGAAAGACAACAGCTACTGAAATTAAAGTTAAATCTAAATTAAATCTAAAGTCATATTTATATGAAAGCCAAGTTGCAACAAATGATATGATTATTGATATTAGTGTTCTATAATTTAAGGCACTCGTATATTTTGAATGAACTAACATTTGATTACTTTTGTCTAAACTTAATTTTATTTAAATCTAAAAAAACTATGACTAATACTTACAAGAAATTAATAAATCTTTTTAATTTTTTTATCCTTTTCACTTTTTTATCATATAATCTATTTGGTCAAGAGTCTAGATTATTCGATAAACTCTTTAATATGAAATTGGATTTTAATATGGATTTCAAAGATCTTCAAAAAAACACTAATGATACCAGTTTTATTAAAACCGTAATCAATTATTCTATAGATGGTGGGGAAATGCGTTCTATACCTACAAAGATCAGAGCTAGAGGAAATTTTAGAAGAAAAATTTGCTATTTCAAACCAATGAAAATTAAGATTAAAAAGAAATATGCAGAAAACACTATTTTTAAAGGAGCTCGTACTCTTAAACTTGTTTTACCTTGTCAAAATGAAAGTGGGAATAATGAATTAGTCTATAAAGAACTAATGTGTTATGAAATGTTTGAAAAACTTTCCAAAATTCATTTAAAAACCCAACCTGTAGATTTAACTATCCATGAAACTAAAGGAAAGAAGATTATTGACCATAATGTTTTTGGATTTTTGATTGAAGATGATGATAAATTAGCAGATAGACATAATGCAAAAAAGTATCCCAGCAATAGAAGAGTTAGTCCATTATCAATTTCAGATTCTTCTGCAGTAAATTTTGCTATTTTTGAATATATGATAGGTAATACAGATTGGTCTATGGTCTATCAACATAATGTTGAAATGTTTTATCTTAATTCTGCTGCCTTTTCGATACCATATGACTTTGATCATAGTGGAATAGTAAATGCATACTATGCAAAACCAAATCCTATGCTAAACATTAGAAGTGTAAGAGAAAGAATTTATAGGGGTATGTGTAGAAAAGATCCTTTAATTTTTGAAAAAATGAGACAATATTATGTTACAAAAATTGATGACCTTAGCTCAGTTTTAGAAAAATATAAAGGAAAAATTTCTGATAAAGAATATTCAAGAATTAATGAATATCTTGGAGAATTCTTTGAAATGGTAAATTCCAAAGAACTATTTGATAAAAATATTTCATCTAAATGTAGATAAAGTATTTTTATCAAATAAATTAAATAATATTAACACTGGAATCTCAAATTAATTTATTTAATAGTAATTCTTTCGACTGTAGTAAAGTCACTACAAGAAACTATAGTACTTCTTTCACATTGGGTATTAAAACTCTCAATAAAAAGTTTCATAAACCTATTTATGCAATTTATGGCTTTGTAAGATTTGCAGATGAAATAGTTGATAGTTTTTATAATCACAATCAAAAAAACCTTTTGCAAGAATTTAAAAAAGAAACATACAAATCTATCGAAAGAAAAATAAGTTTAAATCCGATTCTGAATTCATTTCAAATATGTGTTAACAAATATAAAATTCCTAGGGACTTAATAGATTCCTTTTTATATAGTATGGAAATGGATTTAAATAAAAAGAAATATAATAAGCTCAATTACGAAAAGTATATTTACGGATCTGCCGAAGTTGTTGGATTGATGTGTTTAAAAATATTTTGTAAAAAAGAATCGGAATATAATTCTTTAAAAAAATATGCTAAAAGTTTAGGTTCTGCGTTTCAAAAAATTAATTTTTTAAGAGATTTAAAAAGTGATTATAATGACAGAGGAAGATTATATTTTCCAAATATGAATTACTTAACATTAAATAATAAAGAAAAAAAAACTATAGAAAAAAATATTTTAAAAGATTTTAGTAGTGGATTAATTGGAATTAAAAAATTACCAATAGACGCAAAATTTGGGGTTTATTTAACTTATAGTTATTATTTAAAGCTTTTCAATAAAATATCTAATTTAGATGTTAAGATAATTAAACAAAAAAGGATACGAATTTCTAATTTTTATAAATTTATAGTTTTTATTAAGTCATTTATATTTATAAAATTGAATTTGATTTAAATGAGTTTATATTTTATTTTACTGATTTTCACAATTTCTTTTCCGCTTGCAGCTTCGTGGGATTCTAGATTCAAATATTTTTCTAAAATAAAAGCATTGATTCCAGCATTTACACTAACTGCTATTTTTTTTATTCCATGGGATATTGTTTTTACAAAAAATAAAATATGGGGATTCAATAAAATACATGTTTCAAATATTAATTATTTTGATATGCCAATTGAAGAATGGCTTTTTTTCTTAGTTATCCCTTATTCTTGTTTATTTATTTACGAAAGTGTTAAATACTTTTTTGATTTAAAAAAAATTAATGATTTTTCAAGAAAACTTTTTTTAATTATTGCAATCTTGTTATTAGTCGTTGCTGCAATGAATCCCAATAAGAGTTATACGTTTTGGAATTTTCTATTCTGCGGTACTTTTATAATTATAATTGTTCCTCTACTAAAATTTAAAAATTACGGTAATTTTTTAATTAGCTATTTGTTTACTCTTATACCATTTTTTATTGTAAATGGCATCCTAACTGATGGTGATTTTGATTTTTTATTCGAAACAAATCCAGTTGTATGGTATAATAATTCTGAAAACTTATCAATAAGAATTATAACTATTCCAATTGAAGATTTTTTCTATTGGTTATTATTGTTTTTTATGAATGTGAGTTTTTATGAGAAATTTCTTAACAAATTAAAATTAAATTCGTAATCAATTAACTTTACAATCTATTATGAAAAATCTAAAAGTAAAAATAGATAACAATTCAGGGTTTTGTTTTGGGGTAGAATTTGCTATTGAGATGGCTGAAGATATTTTAAAAACAGATAAAGAATTATATTGTTTGGGTGATATTGTTCATAATGATATGGAGGTAAAGAGATTAGAGAAAATGGGATTAGTAATAATTAATAATGATGATTTAAAAGGTATCAACAACTCAAAAGTCTTAATTAGAGCTCATGGTGAACCTCCTTCAACTTATGAGTTAGCAGTAAAAAATAATCTAACATTAATTGATGCATCATGCCCTGTTGTCCTTAAACTTCAAAATAGAATTAAAAAATCCTATGACAAAAAGGAAGCTATATACATTTATGGAAAACATGGACATCCTGAGGTAAAAGGACTTAGGGGTCAAACTAAAGAGGATGCTTTCATTTTTCAAGATATATCTGAATTAGATTTCAATAAGATGCCAAAAGAAATAACTCTATATACACAGACTACTAAAAGCAAAGATAAATACTATGAAATTATTAAAATTTTAAAAAAAGAAGGTATTGAAGTTAATGCTCATGATACTCTTTGTAGGCAAGTAAGTAATAGAGACACACAATTGAAAGACTTTTCCCTTGGGTTTGATAAAATTGTTTTTGTATCTGGTACAAAATCTTCAAATGGAAATGTTCTATTTAATGTTTGTAAATCAAACAATAAAAACTCTCATTTTGTTTCTAGTGCAAAAGAAATTAAAAATGAATGGTTTAATAAAAATGAATCTGTTGGAATTTGTGGAGCAACATCTACCCCTATGTGGTTAATGGAAGACATTAAAAGTAAAATTTCAACATTATAATTTATAGTTGTGGATATAGTTTTAAAAATATTAATTGTAATTGGAACTTTTATTTTTATGGAAGGCGTTGCATGGTTTACTCATAAATATATAATGCACGGTTTTCTTTGGAATTTGCATAAATCACATCATAAGGTTCACAAACATTTTTTTGAAATGAATGATCTTTTTGCTGTTATGTTTTCTATTCCATCTATTTTACTTATTTATTTAGGATATTCTTATGATTCATACAGTATTTTAAAATACTTTGGGATTGGTATTTTTTTGTATGGAGTAGCATATATAATTTTTCATGATGTAATAGTTCACAGAAGAATCAAAATCAATTTTAAAAGTAACAATGAGTACATGCGAAGAATTATGAATGCACATTATGTACATCATAAAGTCCACTCAAAAGATGGTGCAAAAGCATTTGGTTTCTTATTTGCCCCAAAAAAGTATGATATAAAAAAAGATTAATCTATTAATTTTGGTGGTCCAGGTGGTATTCTAGGTTTATAAACCCTTTCACCTTTCCTTTCTAAATATTCCTTTTTAACATCATCAATCATATTAGGATTCTTATAAAAGTCCAACATCGTCATAGCTAATGCTTTTGAAGCAAAAATTAAGCCTTTATGTCCAATAGACATCCCTGTGCATGCGACTACAGCCCAAGAATGCCACGGGCCACCTTTAGCTGCTGCCGTCACTCCAAGTCTAACTACTGGAACAACTTGACTAACATCTCCAACATCAGTAGAGCCTCCTTGAGCAGGGAGGGTTGGTTTGATAGGCTTTATTTTTCCATCAATACCTAATAGCTCTTTACCTGTTTCTTGTAAAATAGTATTGGCATAATTTATTTCATACTCAGAGTATTCAATATCACCAAGCAATTCTAAATTTTTTTGCATTATTGCAGCCCCAGCTCTGTTTGGAATAATTTCATATATTCCAGAAATAAGGTTTAATTCATATTTTACTCCAGCCATCATAGATGCTGCTTCAGCAATTTTCTTAGCTCTTTCATACAGAATATCTACATTCTCATTATCATTTTCCCTAAGCCTTGTCCATATTTGAGCATACTCTGGGACAACATTAACTACATCTCCTGCTTTTTCAATATCATAGTGTATTCTAGCAGTCGGTTTAATATGCTCCCTGTAATAATTTAATCCGGTAGTATATAATTCCATTGCATCTACGGCACTATTTCCGTTCCATGGATCTCCAGAAGCATGAGCTGCATTTCCAAAAAATTTAAGTCTAAAATCTACAAGAGCCTTACTGCTTTGAGTAGCAGCAGCAATTTCACTCCCTGGATGCCAATCCATACATAAATCAAGCTTATCAAATAATCCCTCTCTAACCATCCAAACTTTAGCAAAAATAGTTTCTTCAGCAGGAGTTCCATAAAAAATAACTGTACCAGATATTTCACCACTTTCAATTAACTCTTTAATTGCTATTGCAGCACCTAGACTTGCAGTGCCAAATAGATTATGGCCACAACCATGGCCGGCACCTCCTTTAACAAGGGGTTCTTTAATTGGTTGTTTCTTTTGAGAAATTCCTGCATTTGCATCAAACTCTCCCATAATTCCTATAATTGGTCTTCCTGAACCATATGATGCTGTAAAAGCAGTAGGAATTCCAGCAACTCCTTTTTCAACTTTAAATCCATTTTCTTCAGCATAATCAGAAAGGTATTTCGAAGATTTAAATTCTCGAAGAGAAAGTTCTGCTGCCTCCCAAATGTTATCACTAATTTCAATTAATTTTTCTTTTTTTTCTTCTATCGATTTAACAATGACATTCTTGATTTTTGGAATTTTTTTTTGAGATAAAACAGGTGAAACAAAAACCAATAATAATAATGCTATTTTAATAAAGAATGTAAAAGAGTTAATCATGATATGTTTTTTTGGGTTAAACTTAATTTTGTTAATCTAATAACTATAAATTAAAAAGAAAATTTTTTTAAAACTTATTCCTCATAGAATAAGAATAAACATAAGAATCGAAATAATTATTTATTAATTTTACCCACTGATTTAATCAGATGAAAACAAAAGAAGACAAAATAAATATCGTAACATTAGGTTGTGCAAAAAATATAGTTGATTCTCAGATGATACTGACTCAACTAAAAGGAAATAATTTTGATGCTTATCATGAAAATAATGATAATGATTCTAATATTATCATTATCAACACATGTGGGTTTATTGAAAATGCAAAACAAGAATCTATTGATACAATCCTAAAATTTGCTCAAGAAAAAAAAAGAGGTAACATAAAAAAACTTTATGTAACTGGTTGCCTATCTGAAAGATATAAAGATAATTTAGAAAAGGAAATTCCAGAAGTTGATGAATATTTTGGAACTAATGATTTATCAAAATTACTTAGAAATTTAAAAGCAAAATATAGAAAAGATCTTATAAGCAAAAGAGTTTTATCAAAGAACAAACATTATGCATATCTTAAAATATCCGAAGGATGCGATAGACCATGTTCTTTTTGTGCTATTCCACTTATGAGAGGAAAACATATTTCAAAGCCTATCGAATTATTATTAGAAGAGGCGAAAAACTTATCAAATAAAGGAGTGAAGGAACTTATGATAATTGCTCAAGATTCTACTTATTACGGTATTGACTTATATAAAAAAAGAATGCTCGGAAAATTATTACAAAATCTGTCTGAGATAGAAGCAATAAAATGGATTAGATTACATTATGCATTTCCAACTGGATTTCCAATGGATATTTTAGAGGTTATGAAAGAAAATAAAAAAATATGTAACTATTTAGATATTCCACTGCAGCATGGCTCATCTAAAATATTAAAGATCATGAGAAGAGGTACCAGTAGAGAAAAATCTGAAGAACTAATTCATAGAATTAGAGAAATTATTCCTAACATTTCAATTAGAACTACTCTAATTGCAGGACATCCAGGAGAAACTGAAAGAGACTTTCAAGAAATGTATAATTTTGTTGAAAAAATGAAATTCAATAGATTAGGAATTTTTACTTATTCTCATGAAGAAGGGACTCACTCATTTTCAATGAAAGATGATGTGCCAGAGTTACTAAAAAAAGAAAGAGCTGATTCAATAATGAAACTTCAACAAAAAATATCATACAATTTGAATCAAAACTTTCTTGATAAAAAACTTAAAGTAATCATTGACCGTAAAGAAGAAAATACTTTCTTTGGAAGGACTGAGTTTGATTCTCCAGAGGTAGACAACGAAATAATTATTAAGGAAAATACAAAAGATTTAAAAATTGGAAATTTTTATAACGTTATTGTTAAAAAAGCATTGAATTACGATCTACATTGTAAATTAATATGATTGAATTTGAAAAAATACCATTTGAAGAAACCAGAAGTTTTTCAAAAAATTTCATAAAATATGTCAATTCTAAAAAGATTAACTTAAAAAACATATACTTAAAAACAAATGAAATTTCGTTTGACGATAAAAAAAGAAAACTACTACAAAATTCTTTAATTAAACAGTATGAAAAAATTGATTGTTCTAATGAAGTTATAGCAAATATTAATCAATTAACTAATGAAAACACATTCACTGTAACAACTGGACATCAACTCAATATATTTACGGGCCCATTATATGTTATATATAAAATTATTTCTACTATAAACCTTGCTTCGAAACTTAAAAAAAAATATCCTAATAAAAACTTTGTTCCTATATATTGGATGGCATCAGAAGATCATGATTATGAGGAAATTAAATCATTTTATCTTTATGGTAAACATTATATATGGGACAATAAAACCTCCGGAGCAGTTGGAGATATAGACCCTAAAAGAATTAAAACTCTATTAAAAAAAATACCTGAAAAAATACCATTATTTGAAAAAGCATATTTAAAAAATTCTAAACTATCAAATTCTGTATTATACTACATGAATGAACTTTTCGGTAAATATGGACTTATTGTTCTCGAACCTAATAAGAAAAGTTATAAAAACTTATTTTTAAAAATAATTCAAGATGATATTGTTAATAATTCTATTAAGAACCTAAAATCTAAAACTTCAAATAAAAAGGGTGTGCATATTAGAAATATTAATTTTTTTTATTTGAAAAAAAATTTAAGAGAAAGAATAATTAAAGAAAAAAATAAATATAAAATAAATAATACTCCAATATCATTTTCTGAAAAAGAAATAATAAAAGAGATAAACTCAAATTCAGAATCCTTTAGTCCAAATGTAATAATGAGATGCCTTTATCAGCAAACTATTATTCCAAACATAGCATATATTGGCGGCCCTTCTGAGCTTGAATATTGGTTGGATTTTGAGGAGTTTTTTAAATTTTATAAAGTTCCATTCCCAATTATTTTACCAAGAAATTTTGTTACAATTGTTAATAATAAAATTAAGTCCAAACTTAATAAGTTGAATATCAAGCTTTCAGATATATTTAAAAATAAAAATGAATTAGAAAAAATAATTTTAGAAAATCAATCTAAAAATAAATTTAATTTAATTGATGAAAAACTAAATATTGAAAAGGAAATAAAAAAAATAATAGATAAATCAGAAATAATAGATAAATCATTAAATAGTAAAATATTAGCATTAAAAAAGAAAACTATTAAAGAAATAGATGCCTTAGAAAAAAGACTGATTAGAGAAGAAAAGAAAAAACATCAAAAAAGTTTTGATGAGCTAGATAAGATACTTTCTAAAGTATTTCCAGATAATATTCTTCAAGAAAGAAAAGAAAACTTTTTAAATTATTATTTATCAGATAAAAATTTCATCGAAACACTTATTAAAACTCTTGATCCTTTAAAATTTTATTTTAATATCATATCAAAATGAAAAAGTATGACGTATGTATTATTGGTGCTGGTCCAATTGGTTTAAACTGCGCAATAGAAGCAATTAAATCTAATTTAACTTATCTAATAATTGATAAGGGATGCTTGATTAATTCATTATATAATTATCCTAATAACATGACATTCTTCTCCACTTCTGATAAGTTAGAAATTGGAAATGTTCCCTTTATTTCCCATAACTCTAAACCTACAAAATCAGAAGCTATGGAGTATTATAGAAGAGTTTCATCATCATGGAAATTAAAACTTAACCTATATGAAGAAGTCATTGATATTAAAAACGATGGAAATTTTAAGATTATAACTTCAAAAAGAAATTACTCAGCAAAAAATGTGATAATCGCAACTGGATTTTATGACTTACCGTATAAACTTAACATACCTGGTGAGGATTTAAAAAAAGTAAAACATTATTATGATGACCCCCATCCATACTTTGGCATGAAAATAGCTATTGTTGGAGCTGGCAATTCTGCTGTTGATGTTGCATTAGAAACTTTTAGAAAAGGATGTGAAGAGGTATCTATGGTTATAAGAGAACCAAAACTAAATAGTAATATAAAATATTGGGTAAAACCAGACATTGAAAACAGAATTAAAGAAAAAAGTATAAAAGCTTATTTTAATTCTAGAATAACTAAAATAACAGATAAAAAAATAGAATTAAATACTAAAAATAAAAAAATTGTATTAGAAAATGATTTTGTTCTTGCAATGACAGGTTATCAACCGAATTTTAATTTTTTAAAAAAAGTTGGAATCAAGATTGGCTCGGATAAAAACAAAACTCCAATTCACAATAAAAAAACTATGGAAACAAATATTTCTGGATTATACTTAGCTGGAGTAATTTGTGGTGGATTGAAAACTAATAAATGGTTTATTGAAAATTCTAGAGAACATTCGATTAATATTATCAATCATATAAATAAATAATGTTTAGAAAAACGTATCTATTATTTTTTCTTTTTTTTATTTCAGTTAATATTTATTCACAAAATAATTATACTTTAAATGGTTTTATCAAAAGTGCATCGGATGGTGAATCTCTCATTGGAGCTACAATTTATATTAATGAAATTGAAGGTGGAGTAATAACTAATCCATATGGTTTTTATTCTATAACTCTTCAAGAAGGTGAATATAATATTGAATATAGATATATAGGTTATATGTCATTGAAAAGAAAAATAATACTTGATAAAGATCAAAAAATTGATATTGAACTATTAAGTGAGGATGTTGAACTAGAAAATGTTTTAATAACTAGTGAATCAGAAAACGAAAATGTTTCAAGTACAGAAATAAGTACTTTTAAATTAGACATTGGAAAAATTAATGAAATACCTACTTTTCTTGGAGAAGTTGATATAATAAAAGCGATTCAATTAATACCTGGAGTAAGTACCGTTGGGGAAGGTGGAAGTGGGTTTAATGTTAGAGGTGGATCAGTAGGTCAAAATTTAGTTTTACTAGATGAAGCCCCGGTATATAATTCTTCTCACCTATTGGGTTTTTTATCTGTTTTTAACCCCGATGCTGTTAAAGATTTAAAATTGTATAAAGGTGGAATTCCTGCAAGATATGGTGGAAGATTATCATCTATATTAGATATTAGAATGAAAGATGGTAACAATAAAAACAAAAGTATATCAGGAGGAATTGGATCCATATTTAGTAGGCTAACTATAGAAGCTCCTATCGTTAAAGAAAAGTCTTCATTTATATTGGCTTTAAGAAGGTCTTATGCTGATGTACTTGCAAAACCATTTTTAAAAAATTCCAGCTTTTTGAACGATGGCTGGGCATTAAATTTTTATGATCTTACTGCAAAAATTAATTTTAATTTAGATGAAAAAAATAGAATATTTTTTTCCAGTTATTTAGGAAGAGATAATTTCAGGTTTGATGAAAGACAAGGGTTTAACTGGGGAAATAGTACTGGAACTATAAGATGGAATCATTTATTTAATGATAGATTATTTTCAAACTTTACAACTATTTATAGTAATTATGATTATCAGCTTGCTTTTGGATCTGATGATAGAAATAAATTTGAATGGGATTCCAAAATTGAAACCTTAAATTTAAAACCTGAATTTACGTATTTTATTGATACTAATAATGAATTTTCTGTTGGAGGAGAGTTTCTTATTTATAGATTTGAACCTGCGAATGCGCAAGGGGTAAGTGATGGAAAAATTACCGACATAACAATTCCAAAAAAATATGCATTTGAAGGATCTTTTTACCTTGGAAACGAACAAAAATTTAGCAATTTTTCTTTTTCTTATGGTTTAAGAACCTCATTTTATAAATATCTAGGTCCTGGCACTAAATATATTTTTAACCCATCAATAAATCCAGGAGAAAGAAAGACTATTAACTCAGAAATAAAAATGGACAAATGGGAAAACATTCAATCATTTTCAAATGTTGAACCAAGAATATCAATTAATTATAAATTAAATAATTCAAATTCGTTAAAGATAAGCTACAATAAAATGGTTCAATACATACATCTTCTATCTAATACTGCTGCTTCAAGTTCTCTTGATGTTTGGACTCCAAGTACAAATAATATTAAACCTGAAACTGTAGATAGTTATGCTTTTGGATACTTTAGAAATTTCAAGGAAAACCTTTATGAATCATCAATTGAAATTTATTATAAAAATTTAAAAAATCAAATTGATTACATAGATGGGGCTGATATATTAATTAATAAATACATCGAAGGTGATCTGTTATTTGGAATTGGAAGAGCTTATGGAATGGAACTGTTGTTTAGAAAGAAATCTGGAAGACTTAATGGTTGGGTTAGCTATACTTTAGCTAGAACAGAATTAAAAATTGATGGCATCAATAATTTTGAATGGTATCCTACAAGATATGATCAGACGCATAATTTAAAACTGACCTCAAATTTTGATTTAAATAAAAGAATTTCTTTGGCTGGAAATTTCACATTTATATCTGGAACTCCTGTTACATTTCCTACCTCAAAATATGTAATTCAGGGCTTTGTTATTCCTCATAATTCTAATAATTCAAGAAATGATAGAAGAATTCCAAATTATCATAGATTAGATTTTTCAGTTACAATCAAAGGAAAAAAAGAAAATAAAAAAGGAAAAATTAGAAAGAATAACAACTCTCTTGTTATTGGAGTGTATAATGTTTATAACAGAAGAAATCCATTTTCAATTTATTTTTCTCAAGGGAAAAAAGTAGTTACAGAATCTTTTGTTCCTGGTCAAGTCACCAGACTATCAATAATAGGTTCTTTTGTGCCATCTATAACTTATAATTTTAAACTATAATGAAAAAATTATTAATATTTATTATTCTGTTGATTTCTATTTCTTGTGAAGAAATTATTTATCCCGATTTAGAGTCTAAAGATCCTATTCTTGTAGTTGACGCATGGCTAAATAATCAAAATCAAAGCCAGACAATAACTTTGTCTTCCTCTCAAGATTATTTAGATTCAACTTCAATAAAATTCGTATCTGGAGCAGAGGTTTATATTACTAACGATCAAGGTGACAAATTCAATTTTACTGAAAAAGATAATGGAAATTACACATGGAATCCCGACTCAAATTTTTCTAATCTTGGAAATGTAGGCACAGAATTTTTATTGAATATTTCATACAATGGAAAAAAAATTGTTGGATCCTCAGCGATAAATAGAACTTCAATTATTGATAGTATAAATTTTGTTAAAGGAGAATTTCCTGAAAACTCATATTATGCTGAGTTCTGGTCTAATGAAAAAGAGGGAGTAGGTGATGCATACTGGATAAAAAGTTTTAAAAATGGTATAAAACAAGTAAGATCGCAAGATATTATTACATGCTTAGATGCTGGAGCATCATCAGAAGGAGCTATTATAGACGGAATCCCATTTATACCCCCTATACGAAGAGCCGTAACAAGATTTGAGAGAGATGAAACAACTGACGAATTCAAGTCACCTTTTGAATATGGTGATTCCTTATATGTTGAGATTCATTCAATACCATATGAAGCATTTCTTTTTCTAAATAAAGTATCAATTCAAATTGATAGGCAGGGCGGGTTTGGAGAATTATTTGCTGTATCGCTAGCAAACTCTCCAACAAATCTTACCGTTGAAAATGATTCAAATTTTCCAATAGTTGGTTTTTTTTGTGTTTCAGAAGTAAATGGAATGGGAAATGTATTAGATGATGATGAAATAGAAAAAATCAAAAAATATAACAGAGAATGGTAGCATAGCCACTACAGTGATTTCATGATAACAACGCATTGAGCTGCAACACCTTCTTCCCTGCCAATAAAACCTAACCCCTCAGTCGTCGTTGCCTTTACCGAGATTTTAGAATAATCTACATTTAAAACTTCTGATAGAACCTTAATCATTTTAGTTTTATATTTTGAAATTTTTGGCTCTTGAAGTAAAATTGTAATATCAGCATTAGAAAGTCGATAACCATTTTTATTACATAATTCAGTTACTTTACCCAATAAGATCTTACTATCTATATTTTTATATTTTTTATCATTGTCTGGAAAATGTGATCCTATATCATCTAAACTTAATGCCCCTAACATGGCATCACATAACGCGTGAATTACTACGTCAGCATCAGAATGACCTATAACACCTTTGTAATGTTTAATTTCAATACCGCCTATTGTAAATTTTCTGTTACTCTCAAGACGATGAACATCATAACCGTGACCAATTTTAAAATTCATTATATAAAAAGTTATAAAATACAAATTTAATCTTCTTATATTTAGATACATTTATATTATGAAAAAAATACTTAAGTTCATCTTAGATTTTTCTGATAAAAATCATTTACAGTCTATTGGACTTTTAATTCTTAGAATTGGAGCTTCATTATCTTTGATGACCCATGGATATGGTAAATTAATTAGGTTTGAAGAAAGATCTGCAACATTTATGAGCCATCTCTCTTTAGGAAGTGAAGTAAGCTTATCTTTAGTGATTTTTGCTGAATTTATTTGTCCAATATTTATTTTATTAGGTCTAGGAACTAGAATATTTTCTATTCCAATTATTTATACATTCATAATAATTGTCTTTGATATTCATATAGATGATCCTTTTTCTAAAATGGAAAAAGGAATATTATTTTTAACTATTTATTCGGCAATTTTTCTTTCAGGTCCAGGAAAGTTTTCTATAGATAGTTTTTTAAAAAAAAATTAAAAATTAAATTTTAAATTTTGTTTTATATCTGAATTTAAACTTTTGGCTACGGGACAATTTTTCCCTACCGATATTAATTTTCTTTTTTGAACATCAGTAAGGCTATTTTTTTCAAAATTTATTTCAATCTTTATTTCAGATATTTTTCTAGGATTAGTAGACATTAATTTGGTTATTTTAGCCTTTGAATTTGGCATTTCAAATTTTCCTTTTTCAGCACAAATTCCCATAACTGTTGTAATGCAACTACACAATGCTGATGAAACTAAATCTGTTGGAGCAAATGCTTGCCCCTTTCCATTGTTATCAATGGGAGCATCTGTTATAATATTTTTTCCGGTTTTAACATGAGTAGATAAAGTTCTTAATTCACCCACATACCTATTTTCTATAGAATGATTCATTAGTTTAAAATTTTATTTATAAGTGGTTGTAATTTTTTTTTCCAAACCTCATAACCTGATCTATTCATATGTAACATGTCTTTCCAAAAATAATCTTTAGGTATATTCCCATTATTGTCAAGCATTATTGACCAAGAATCAAAAAAATATGTATCATTTTTTTTTTCACAATAATTTTCTATCATTTTATTTAACTCTATATAATTTTCTTTATAATTCCATCTAGATGGACTAGGTTTAGCGGCGATATAAATTATTGGAGTTTTTTCTAATTTACTTCTTATCTTGACGTGAGAGTTTTTAAATTCTTCAAAAATCTTATTTATCGGAATTTGAAAAGCTATGTCGTTATCACCTTCATAAATTACAATTAAATCAGGGTTATGTTTTATTACAAGATCATCGATAAAAAAGTTTAAATCCGAAAAAATAGAACCACCAAAACCTCTATTTAAAATATCATAACTGCTAAAATCATTTTTTAATCCTATCCAAAATCTTATACTAGAACTTCCAGAAAATACAATTAACTTTTTATCGGATTTTATAAAAGCTTCTTCATTAACAAAAGGTTCTATTTCATTGTAAAACCTTTTAGGATCAGTTGAAGATCTATATTCTGAGGTATAAATGTCTTGAGAAAAGATTCTTATAGAAAAAAATAAAAAAACAAACAGAGTAAATAATCTCATGAAAAATAAATCTAACTTTATGTTAAAATTTAAGTAAATTTTCACTAAACATAATACAAGTTATAGTTGTTAACATAAACGTAGTGAAACATATAAAAATTTTTATTGTATAATATATTAAAATATAATGTATAATATAACTATAAAAATGTTTTTTAAAACTTCATTAGTGATAATCACTATATGTTTTTTTTATTTTAATTCATACACTCAAGAAAGTGATTATTTTGAATACCAAAATGAAGTTTTATGGGGTATCAATAAAAATACAAATGGAGGACTAATAGGAGGTTTAAATCTTAAATTTGGAAATAAAATTAAAGATAACACATATAGAGTTTATAGCATTGAGCTTGTTAATGTTAAACACCCAAAAGAATATAAATATACATCACCATTTGGAGGAGACAATTTTATTTGGGCAAAACAAAATACCATGTATTCATTTAGAATGCAATATGGCTTTGAGAAATCTATTTTCAATAAAAAAGATGAAAATGGAATTCAAATTAATGCTAATTTAACTGGAGGTCCAAGCCTTGGATTTCTTGTTCCATATTATATAAGATACAATAGAAACAATGCTGTTGTCGTCGAAGCTTTTGATTCAAATATTCATAATTTTAATAATGTAATTGGTAGTGCAGGATTCTTAGAAGGTATAAATGAGTCAAAGATAAGGCCAGGAGTTAATCTAAAATCTGCTGTTAACTTTGAGTTTGGAAGTATGAAAAAAGGATCTATTGCACTTGAAGTTGGCTTTTTAGTAGAAGCATTTACAAAAAAAATGATTATCATGCCTACCGTACAAAATAAATCCATATTTACATCTGCTTTTATAGCACTTTTTTATGGTAGAAAGTGGAAATAAAAAAAAGTATAAGGTAAATTGCAATGATCAAAAAAGAGACATTGAAAACTAAAATATCAAAACCAAATTGGTTAAGAGTAAAGCTTCCAGTCGGTAGCGAATATAGAAAAGTTAGAAAAACTGTTGACAAATATAAGCTTCATACAATTTGTGAGAGTGGAAATTGCCCTAATATGGGTGAATGTTGGGGAGCAGGAACTGCTACATTTATGATTTTAGGTAATGTTTGTACAAGAAGTTGTACTTTTTGTGCAGTTGCAACTGGAAGACCACCAGAATATGATAAAATGGAACCTTTAAGGGTAGCTAAAGCTATAAAAAAGATGGGAGTTAAACATGCTGTAATCACTTCAGTAAATAGAGATGAATTAAAAGATAGAGGAGCAGAAATATGGTATCAAACAGTACATCTTACTAAAAAATTATCTCCACAAATAACAATTGAAACTTTAATTCCTGATGTAAAAGCAAATTGGGAAGCTCTTTACAAAATGATTGAAGCTGGACAAGAGGTAGTCTCACACAATATTGAAACTGTTGAAAGGCTTTACAGAAAAGTTAGACCACAAGCTAACTATGAAAGAAGTTTAGAGCAGATAAAAATAACCAAAGATTTTGGCAAAAGAACCAAGTCAGGTATTATGGTTGGATTAGGAGAAAAAAAAGAAGAGGTTTTTAAAACAATGGATGATATGGTTGAAAGTGGACTTCATATTTTAACAATTGGACAATACCTTCAACCAACTAAAATGCACCTAGAAGTTGATGATTTTATAAGCCCGGAAGTTTTTGAAATGTATAAAGAAGAAGGTTTAAAAAGAGGATTAAAATATGTTGAATCGGGACCGCTCGTTAGATCCTCATACCATGCAGAGAGACACGTAAATGTACCTATATAGAATTTTCATATTCTTATTGCTAATCACTGATGTATATGGACAAACAAATACGTCAAATATAACTATTGTAAGAGATAAATGGGGCGTCCCTCATATTTATGGCACAACCGATAAAGAAGCTGCGTATGGATTAGCTTGGGCACATTCAGAAGATGACTTTGAAACTATTCAAAAAACATTTTTATCATCTAAAGGAATGTTGGGAAGACTCGAAGGACCAAATGGTGCTATCCTAGATTTTGCAGTTGAATTATTAAGATCTAGAGAAGTTGCAAAAAAAGAATTAAAAAACCTTTCTCCAGAAGGCCTAAATATTATTTATGGTTATCTAGAAGGATTAAATGCTTATGCTAAAAAATATCCTGAGAAAATTTTAGTAAAAAAATTTTTTCCATTAACAATATATGACTATCTAACTGGACTAAATCTAATGCTCCATTTGTTTTCAGATACTGGTGACGTAATTGGACAATTACTTTCGAATAATATTGATCCCATTAACGAAATGTCTGGCGTAGATAATATAGGTAACTCGATTGGATCTAATGGCTTTGCTTTTAATAGCAATAAAACTAAAAGTGGAAAAACGTTTTTGAATATTAATACCCATCAACCTTTAGAAGGTCCATTTGCATGGTATGAGGCTCACGTAAATAGTGAAGAAGGGTGGAATATGTTAGGTGGATTATTCCCTGGTCTACCTCTTCCTGTTATAGGTACAAACAAAAATTTAGGATGGACTCATACATATAATTATCCAGATATGAATGATATGTACCAATTAATAATTAACCCCAAGAATGAAGATGAATATAAAATAGATGGGACTTGGAAAAAGTTTGAAATTAAAGAAGTGAAAATTAAAGTAAAAATATTCTTAGGCATAAAAATAAATATTAAACGAAAAATATTGTGGTCAGATTTTGGTCCTGTAATTAAAAATAAAAAAGGTTCTTTCTCTTTTTTTTCTCAATCATTAAATAATATTAGCGCTATTGAACAATGGTTAAAAATGAATAAGGCATCAAATTTTAAAGAGTTTGAATCTGCTCTTAAATTATTAGGTATTCCTAGATTTAATATCGTTTATGCTGATAATCAGGATAATATATTTTTCATGAGTAATGCTAGATTATCAATAAGAACTCCAGAAATCGATTGGGGTAAATTGGTTCTAGGCAATAATTCATCATTGATTCTTGATAAGTATCATCCATATAATGATTTGCCTAAACTACTAAATCCTCCAAGTGGTTATTTATTTAATACTAACAATTCACCATTTAATGCAACTAGTAAAGAATTTAATTTAAATGAATTAGATTATCCTTCTACATTTAATTATAAGGAAAAAGAAAATAATAGAAGT
The DNA here is from genome assembly GCA_902529805.1 of uncultured Marinoscillum sp. Lineage (GTDB taxonomy): Bacteria > Bacteroidota > Bacteroidia > Cytophagales > MED-G16. The sequence continues at coordinate 209,273 of CABZXU010000001.1, forward strand.
ATGAGGTTTATGGAATTGATAAAAAATTATGAAAAAATAAATTATACTGAATTTAAAAAAATAAAATACGATCAAAAATATCCTGATTCATTAGTTCTAATAGGAAATATTAAATCGATATTTGATCTTAATGGTGGTGATGTTTTAGAATACTCTGATCTTTTAGATTTAATAAAAAAATGGGATAAAAAAGGAAACTATAATAATTTGGGAGCAGCACAATGGAGTACATATTATAATTTTATATTAAAGGAATTGGCTGAAAAAAATCATAATATTGAAGATACTATACCTAAAGAATACCATATAAATGCACTAAAAAAATCTAAAAAATATTTATTAAAACACTTTGGAAAAATAGATGTTATATTGGGGGATCTGCAAAGACATATCAGAGGAGAAATAAACCTTCCAGTTTCTGGGCTAATAGATATGATTGCTCCTTCGCACGTTAGACGTCATAAAAATGGAAGACTAAAAGTTGTTTCTGGAGAATCTTACATAATGTTAGTCCAATATTCTAAAGATGATATACAAATAGAAACAGTATTGCCTTATGGAAGTTCAAGTAATCCGAAAAGCCCCCACTATACAGACCAAATGAAAATGTATGTTGAAAAGAAAACAAAAAAAATGACTTTAGATAAAAATAAGATTTTTAATGAAGGGGTGAGAATTTATAACCCTAATTAGTTATTCCAAAACTTTGTTTTAATTTTCTAATTCTATTAAAAGACTCTTCTATTCTAGAATATGTTATGTCACCTGTTTGAATTTTATCCTTTATAATAGATATAACCTGATCTGTTGAAACTTGATTTTCTTTTAATTGATTGTTACAAAACAAAAGAACATCAATCCCTGAATTTATTGATTTCTCAATAGCTACCTCTAAACCGTAATGATTTGTAATTGCTTGCATTTGCATATCATCTGAAAAAACAACTCCATTAAACCCCATAAAGTTTCTCAATAATTCATTGATAATTTTACTTGACAAAGTCCCTGGTAACATTTGATCATCTAACCGTTTATTTACAACATGAGCACTCATAATAGCATCTACAAAACCTGAATCGATCATAGATTTATAGGGATATAATTCCTCAATCATCCATGTATCTGAAACATCAGTTAATCCTAAATGCGAATCATCTTTTGAACTTCCGTGACCAGGAAAATGTTTTAATACAGAAATTATATTATTTTCTCTATGAGAGTTTATAAATGATTTAGCATGTGATACAACAAGATTTGGGCTTCTCCCAAAGCTCCTTTCAAGTTTATAAATCACAGGGTTTTCTAAATTAATTGAAAGATCGACTGAGGGAGCATAATTGACATTAATACCTAATTTACTTAATAAATCACTAGTTTTTTTTGAATAATAATACGTTGAATCTAAATTATTTTCATCTCCAAGAGATTTCGGTGATCTAGTTCTATGAAACCCATATTTTTCTTTTAATCTATTCACCTTTCCTCCTTCTTCATCTATTGCAATAAATAAAGAGTTGTTTGAAACTAATTTAATCTTATCAATTAATATTTTTAAACTATTATAAGAGTCGGATGGGTTTACATTCTTCTCAAATAATATTATCCCTCCTAAATTATTTTTAGATAATTCTAATAACAAAGAGTCTGCGTGTTGAACTGAATTAACATCACCAATTCCAAACATTAACATTTGACCTATCTTATATTCTAGCGAATCGTTATTTGAAAAACACATTGATTCAAATGAAAAAAGAAAAGAGAGAAAAATAAAAAAGGTGTGTTTGTTAATTTTCATTTATATCAATAATTTTTTTAATAATATCTGAAAAATAGCTGCCATTATGAGGACCATACCAATTCATAGTATAAGTTTCATAAGTATTAATGTTTTTTTTATTATACCAATTATCATTTGTTATGTAACCAAGATATCCTCCGTTAAAACTATTAATTATTAAGTTCATTTGTTTTGATAATGCAAATTCCTCAAGTGGTTTAACCAATTCACCAGAAAAATCAGCTGGAGTGCCAACAATTAATACATCACCTAATTTAAGAAAAGAAAAATATTTGGATGAATTATCTAAACCAACTAAATAATTGAAAACCCAGGGTTTAAAAATAAGAAAATCATTAAGCCTAAATGATGGCTTTCTCATCTTTATATAAATTTTATTTGACAATAATCTGTTCTCAAAAAATGTAGGGATAGAATCTATAACATTTATAATTTTATTCGAAATGCCATTTGCAATAACATCCAATTTATCTTTGCCTTTCAAAAACTTATACTTTGGAGACATACTACCCACCGCCCCAGCTCCATATATGGCAAACTCTATTTTTGGAAGCTCTTCAAGATGAAAAATACATTTTCCAGGGTAGTCTGAAGAAACCTTAAGTTGTTTAGAAGTATAACAAGTAGCATGAGCAGAATAAGAATACATAATTACATTTTTTCCACTATTTCTTTCAAATTTTATTAACCTAATCCAATTATCCTTGGTGCCCAAAGAATCTCCAACCAGTCTATTTGTTATAAATTCCTCAGCATGAATTCTGGAGTATCCAACTTTTGTTATTTCCATGTTATTAAGAGCATCTAGTAAAGATTTTCTTATTGCAGTAGAAATAAATTGTAAAATTCTTTCATCATATTCCCCTGCAAACATTTCTCCCACAATACTAGAAAGATATCCTCCAATGCTCGAATGAGAATGAGATGCAGTTAAAAATAGTTCTGATTCTTTTAGATTAGTTCCTTCAAGTATACCTTCCAAGTTTAGGTTTGGAGGAGGAATTAATAAATCCAAAGAAATATAAGCAGCACGATTTATTCCATTATCTAATACAATAGTTCGAACCCAAATAGAATCTTCTACTCCCATATTAATTTTTCCCTTTCTTTCTCCATAACCTGCTAAGGGGGTAGAGAAGGAAGGTATTAACGAACTTTTTGCCCAACCCATTTTTAATGTGTCTCCATCTATTTTATGATTCTTCTTGTTTAATGAATCTAATGTAAACATTGTTTGCTCATAAAATTTAGACTCTTTATAAGGAGTAGTATCTAAACGTTCAAAAATTGAAAAAAATAGAACGAAAATAACTAAGATTATTAAAAAAAAGGGTTTAATTAATTTTCTAGGGAACACCTTTAAATATTAACTTTAAGAATTAAAAATAGTAATTTAGAGGAAAAATTATCAATTGAAGAAGAAGTATTAATATGAAAATATTAAAAAATTTATTTTTTACTCTCGTTTGTTTCATCTTTTTCAGCAATACATGCATTTCTCAAAATATTAAAAAAGCTCATAAGTTTTTAGAAAAAGGAGATATAGAAAAGTTTGAAGAAACTATTTCAAAAGCATTTGAGAAAGATAGTCTAAACCCAGGTGTTGATTTTCTTTATGCTAAGCTTTATCTACTTGACACATATGAGAAGAGTAATGTAGATGTCGCAAAAAGATACATAAGTAAAGCATCTAAAAAGTTTGCCTCTGTTGAACCAAAAGTTTTAAATGAATTAAATGAATTAAAAATAAATCGAAATTCGATCGATTCTCTAACCATAATCATTGATAAGAATGCGTATGAAATCGCTTTAAAAAAAAATAATGTAGATAGTTATGAAAACTACATGAAAAAATATCCCAAATCTAAAGATTATAATAATGCTTTTGATAAAAGGAATGCATTGGTATATGAAAGCATAAAAAGATTAAATACTTGGAGGGCGTATCAATACTTTATTCAATCATTTAAAGGAGCTAAAGAAATTGGTGAAGCTAGAGAAAAATATGAAAGACTTTTGTATAAGGAAAAAACCAAAGATAAAACTCTTGGTTCATACAGACTATTTTTATCTCAAAATAAAAACACCCCATTTAGAGATGAGATAGAAAAAAATATTCTTCATATATCTACCGAGACAAATGAAGAAAAGGAATACATAAATTTTTTAGAATCTTTTCCAAATAGTAACTATTACACTGAAGCTGTTGAATATCTATACTATGCTTCAAATAAAAATGTTGAAACTTATAAAGAATATTTTGATAGAGCTAGAATCTATGATTCTCTCAGAAATATAATTGAAATAGAATCAATTCCTTTTTTAGCTTTTTATGAAAATGACAAGTATGGTTTTATTGATACAGCTGGTAATACTACAATCAATCCGAAATTTACTTCAATAAAAAAAGAATACATGTGTGAGGTTATTAAGGATGATTTTCTAATAGTTAATGATGATAATGAAAAAAGTATTATAAATAAAGCTGGAGATATAATTTATAAAGGAAACTTAATCGACATAGAAAATCTTGGAAATTCTTTTATTAAGATTATAAAAGAAAATAAAATGGAATTGGTACACAAAAGTGGGAGATTAATTTTTTCAGGAAAAATTGATAATGCCTATGTGATAGCTGAAAAATTTATTTTAATAGAGCAAGATGAATCATATGAACTAATATCTTTTACAGGAAGAAAATTATTATCATCAAAATTTGATGATGTTATGCAAGAAGGCCCATTTTTAATTTTTGAAAAAAATGAAAAATTTGCAATATCAAACTATAATAATCTTTCAAGAATTATTAAAAACAAAAAAGATAAGTTAAACTTTTATTATGATGATTTTGAACTTGTAAATAAAAATTATCTAATCTGTTTTACTGAAAATAATGAAGAATTATTTGATAGCGATTTAAATGTGGTAATTGAAAAAGCTAAACAAAACATTTATCCCATGGATAAAGGATGGATTACAAAAAATGAAAATGGATTTAAAATTTTTAGCTATACTTTAGATTTTAAATTTTCTACCGAATTTCAAAATATAGAACATAATAAATCATTTATTTCTACAAAAATTAATGATAAATGGAATGTTTATTCTATTTCAGGTGGGGAAAATATTATTGAAGACTATGATTCGATTAAACTCCTAACCGACTCAATAATATGGCTTAGAAATGAAAATTCAGACAAATTATTTTTTTCTAATAGAAAAGAGGTGACAATAGATACAAGCTCTGTTATTAATATTTTAAAAGCAAATGAAAATTCAGATACAGATATTAATTACATAAGAGTGTCAGATTCAAAAGATGTAAATATCTATTCTGAAGAAGGGGAGAAATTACCTAAAATGGAATTTTTTCATCTAGTAAAAAAAGGAGATACATTTAATAAGCTTGTTGCTTTATACAATATCAAACAATCAGAAATTTTATCTATGAACAATAAAAATAACACCAATCTAATAATAGGTGAAAAGATTAAAGTGAAAGGATATACCCCAAAAAAATTATTGAAAGATAACTTATTCGAAATAGAGGAAGGAGGGAAAAAGGGAATAGTAGATAGAAAGGGAAAATTAATTCTAGAAAAAATTTATGATGGAATAAGGTTAATTGATAATAATAATATTTCCTTATTAAAAGATGAAAAATTTGGAGTCTACAATATCTCTAATAATAAATTAATTGAACCTAAGTATTTTAATGAACTAGAACCTTATGATTCAGCTAGATATATAGCTAAAGATTTTTTTATGTTCGGAGTCATAGATTTTAATGGAAATGTTATTCTTCCCTTTGAATATCAATCGATACAATTTTGGGATTCAAATTCAGTGATTTTAAAAAAATCAGATAAATACTCCATTTATAATATTGAAACTAATAATGAATTAATTGGTAACATCAATAAAATTTCAAAAATAAAAGATAACGACGAAAAAGTAATTGAAATTGAAACGTCTTCAGGAAAGGGTGTTATTAGTAATATAACACAAGAAATTCTTTCCCCAATTTATGATAATATACAAATTGTAAATTACCAGTCTTCTTCATTTTATATAGCTAAACAATTACTTAATGAAGCAAATTTATTGGTAAACTTATATGTTGACTCCGATGGGAAGATAATCAAAAATCAGGCTTTAAAAATCAATGAAAAAAACAAATTGGAATGTCAATAATATCTAATAAATGATCATTATAAAATTGATTTTAGTAAAATAGCTACATTTTTTTTATCTTTGTCGGTCGTATTAATAACTAATATTGAAATGTTAAAAAACTTCAAAAGTATATGTTTAGTATTTACGGCTATTTTAATATTTTTCTCAGGAGAATTATTTTCACAATCGCCTTATGCTTTTAATTACCAAGGTATTTTAAGAAACCCCGATGGTAGTTTAAAAGCAAGCCAGGGTGTTATTTTAAAATTTGAAATTTTAGATGTTCAAGAGCAAGTAAAATATAGCGAAACTCATTCGGCTGTATCTAATGAATATGGCTTAGTAAACGCACAAATTGGAAGAGGTTCTACAATAGATGATCTTTCAGCTATTGAATGGGGAGAATCCGCATATTTTCTTAAAGTATATGTTGATGATGTGGCTATGGGTTCGAGTCAATTGTTAAGTGTTCCTTATGCATTATATGCATTAAATGCAAAAACACCTGGACCAGAAGGTGCCATTGGACCTCAAGGGCCAGCAGGGCCAATAGGACCAGCAGGACCGACGGGTAATCAAGGATTTACTGGACCAGCAGGACCAGCAGGACCAGCAGGACCACAAGGGCCAAAAGGTGAAAAAGGAGATTTGGCAAGTATTACTGGAGCTGTTACTAGTGTTATGACAAATGATTTAGCACCCGATAAAGTTCTTGTATCTAGTGGAACTGGTAAAATAGCTGCAACATATATTACTACAACAAAACTGACTTATCTTGCTAATGTCAGATCAGATATTCAAGATCAAATAGATGCAATTCCAGTACCTACAACTTTAACCGCATCAAGAGCAACTGTAACTGATGCTCAAGGAAAAGTTGCTGTATCAGATGTGACATCTACAGAAGTAGGTTATTTAGATAATGTATCTTCAAATATCCAAACACAGCTTGACTCAAAACAAGCTACTATTACAGGGTCTGCTACAAGTATTGATAATGAAACTTTAGATGGAGAAAGAGCTGTGATCACATCTGCTCAAGGAAAGATCGCTGCATCGTCTACGATAACTACGACTGAGTTAAATTATCTTGATGGAGCTACTTCAAATATACAAACGCAAATTGACGCAATACCTGTCCCTCCAACTCTAACTGCCTCCAGAGCAGTAGTAACAGACGCTCAAGGAAAAGTTGCCATATCAGATGTAACTTCTGCAGAAGTATTGTATTTAGATGTTACCACACCTGGAACAGTTGAGGCATCAAAGTCAATTGTAACAGATGCAAATAAAGATGTTGCTGGAATAAGAAATTTAACTACAACAGGAAATATAACTGTAAATACAAATAAACTTACCGTAGCTGGAGCTACAGGAAACACGACTATTGCTGGAACACTTGGAGTTACAGGTGATGTTGCAGTAAATACAAATAAATTTACAGTAGCTGGTGCTTCAGGAAATACAGCCGTTGCCGGAACACTTGGAGTTACAGGTGATGTTGCAGTAAATACAAACAAATTTACAGTAGCTGGTGCTTCAGGAAATACAGCCGTTGCCGGAGACATTTCAATGACAGGAACTGGTAAAACTGCAGACTTTGGCGGAAATGCTATAAAAGGGTATAGCGCAACAATGAATGCTCAAACTGGAACAACTTATACACTTGCAGCTACTGATAATGGAAAGGTTATAACCCTTGATAATGGAAGTGCAATAACTGTCACAATCCCAGCTGGATTAGTTGATGGATTTAACTGTTTGCTTGTACAAAAAGGAGCTGGTCAAGTTACAGTTACAAAAGCAGGTGGTGGTTCACTTAATAATAGAAGCACACAGACAAAAACCGCAGGTCGACACGCAATAGTAACAATAGTTCATATAGGTAGTGAAGTCTATATTCTCTCTGGTGATACAGGAGCCTAGTCTTAACAATTAATTCATAAATTTTTTTTTTTACATATTTTTTTTAAAAGATTTATTTAGTTTTAAATAAACTAAATATTAAATCCAATGAAAAAATTATTATTCTTATCAACGCTTATTATTATTTCATTTATTTCCGTTGCCCAAACACCTAATGGTTTCAATTATCAGGCTATCGTAAGAGATGGAAATGGAGACCCAAAAGTTAACCAAAATGTAAGCTTTACTTTTACAATACACGCTGGCACAGCCTCTGGAAATGTAGTCTATACAGAAGATCATACTGCTCAAACTAATGATAAAGGATTAATAACTTTAAATATTGGTGACGGAACAACTAATGACAACTTATCTTCAATAGATTGGTCTACAGGAATTTATTTTTTAAAAGTAACAGTTGACAATGTAGACTTAGGCACATCTCAACTAATGAGTGTTCCATATGCTATGTATGCTAACAATGCATCAAATGGAATTACCCAGGATCAAACTGATGCCATAACTGCTAATACCGCTAAAGTTGGAATTACTACTGCTCAAACTGCGGATATCTCTATCAATTCAGCAAAAGTA
>CABZXU010000002.1 GCA_902529805.1 uncultured Marinoscillum sp.
ATAGTTGAAAACAATGTATTTAAAATTTCATATAATGAAAATAAACAACAACCAAATTGGATTGAGTATAAAGTAAGAAACATAACAAAAGTTGCAGACAGAGATGGAATGGATTTTTATCTTGTTGATAATGTAAGGACATCAGATAATATGGATTATAAAAATAACCATTGGGATAAAGGTCACATGGCTCCAGCAGGATCTTTTACTGATTCATGGGAAAATCTTTATACTACATTTTCTTTTTTAAATTGTGCTTTGCAATTAGACCAATTAAACAGAGGAGAGTGGAGAGAACTTGAAGAACAAAACAGAGTATGGGCAAAAGAATTTGGAACTTTAAATATTAGAATAGAAGTAAAATTTTCTGAAAATAGCAAAATATTAGATACAGAGGCCTATGTGCCTGATGGTTTCTATAAACATATAACCTTCCCTAATAATTCAAAAAAATGCTTTTATTTTCCAAATCAAAAAACTGAAAAAAATTGGTCAGAATACGAAATAGTATGTAATTGATTATCTTGTCTGATAAACTTAATTAAATGAAAAATTTAAATAAATTTTTATTTATACTCTCTATTATAATATGCTCTTGTACAAAAGCAAAAAAAGAAGATACAGATGAAAAATTATTTCAAGGTATTGAAAAGGCACCTTTCAATTCACTAGATACCCTATCAACTAATGACTGGTGGAATAGAGATCCCAATCCAATAATTAATCTTAAAGTTGAGAGAAAAGATGTTATTGCATTTGGAATATATACTGTGTCCAATAGTACTTTAAAACTGTCAGCTCAATTATTTCCTTTATATCCCGATGAATCTAGAGAAGTAAGGCTAGAAATAAAAAAAGGAAAAAATTGGGTTGAAATACAAAAAAGAAAAATAAATGAAATAGGTTGGTCAACAACCTTTAGAGTTGAGAATTGGGATATTGAAAAAGATATAAATTATAGGTTAAAACATGGTAAAAATGCTTTTTTTGAGGGTCTTATTAGAAAAGATCCAGTTGATAAAAATGAAATTGTTTTAGCTGCTTTTTCATGCAATAGTAATAAAGATAGAGGTGATAGAGAAAATTACATAAATAATATAAATCACATAAACCCAGATATATTATTTTTTGCTGGAGATCAATCTTATGATCATAAAGAACACACTGCTGCATGGTTAAAGTTCGGTATGCAATTCAGAGAAATATTCAGAGAAAGACCATGCATCACCATCCCAGATGATCACGATATAGGGCAAGGAAATTTATGGGGTGAAAATGGTAAAAAAGCTTCTTCCTCTGCAGGAAATGATGGTGGATATTTTTATGATAAAGATTATGTTAAAATGGTAGAAAGGGCTCAAACTTCTCATCTTCCTGATCCATTTGATAGTACTTCCATTGAACAAGGAATAGGTGTTTATTATACAAATCTTATCGTTGGTGGAATTGATTTTGCAATCATCGAAGATAGAAAATTTAAATCTGGTCCTAAAGGAAAAATACCTCAACAAGGGCCTAGGCCTGATCATATAATAAATCGAAATTATGATTCAAAATCTGTAGATGTAGAAGGACTTACCTTATTAGGTGAAAGACAACTTGATTTTTTAGAGAAATGGGGATCTGGTAATGAAAAAGGTACTATGAAATGTGTCCTATCTCAAACTGGATTTTGTGGAGGAGCACACCTTCATGGAAGTAAAGAAAATAGACTTCATGCAGATATGGATTCAAATGGGTGGCCACAAAAAGGAAGAAATAAGGCATTAAAGTTGATAAAAAAAGCTAATGCTGTTCATATTGGAGGTGATCAACATATTGCAACTTTAATACAGCATGGTATAGAAAAATATGAGGATGGTCCATGGGCATTCGTTGTACCTGCTATAGTTAATGATTATTATAGTAGATGGTGGTGGCCTGAAAATGAAAAAGGTGGAATTGGATCAAATAATTTACTACCATGGACTGGAAGATATACAGATGGTTTTGACAATAAAATTACAATGCATGCATACGCTAATCCTGATACTGATTCCAATGGAGCTGGATATGGTATTATAAAGTTTAATAAGAAAAAAAATAACGTAACTTTCGAGTGCTGGCCAAGATATCAGAATGTGAAATTAGATAATTCAAAACAATTTAAAGGCTGGCCTATTACTGTCTCTCTGGATTAGAATTATACCACCTATCTGGATGGAGTTTATTATATTCTTTTCCACTACCTAAATCTAAAAAAACAGGATCAATCATATCCTTTTCCCACTCTTTAAACTTGAATTTATATTCATTATAAATATTTTTAGAGATATCTATTAAATTATTCTTCTCACTTATATCATTCTTTAAATCAAAAATAAATTCTTCATCCCCCATTCTAAGATACTTATATCTCTCTCCTCTTATAACATCAATATCTTTATCTCTATTCTGCCAATAAAGATAATCATGAGGTAAATCATCTTTTTGACCTAGAATGTAAGGTATTAAATTAACACCGTCAATATCTGATTTAATATATTGTTCAGCATTAGCTACAGATGCGGCAGTAGCAAAAATATCAAGTGCAATTATAGGATTATCATAAGTTAATCCAGCAGGAAGTAAATCTGGCCATTGCATAACAAAAGGGACTCTTATTCCACCCTCAAAAAAATCTCCTTTAATACCTCTTAATTCACCATTATCAGAATAATTGTACCATTCTACACCACCATTATCTGAAAAGAATATAACTATTGTATTATCTGAAATTTTTTTCTCTTCAAGTTTATCAAGAATCAAACCAATTCCATCATCCATTGAGGTTACCATAGCAGCATATTTTCTTCTATTCTCTTCCTCAATATGCATATTCCTGGCTAAATCTTTCTCAGTTGCTTGCAAAGGAGTATGTGGGGCATTATAAGAAAGATATAGAAAGAAAGGGTTTTCAGAATTATCATCAACAAATTTTACAGCATTATCAGATAATTCTTCAGTAAGATATTTAGATGTATTTATCCTCTTGCCATTATCATAAATTTTAGTAATATATCCATCCATCTGTCTTCTAGCTTCAGTTAAATCATTTAAAATAAGGTCATCTGGAAAATACCTATGTCCCCCGATTATAAAGCCATAAAACTCATCGAAACCTCTCCTTTCTGGGACAAGTGACTTGTGAGCACCAAGATGCCATTTTCCAATGGCTTTTGTTTTATAATCTACTTTTTTTAATACTTCAGGAAGTGTTTGTTCAGATAAAGGCAATCCCATTGTAGAATCTTTTGGAGCTAATAATATATTTCTGCTATAACCAAACCTATTTTGATATCTACCAGTAATTAAACCTGCCCTGCTTGGTGAACAAACTGCATATGAAACATATCCCTGAGAAAAAACTACACCATTGTTAGCTATTCTATCAATATTTGGAGTAAATATTTCTTTACTACCATGAAAACCAACATCTGCATAACCCTGGTCATCACTGATTATTAAAATTATATTAGGTGGTTTGTTTTTATGATTGAAAGTACAAGAAAAACAGAGAATAATAAATAATAAATTAAATAGAAATTTCACAATATAAATCTATAATTAATTATTCGGAAAACCTGGAGTAGGATTTGTAAAAGTTTTCCATTGTAAGAAATTAGATGGGTCTCTACCCATTGATACATCTGTTTTTTGAGATTCAAAAGTTAGAGAATCAATAATTGAAACTCTATCTTTATCAATTAAAATTGCAGATTCACCATCAGCAGATAGTTTAACTTTTAAATGAAGGATTCCCTGTTCTTCGTCTTTATCACACCAAAGAACAAGAAAGCCACCTGGAGGTATAGTAGTTTTAGAAGGAATAGAATCAGGAATTTTATATGGATCATCGTCGTCAGGTTTATCAGTAAAATACATTCCACCAATATCTATTGGAGATTCTGTTTTGTTGTATAGTTCTACCCAATCATCATACTCACCGTTTTCATCAGCACAACAAGCATCGTTACTTGCCAAAAACTCATTTATAAAAAGACCAGAAATCTCATCAACTTTAACTTCATCTTTATTACATGAAATAATAAATAATGTAAAACAATAAATAAAAAAAAAATTTTTCATATATGTTATTAAAAATACAAATATAGTTAGATTAACTTTGTTTTATAATATCAATTTCTTGAAATATATGAGAAACAACTTAACAAATTATACTATTATTTTTTTATTACTTTTCTTTAGTTGTAATAAAAATCAAGAACAAATTACATTATCAGATATTGATTTAGATAAAATAAGAAATTCTTATAGTGAATATTCCTATAAAAATTCACATAAATCCGAATACATATACGACCAAAATAAGTTACATAGATTTGATATTTGGCTTACAAATGAAAACCTTTCTAAAATTGATGCAGACCCTGCAGCAGAACAATATGTTGAAGGATCTTTAGTTTTTGAAGACGAAATTATATCAAAAATTGGTATTAGATATAAAGGCTCAATTGGAGCTTGGGTAGGTTGTCTTGAAGGAGAAGATTGGTCAAATCCAAGTGGAGCAAAAAAGTGCCCTAAATTATCTCTCAAATTAAAAATTAATTGGAAAGGTAGTGACAATGAATTTTATGGATTGAAAAAACTTCAATTTCACTCACAAAATTTAGATCCAAGTAAAATGCATGAAAGACTTGGTTATTGGATGTATAGAAGTTTTAATGTCCCAGCTCCAAGATCAAATCATGCTATAATTTATATAAATGGTGAGTTTTCTGGATTATATGCAAACACAGAACAAATTGATGGAGGATTTTGTAATGAAAATTTCACAAATGGCGATGGAAATTTATATAAAGAAGTTTGGCCAATAAATAATTATAATAATGCAACTAGCGAGGATAGATTGAAAGATGCTCTTAAAACAAATGAAGAAATTTCAGATGTTTCAAAAATGAAAAATTTTGGAATAGAAGTCGAAACTGCATCTGATAATGAAATTAATTCCGTTATTTCTAAATGGATTGATACAGAACAATTTTTAAGAACGATAGTTGTAGATAGAAGAATTGCAAATGATGATGGATTTCTACATTGGTATTGTGGAGGAAACGGTTATTGTAATAATCATAATTATTATTGGTATGTAGACCCTATTGTAAATAATCTTCAACTTATCCCTTGGGACTTGGATAATGCCTTTGAAAATTTAGTTACAAATGAAAATCCGGTTACTCCAATAAAAGATAAGTGGCATAATAAGAGTTCAAACTGTAAATCATTTAGATTCGGAGAAGCAGGTCTTTATCAAAGATCTGCGAGTTGTGATAAAATAATTGGTAGTTATGCCATATATACAATAAAATATGATAGTCTTGATAATGTATTTAAAAATAGTTTTTTTAACATGAGTCAAATAGATATATTATTGGATTCATGGTCAAATCAAATTGAAAGTTCTGTTGAAATGGCTCATGAAAAATATGAAAATAAAGAAATAAACATTTCTAGATGGAAATCGGAAGTTTTAAAACTAAAAAATAACATTAAAAATTCTTTAAATTAATTTAAGATAGAATTTAATTAGACTTACATACTCATTTTAAATTATTTTATTAAATTTATATTCCTTTGTTAACCCTTAAAAATTCAATTATGAAAAAAAATATATTTTTATATATACTATTATTGTCTCTAATATCTACATCGATTTTCGCTCAAAGAAAACGACAACCAGCTAAAAACACAGGTAATAATTCAAGTAGTAGAAATGTTTCAATTTCTGCTTTAAAACTTAGAAATATTGGGCCTGCTTTTTTGTCGGGAAGAATTGCAGATATTGCTATTCATCCAGAAAATAAAAACCTTTGGTATGTTGCTGTTGGTTCTGGAGGTGTATGGAAAACTGAAAATTCTGGAACAACATGGAAACCTATTTTTGATGATGAATCTTCTTATTCGATTGGTTGCATTACTATTGATCCAAATAATCACTCAACTATATGGGTAGGATCAGGAGAAAATGTTGGAGGAAGACACGTAGCTTATGGAGATGGAGTATACAAATCTGAAAATGGAGGAAAAGATTGGAAAAATATGGGTTTAAAATCATCTGAACACATTTCAAAGATTATAGTTCATCCACATAATTCTAATATAGTTTGGGTTGCAGCTCAAGGACCATTATGGTCTAAAGGTGGAGAAAGAGGTTTATTTAAAACTATCGATGGGGGAAAAAATTGGAAAAAAGTTTTAGGTGGTAATGAATGGACCGGTGCAACAGATCTATTAATCGATCCAAGAAACCCAAACGTTTTATATGCCGCTACATGGCAAAGACATAGGACTGTTGCAGCATTAATGGGAGGTGGTCCTGGAACTGGAATTCATAAATCTACTGATGGAGGAGAAACTTGGAGAGAGCTTAATAATGGGTTACCAAAAAATGCTCAAGATTTAAATGACGATGGTATTTTAGATGAGAAAGAAAACTATGGACATTCAATAAGAATGGCAAAAATTGGACTTGCTATATCACCTCAAAAACCAGATGTTCTATATGCAGCAATAGAACTTGAAAGAACAAAAGGAGGAGTTTATCGATCAGAAGATAAAGGGGAATCATGGAAAAAAATGTCAAATACTGTTTCAGGTGCCACTGGACCTCATTATTATCAAGAACTCTATGCAAGCCCACACAAGTTTGATAGACTTTACCTTATGAATGTAAGGATTCTTACTTCTGAAGATGGAGGAAAAACATTTGTTCAATTAAAAGAAAGAGATAAACATTCTGATAATCATTCCATTAATTTTAGAGATGATGATCCAAATTATCTTCTAGTAGGGACTGATGCAGGTATATATGAAAGTTTTGATTTAGCTGAAACATGGAAATATTTTAAAAATCTTCCTTTAACGCAATTCTATAAAGTCGCGGTA
The DNA here is from genome assembly GCA_902529805.1 of uncultured Marinoscillum sp. GTDB lineage: Bacteria > Bacteroidota > Bacteroidia > Cytophagales > MED-G16. Next base: position 6,925 of record CABZXU010000002.1, read on the forward strand.
AATAATAAAAAGCCATTTTATCATATTTTTGGAGGAACACAAGACAACGGTTCTGCTGGAGGCCCTTCTAGAACTGATGAAAGACAAGGAATTGCTAATAAACATTGGTATAAAATTTTAGGTGCAGATGGACATCAAACTGCAACTGATCCAGAATATAATGATATTGTTTATGGAGAATTTCAACAAGGTGTTTTGCATAGGATTGATTTGAAAACTGGAGAGCAAGTACTAATTCAACCTCACCCAAAAGAAGGAGAGCCATTTGAAAGATACAACTGGGATACGCCTATTTTAGTTAGTCCTCATAATGCATCAACAATTTTTGTTGGCTCACAAAGAGTTTGGAAATCTGAAAACAGGGGCGATAGTTGGGAAGCCATTTCATCGGATTTAACAAGAAATGAAGAAAGAATAGAATTACCAATTATGGGTAGAAGTCAAAGTTGGGACAATGCATGGGACATTAAGGCTATGTCGACATATAATACAATAACCTCTTTATCAGAATCACCAATAAAAAAAGGTGTAGTATGGGCTGGAACTGACGATGGCATTATACAAGTAACTCAAAATGGTGGTGAAAGTTGGAAAAAAATACCAGTAACAAAGTTAGGTCTTCCAAATAGAACTTTTATTAACGATATAAAAGCTGATCTTTATGATGAAAATACTGTTTATGTTGCACTTGATAATCATAAAGAAGGTGACTTTAATCCTTATTTATATAAAAGTTCTGATATGGGTGAAACATGGACATCAATAAGTTCAAATATTCCAAAAAGAACATTAGTTTGGAGAATTGTTCAAGACCATGTAGATAAGTCCTTACTTTTTCTAGCTACTGAATTTGGAATTTACACTAGCTTAACTGGCGGTAGAAACTGGCAAAAAATTCCAGGATCCCCTACTATTTCATTCAGAGATCTAGTAATTCAAAAAAGAGAAAATGATTTAGTCGGAGCTTCATTTGGAAGAGGTTTTTATGTACTAGATGATTATAGTCCGTTAAGGGAAATCTCTCCATTAAAGGAATCTGGAAGAGAAAAACAAAGAAAAGAAGGATCATTATTTTCTATCAAAGATGCTTTATGGTATGTTCCAAAAAGTATAATAGGTAATACTGGAGGAGATTATTATTTTGCTCCAAATCCAGAATTCGGAGCTACTTTTACTTACCACCTAAGTAAAAGGTATACTACCTTAAAACAAGAAAGAAAGAAAAAAGAAAGAGAGTTAAATAAAAACAATCAGAATATTCCATTCCCAGGATGGGATGCTCTCGAAGATGAAAGAAGAGAAGAAAAAGTAAAGATCTGGTTTTACATAAAGGATAAAGATGGAAACGTAGTAAGAAAGATAACTGGATCAAATAATAAAGGAATGAATAGAGTAGCTTGGGATCTTAGACACTCCAATCCAAGACCATTAAGACCTTCTTCAGGATCTTCTGCTCAAGGAGGAAGAAGAGGTTGGAATTCATCTGGGCCTCTAGTTACTCCAGGAAGTTATACAGTTGATTTATATAAAGAAGATGATGGTGTAATTAGTAAGTTAGATGGACCAGTCAATTTTAATGTAGTTCCTCTAAGAGAAGGTACTTTAAAAGGCACTTCTTATGAAGATTATAATACTTTTGCTCAAAAAGTAAAAGAATTGAATGAAAAATCAACTATCGTATCTGACGTATTAAGAGAAAGTATAAATATAGTAAATACAATGAGTATTGCATTGTCAAGATCTCATGCAAAATCTGGTGAATTAAATAAAAAGATATATGATTTAAAAACTCATCTTCATGATCTTGATGAAGAGCTTAACGGTAATAAATCAAAATCTGAAATTGGTGAAAAAAATAAACCAACAGTAAGTTATCATATGAGAGTAGCATCGAGAGGTCTATCTACTACATACGGACCAACAGCCCTTCATAAGGAACAGTTATCTGTTGCTGAAAGTATGTTGTCAAAAATGTATGAAAAAGTTAAAGAAGTTAATCAAGTTAAAATTCCTGAAATAAAATCAGAACTTAAAAAGGTTGGAGCACCACATATTCTTGGTGAAGGAATAAATTAATACTTTTAAAATAAAACCTTTCTAATATTTAGAGAGGTTTTATTTTTATATTTTTAAATTGAATTGGATGACCTTCAGATTGGAGAGAAATAAAACCTCTTTTTAAATTACTCCCTATTTTTTTAGAAAAGTTTTCAGGTGTATACTCTCCTCCTATTGTAATATTTGTATAACTAAGCACTGTATCTTTATTTATTATGTGATGAATAATAGAATCTGAATAAACTATTACTTCAGCTTTTATCCACTGATCAGAATAATAAGTTTTTGATTTCGAATTAACACAATGTGATGATGCTTTGATATCTTTTATAAATACTTCTGTTCCAGGGCTACACATATTAAGTGTACTTCTAGATTTACTTTTATCAATACCGCCCAAAAGTTGAGCTTCAATACTTACAGGAAATTCTTGATCAATTAACATTGAGAAAGGAGATTGGGAATGAATCATAATACCACTATTTTTTATAGACCAAGATGGCGCACCTAGTAAATGAGATCCAAAAAAACGATACTCTAAACTTAAATGATAATCTTTAAATTCTTTTAAAGTATAAAAAATATGTCCAAATTTATTATCAAATTGATCATATCCATCATATGAAACTTCGAGAACACCATTTTTAACTTTAAAGGTGTTGTTGAAATTATCATTTACTTTATGTCCTTTAATTTTAATTTCCCAACCATCCAAATTATTACCATTAAATATATCTATCCATTTTTTTTCAGAAATATGAAAAATAATTAAAGTAATAAAAAATTTATAAAACAAAAACATCAAATGTAATATGAATAGAAAACTAAAAAATCAGCTTACTTTCTTGGGCTTTTTACAACATAGGTACCCCAATCTCTTCCAAATAATAAATTGATACCAAATCTAAAATTAATAAATTGAGCTCTAGAAGGTCTCATAGCAGCAGCTATATTATCAGATAATAAATAAAATTGAACAGGTCCACCACGAATAGTCATCCCAATACCTAAATTATTATAATTTCCATTAATTGCAGAATAACTAGCTGAGAATGAAAACCACTTTACTGGCTTTGCATTTGCAGATAAAGTTAATGAAAAATCAGTATTGTTTTCATAGAAATAGAATCTTGATAATAAACCAAAATCTAATTTATAATTATATTTATAATTTCCATAAAAATACATTTTTGTTGGAATTGGAGTTGAATATTTATTTTCTGAATTTGTAATCTTATAAGAGTTTTCTAATGAATCTAACATTTCATCTAAAACATCGTCTGTTGATTTATAATCAGCATCATCTTCATTAATAGATTGGGTTAAATCTACACCATTAAATTTATATGAAGCATTTGCAGATAAATTATAAACACCTTTTTTCCATCTTATGGTTCCAAAGTCAATTAAACTAGCACCAAAAGTAATTTTATCTGAAAATTCATAAGTTGCTCCCAAATCCAATGCAAAACCTTTATTTTTAGTATTTCTAAGATAACCAATGATGGAATCTGTGTCTTCAAGATTAGATGAATTAACATCATCGATAAGGCCTTCATTATCAAATGTAAAAATCAATGGAGATGATACATTTGCATCTGCTAAGGCAGTATATTGTAAAAAGGATGGCAAATCATCTGATAATAACTGCATATTAAACTTATCAGCATTTAAATTACCTTTACCAAACAAAAATTTTGTTCTAACACCTGCAGAAAATCTTTTATCAAATAACATTATATCTTTTGTGAAACCAATTCCATACTCTCGATAATGAGTCATATTCATAGACATGTTGCCTAAATCAAAGTTTTTTCCTAAATAATTGACATTACCTTCATGAAGAAGAGTGAAATAACCTTTATCAATACCAATCTGACCTAAAAGTCTTTCTTTTATATCAAAAGAAATCCTAAAATTATCAAATCCCAACCATTCTTTTTTACTTCTACCTCTGATCGCAAAACTGAATAAATTAATTGTAGACTCAAGAGAAAGCTTATTTTTATTTTTTAATTTCTTATAAAATTTTGGAATATCAATTATTAATGAATCGCCGGCTGGTCTATAATGAATTAAGTCTGAGTAAGCAAAATCAAGACTTGATTTCATACTAATTCCAGAGAGAACAGGAAGTCCTATGTACAATTTACTAGAATCATCATACAAAGAAGGGTTAAGTTCATTATTATTTGGTAATCCTTTCAATCCATACATGGTTAAAAACCCTTGAGAAAATCCACTTAATGAGGAAAAAATAAAAAACAATAAAAGTGAATATCTTATTATTAATCTGAATAAAATTGTTTTTAATTTTTTCATCGATTAACCACCATTTAAATTACTAATATTAAATAATACTTTCATAGCAAGCATAAACTCTAAACTTGCATCTGAAGTAATGTTAACCCCCTTATTTTGAAAGGAATTTACTTTTACTTGATAAATCATTCTAGTTGATTTATAAATTTTATCAGCCTGAGACTTATTCAAACTTAATTTTGCAGTACCCTCAGAATTAGCACTTATAAAAGACGAATCATCTACTGGTGCGGGATCAATGGTAAATGGATCTAAAGTGACTAAAGGAGTATTGGAACTATCATCTAAGAATGATATAATAACAGATAAACCTAATGGTAAACCAGATGTAAATTGCATCGACATTTCTGCACTTTTAAAATAATCATTAAAATCTTCATATGAACTATCAAAAGAATCAAGATTAGTTGTGTCACTATAACTCATATCTTTTGCTGAAATTTGAAATGGAACTTCAAAAAATAATCCTCCGGAAACCTTTGAATCACTATAAATAAAATTATTTGAAACAGTAGTATCATCTGGGTTGAGTTTTACTGATCCTTTATAGGATATAGATTCATCTGGAGGTAAATCTAAAAGACCAACAATATTAGAATTATCTTTATTATAAGAAATGACAGTTTCAACCTCACCTTCCGAAACTGTTTTAGGATAATTTATACTCTGTTTTTCTGCATCAAGTGATGAAGTATTTCCTATTTTATCAATTCCTGTAACCTGAAGATCTAATTGTGATGGAATTCCTATAGAGCTTTTTAATGTTAGACCCATACTAGGATTAGTTAGAGAAAATTCACCATCTACTTTATCATAAAACTCAAAGAAATCAGTACCTATATCAAAATTACCAGAATCAAGTTTAACTTCCATTTGACCAAAATTACCTTCAGCGTAATCTAATTCTAGATTAGCAAAACCCGCAGTAACAGATATTGTTTGACCAGAAGCATAATTAATGTATGATCCTCCTGAACTTACATTAACCTCAAATTCTGCTAATAAAGAATTATAAGTAGAAGTTGCAGGCGAAAATAAATCTAGAGTAGAACCAGTTATATGCCAAGCATAATTTATTGTTTGTCCATTAGGTATATTAATCGTAGTTTGAAGTGTATCATTATCTTTAATTCCTCTAGGAAGTTTAATTTTCATCTCCATATCTACGGTCATCGCAGAAGATATTGTAAAGTTTATTGTACCGGTTTTTAAGGTAAGTTTCTTTAATTTTATACCATCTCCAATATCTACTGGATATTCAGTTGAGCTTTCAACTGCTTTTGAATCTGTAACCTTAACTACCCCAGAGTTAATTTTAGCATTTTTAATATCAACCTTAACACCCATGTAAGATCCATCCAAGTCAATTGATACATTTGATCCTGAAGAACCTGGAGTTACAAATTCTTTCAAATTAACAGTCATTGCATTTGTAAAAGTTTTTCCTGCTAGATTAAGTGACACCGTTTTAGTTTGACCAGCGGCTACATCAGTAAAATTAAACTCTCCAACAAGACTTCCTCCACTTCTCAATTGATATGTAGCACTAACTATAACAGGAAGTTGATTATCCATAGTAAGTTCCATAGTTCCAGATTCGAAAGTAGCAGACTGGAATTGATCTAATGCAGTAAAATTGTAATCTCCTCCAGATACTCCACTAGAATTAAAAGGTGGAAAAGGAGCTTGAGCACCATTTAATGCATTTAACCCGGATAAAGCAGGAAAATTGTCAGTTAAATTTCTTAGTGTAATTTTTGTTTCTGTACCTGAAACATCAGCTATATCAACTGTTTCAGTAGTCATACTTTGAGAAATACTAGTTGAAACACTTGATATATCAAATACTTCACTTAATGATACATCAATAAGATCACTCTGATCGTATCTGATTTTTAATAAATTTTTGTTGCTCTTATCAATAACAATGGTGGTATCAGATTTGTCCAAAAAATCTTCTATGGTTGCCTTAACTCTTGCGATAGGAAAGGCAAAACCAGGTTTATAAACAACTTGGTCAGATATTTTATCAAAATCAAATTCATCAAGATTACAAGATGAAATGAGAATAATAATTAAAAGTGCTAAACTGTAAATCTTTAAAAGGTATTTTTTCAGCATCAATTTCATTTAAAAATTAAAAAAATATGGAACTAGTAATTTTAAATTTTAATTCAATCTTAAAAGTAAGCAAAAAAGAACAAAATATTAAGATATTAAGTTAAGTTTTAGTTAATATATTAATTTTTATCATTATCTATATAACCTAGTTTAAACCTTTCTATACTTGAAGTTGAATGTTCAATTTTAAAAAGAGAGTCAACTTTGTTTAAAATATTTAAATTTTGTTTAGATAAATCATAAGTCTCCTTAGGATCATTATTTAAATCATATAATTCAATATTTCTATTTCCTTTAAAAATATTTTTTTTAATAGCTTTCCATTTCCCAAGCCTAATACCTTGTTGACCACCGTAAGCAGGAAATTCCCAGTATAAATAGTCATGAAAATTTTGATTTTTTAGTCCTAAAATTATTGGTTTCATGGTAATCCCATCAATTTTTTCAGAAAAATTTACATTTGTTAAGTCACAAATTGTTGGAAAAAGATCATAGCTAGCAAATATTTCGTTTATAACTTTTCCTTTTTTTATTTTTTCAGGCCAAGATAAAATCATTGGAACTCTTATTCCCCCCTCATAAATATAACCCTTCATTCTATCTTTCTTATTTTGAAAAATACCAGTACTATTAAAATACTCATAATCTACACCACCAGCATAAGTTGGTCCATTATCACTTGAAATTATTATAATTGTATTATCATAAATATCTAAATATTTAAGTTCTTCAATGATTTCTCCAACTTGAAGATCTATATATTCAATCATTGCAGCATAAGTAGCTCTTGGATATCTTGTAGGAAAGTAGCCTTTATTGCCAATATAAGGATCTTCTTTACCAATAATTTTTTTATACTTATCAATTAAATATTTTGGTGCTTGAAGAGGTGCGTGAGGTAGAGGACTAGCATAAAATAAAAAGAAAGGATTTTCTTTATTTTGATTCAAAAAATTAATTGCTTTTTTATGCATAATTTCTGGTGCATAATCATTTTGATTAAATGTATTATAGTTTAATTCATCATAAGGATCGGAATCTATAGGTAATTTAAGTTTGGGTGATATTACTTTATTATTTAAAGTATCCTTCTCTGAATTTTCCCATAAATGTGGAGGATATAAATTATGTGCCATTCTTTGACAATTGTATCCATAAAAATAATCAAAACCCATATTTGTTGGAATGGATTTTGAATTTGGAGGTCCTAAACCCCATTTACCCACCATAGCTGTTTTATAACCAGAATTTTTTAGTAGCATAGGAAATATCAAAGTATTCTCACCAATAGGATATTGTCCTTCTAGATTTGGATTTTGAGACATTTTATGATAATCCCATACATCACCTCTACTACCATATTCATGATTACCTCTTATTGGAGTATTTCCTGAATGAAGACCTGTTAAAAAAATGCTTCTAGATGGAGCACATACCGGAGACCCTGAATAAAAGTTCGTAAATTTTACTCCTGAATTTGATAGTTTATCAATATTTTTAGTTTGAATTATTTTTTGACCATATGCTCCTAGCTCACCATATCCTAAATCATCAAAAAAGAAAACTATAATATTAGGTTTTTGAGAAACATTATTATTACAGCTAAAAAAAAGAATAAAAGAAAAAAAAATTAAACCTCTTAACATCAGTCCAATTTAAAAAAATATATTATAAATTTTTGAGTTCAGAAGATAATCTTTGAAGGCTATCTTTTGCATCTCCAAAATACATTTTTGAATTATCTTTAAAAAACAAAGGATTTTGCACCCCAGCATAACCAGGATTCATACTTCTTTTTAATACAATCACATTTTTTGATTCCCATACTTTTAAAATTGGCATTCCAAAAAGTGGACTTGATGAATCGTCAATTGCATCAGGATTAACTACATCATTTGCACCTACAACTATAGTTACATCAGTAGAAGTAAATTTTTCATTAGCTTCGTCTAACTCTATAAGTTTAGAATAATCAACATCAGCTTCAGCTAACAATACATTCATATGACCAGGCATTCTTCCAGCAACTGGATGGATTGCATATTTAACTTCAACATCATTTTTTTCAAGAGTCTCTTGAATTTCTTTACATATTTTTTGAGCTTGAGCTACAGCCAAACCATAACCAGGAACAAATATTACATTTGATGAATAAAATAGCTGAACTGCAAAATCTGAATCTGATATTTCTTTAATATCACCGTCTTCAGATTTTTTTGAAGATTTTCCTGATGCTGAAAAACCACCAATTAATACATTTAATAGAGATCTATTCATTGCTTCACACATTAGAACTGTTAATATTGTACCCGCTGCACCTACAAGAATACCACCTAATAACATAACATTATTGTTAAAAATTATTCCTGTTAAAGCAGCAGTAATTCCTGTAAATGAATTAAGTAATGATATTACTACAGGCATATCAGCACCACCTATTGGAGCAACAAAGAAAATACCATAAACAAGAGAGATTATAAGAATAAATAAAATGTAATTAAAGTCTAAAAGGTTAATGAAATACAAATAAGAAAAAATGATAATAGTTACTAGAAGAACAATATTTATAATATGCTGATACGGCAAAATAAGCTTTTCTGACCATCTATATCCATCAAGCTTAGCAAATGCTAACATGCTACCTGTAAAAGCAACTGAACCTATAAAAAGACTCATTATCAACGTAATATTATAGGAAAAAAATGTATCAGTATTTGTTGATGATACCTTATAAAGTTCAATAAATGATAATAAAACAGCACTTAAACCACCAAGGCCATTAAAAATAGATACCATTTGAGGCATTGATGTCATTTGGACATTTTTAGCAACATAAGTACCAATTAATGCTGATAAAGAAATTGGAACTAATATCCAAATTAAATTATTGAATATAGATTGATCTTTAATTTCAAAAAATAGCGTAGCAAAAATTGCTAAACCCATTCCCATAGAAGCTAAAAAATTTCCCTTCTTTGCTGATTCAGGATTACTTTGAAGTCTTAATCCCCAGACCAATGAAAATGCTGCCAATAAGAAAACTAAATTAAACATATTACTTTTTCTTTTTTTTCTTAAACATTCCCAACATTCTATCTGTTACAATAAAGCCACCAAAAACATTAATTGAACCAACAAATAATGCCATAGAAGCTGGAATCAAAATTGTTAAATTAGATGGATCAGTTTGCCTAATCAATATAATGGCCCCTAAAACAACTATTCCACTAATAGCATTTGCACCAGACATTAAAGGGGTATGTAGTATTGTAGGAACTTTTGAGATTACTTCAAACCCTAAGATTATTGTGAATAATAATAGGTAAATAAATATTTCATTTTCAGTAATATAATTCAATAAAGTTTCCATTTAATTAAATTTTATTTTTTTTGTAATGTAACACTGTTTAAAAATTTCATCTTCTTCATTGTTAGAAATTTTATTATCATTAATTATATATTCTAAAAAATTGTAAACATTATTAGAAAATAAATTGCTAGAATCTTGAGAAAGATCAGATGATAAATATGAATTACCAAGAATTTTAACATCATTATATGTTATCATCTTACCATCTTGAGTCATTTCACAATTACCACCAGAGGCTGAGGCAAGATCAATTATAACTGAACCTGGTCTCATTTTATCAACTATAGATTTAGGAATTAAAATTGGAGATTTACCTCCTAGTACTTGTGCAGTAGAAATTACAACATCTGCTAATTCTAGCCTTTTAGAAACCTCTTTTTTTTGTCTTTCTAAATATTCTTTAGTTTGCTTTACAGCATACCCACCAGCAGAAGAATCTTCAACTGCTCCCTCAACTTCTATAAATTTTGCACCTAAACTTAAGACTTCTTCTCTTGCAGCAGACCTAGGATCAGAAGCTTCAACTACAGCACCCAGTCTTTTTGCTGTTGCAATAGCTTGAAGGCCAGCTACACCAGCACCTAAAATAACAACTTTAGCAGGCTTGATGCTACCTGCAGCTGTAATAATCATCGGAAACATTCTAGGAAGCAATTCTGCTGCCTTTATAACTGCTTTATAACCAGATAAATTTGCCTGAGAAGATAATATATCCATACTTTGAGCAATAGTTGTTCTTGGAATTATTCCTAAATCAAATACATGAATTTTATTTTTCTCTAAAGTAGGTAAAAAATTATTAGTATCTACGGAATTAAAATTGGTTAAATATATTTTATTTGAAAAATCAGAATTTAATTTATTTAATTCTATTGGATTAATAGAAATTAGTATATCAGATGTTTTTAATAAATCTGAGTAACTTACAACGGATGCAAATTCTTCGTAATCATAGTTTTTGAAATTACTAAGTTCACCTGCACCAGATTCTATAAACAGATCATGATTAGATCTTTTAAATTTTTTTGCAACTTCTGGAGTCAGTGATACTCTAGTATCTTTATCCTCCTTAATAAATCCTATCTTCAATTTAATTTTTTAAAATTTTTAATTGGTAATTTATAATTTAGTTTTTAAAAATTCTAGAATTGAATATTAAATAAGTTATATATAAAAGAAATAATACAAAAATTTCCCATTTTAAAATGTAATATGGCCAAATACCAGAAGCTAATGGGTGATCAACGTTTGGTGGTTTTGATAGATACATATAATTAGAATCCAATAAAAAATTTATAGGCATAATAACTACAACTAATAAATTCAAAAAAAGAAAAGTTTTTAACCATGAGTATTTAGTTAATTTCATCTTTAGAATATAAAAAAGATAAAGCGGGAATAGCACTATAGTTGAATGAACAAAATAATAATCAAAATAAAAAAATTTTATTCCTGTATAGTCATCAATTAATGGTGTTAGCAATGCTTGAAACCCACCTAAAACACCACAATAAAATGCTAAGTCAAATAAAAGCTGCTTTTTAGGAATAAATAAGATAATACAACAAATCAATTGGGTTATATAGCAAAGTTGAAGAGGAAGTCTTTTTTGAAAAAACCATGTCCCTAAATGTAAATGGAAAAAATTGTATAAGAATAAAAATAAAATTAAAGAATATGCAATAGCTTTAGCAAAAACAAATTTTTTTTCTATATCTAATTTAAATCCAATAAATAATGAAATAGAAACATATAAAAAAGATAAAAAAGAATTTAAAATCCATTCATCAGATAAAAAATCTATTACATAATCCTCTCCCATTTAAGTTAATAATTATAATTCGTTTGCATATTTCTAATTAACATTAATATAGAAATCATAATTATTAAAAATAGAATTAGAGAAACAAAAAAGTTATTATATAAGATAAAGCCTATTAAAAATAGACTACAATAAATTATAACTATTCCTAAAAGCATTGAAATAAAATTTGGAATAAAAGAACCTCTTTGCTTATTTATTTTAATATTATTTTTTTTTGCAAGTTTTAAAAATCCATTCCAACCAACACCTTTAGGTTTAACTAAATTGTAAAACTCAGAAAGCTTAATAATATTAGTAGGTTTTGTAAAATACGTTACTAATAACCATGAGATTGTTGTAATAAAAACTCCTGTAATAAGTTGTTCGTCAGTATTTAATTTAAAAGAAAATATTATTTCATGGAAAAATTCAAAATACAATGCTATCAAAAAAGAGACTATCATCCCTGATATTTCAGTATATGCATTAATTCTCCACCAAAACCATCTTAGAATAAAAATTAAACCTGTTCCAGCACCAATTTGTAATAATATTTTAAATGCTGATAATGCGGAATCCAAATATAAAGCAATCATAGAAGAAATAAACATCAATAAAATAGTAGAAATCTTTCCTACATTTACAATTTGATTTTCAGTAGCATCTCTATTTATGAATCTTTTATAAAAATCTAAGGATAAATATGAAGATCCCCAATTTAAATGAGATGATAGAGTACTCATTAAAGCTGCAATTAGTGATGCAAGAATTAAACCTAAAAGTCCACTTGGAAGATTAGAAAGCATAGCAGGATATGCTAAATCATCTCCAATTACATTTAAATCTAAATGGGGGAAAGTTTTTGATATATCATCCAAATCAGGAAAAATTATTAATGAAGATAAAGCAATTAAAATCCAAGGCCATGGTCTTAAAGCATAATGAAAAACATTAAATAATAAAGTGGCTTTTAAAGCATGGTTTTCATTTTTTGCAGATAACATTCTTTGAGCTATATATCCACCACCACCAGGTTCTGCACCTGGATACCATACACTCCACCATTGAACTGCTATAGGTATTATGAAAAGAGAAAACAATGACTTATAATCATCAATATCAGGAAAAAAATTTAATTTACCTTCTACATTAGAATGTGAAAATAATGAAGTTAAGCCACCAATTTCATCCATTGAAACTATATAGATACATGCCCAAACTGATCCAATCATAGCAAGGATAAATTGAATAAAATCTGTAAAAATCACACTTCTTAAACCACCTAGAGTTGAATAAATAACTGTAAAAAAAGAAGTAAATAAAACACATTCAACAGGTGACAAATCTAGTAATAACCCTCCTATTTTAATTCCAGCTAAACTAACAGATGCCATTATAATAACATTAAAAAATAGACCTAGATAGATAGCTCGAAATGCTCTTAAAAAAGCAGCTTCTTTTCCACTGTATCTCTTTTCATAAAATTCTAAGTCCGTAAGAACCTTAGACCTTCTCCATAGTTTTGAATAAAAAAAAACAGTCATCATTCCTGTTAAAGAAAATGCCCACCATTGCCAATTACCAGCAATTCCATCTCTTCTAACAATTTCGGTAACTAAATTTGGAGTATCAGCAGAAAAAGTAGTAGCAACCATAGAAACTCCTAATAACCACCAAGGAAGATTTCTTCCAGATAAAAAATATTGTTTAGAGTCCTTAGAACTATTTTTTGATACTACTAAACCAAAAAAAAGAATTAAAAAAGTAAAAAAACAAACAATAATCCAGTCAAATGTTGATAACATAAGTTATTAAGGAAATGAATTTTTTTTAAAAATATTAAATAATAGCAAATAAATTATCAAATAAATTTTTATAATTTTGAATATTAAATTCAATAATGAAAATTTTACATATAGTACTTATTTTTTTTCTATGGAATACCACCTACAGATGTAAAAAAGATGAACTTACAATTGATTGTAACGAGACAGCAAAAAAAATGATAGGTACGTGGACTGGAAGTCAATCTAATAATGCAAAAACTTTTAGTGATTCTTTTACATTAAAAGTTACTTCATCTGATGGATGTACTTTTTTTGGTGAAACCTCTTATTCACAATCAATTACAACATTCTCAGTAGTTGGATCAATAGATGAGTATGGTTGGATTAAGTTTTCCGAAAATTTTTATGTAGTTGATGGTGGTGAATATTCAAATTGTATCGGATCTGGTTGGAGCAGTCCTTGCAGAACTGTAAGATGGAGACCTGGAGCTGTATTTGATGAAGTTAGATTTAATGAAGAAACTATTTCTGGAGAATGGGGGATTTCATGCTGGAGATGTGAATTAGTGGGTGGGTTTACATTATTTAAAGAATAAATTTTTTTCTATTTTTTTCTTAAAAAAAGATTAATTTCGCTTAACAGTATAATAAATGAAATTAATAAACCTTTTACTTATTATTTTTCTATGGAATACAACATATCGTTGTAAAAAAGATGAACTTACTATAGATTGTGTAGATGCTTGTGAAAAAATGATTGGTACTTGGAAAGGGAATCAATACTCAAATTCTGGTAACTTTAGCGAACAATTTACTTTAAAAGTAACTTCATCTGATGGATGTAATTTTAGTGGCGAAACTTCATATTCAAATTCCTCCTCAACTTTTTATATTTCTGGTAAGATTGATGAATATGGATGGATTAAATTTTCTGAAACAAAATTTATTGAAAATGGAGGTGAATATGATGATTGTTTAGCTGCTAATACCTCTTGGTGGCGATGTAGAAGCATAAGATATAGAACTGGAGCAGAATTTGAAGAAGCAAGATTTAAAGAAGAATCTTTTTCTGGAAAATGGAATTTATCGGGTTTTTCAGGGGGATATGATTTAAAAAAAGAATAAAAAATGGAACCATCACTTTTAATTTTGGCTGGAGGACTAGGTAGTAGATATGGAGGATTAAAACAAGTTGATGGTTTTGGCCCAAACAAAGAAGCCATCCTTGATTATTCAATTTTTGATGCTATGAAGGCTGGATTTAAAAAATTTATCATATTAACGACTGAGGAACTTATTGAATATTTTGAAAAAAAATATATTCCAATTTTTAATAGGTTTAAAAATATACGATATGATATTGTACCTCAACCTATGAATTATGGATTAGGAAATAATAAGTTACCTTCAAACAGAATCAAACCCTGGGGAACAGGCCATGCAGTTATTTGTTGTGAAAGTGTTATTAATGAACCATTTGCAACAGTTAATGCAGATGATTTCTATGGACTTGGGGGATATGAGGAAATGTATAATACATTAATAAATATTGAAGAATCTGAATTTAATGCTTGTGTTATCTCATATTTAATAAAAAATACTCTTTCTAAAAATGGAGAAGTTTCCAGAGGTGTTTGTAATGTTGAAAAAAATCTTCTAAAAGGAATAAAAGAAACTCATGAAATAAAACTAAATACAAAAGAAAATAAAATTTATGGATTACAAAATGAAACTAATAAAATACAAATTGACCAAAATCAGCAAGTATCGATGAATTTATTTGGTTTTAGAAAATCATTTGTAAATCATTTAACAAAAGAATTTAAAATATTTTTAAATTCAAATATTAATCATTTAACAAAAGAATTTTTACTTCCTGAAATTCTAAATTCGTTAATAATTGATAATAAAAAAATTTATGTACAAAAAGTTAATGAAGAATGGTTTGGAATTACTTTTAAAGAAGATAAACCTGATGTTATTAAAAACATAAATAGACTTATAACAGAAAAAAAATATCCTGTTTCTTTATGGTAAATTAATAATTTTTGATTTGAAAAAAATTCTTGTAACAGGTGGCCTAGGATATATTGGATCACATACATGTGTTGATTTATTAGAAAAAAATTATGAAATAATTATTGTTGACAATCTATGTAATTCTGAATTAGATACATTAAATTCTATCTATTCAATAACAAAAAAAAAACCTAAATTTTTCAACTGTGATATTACAAATTATGAGGAATTATTTCATTTATTTAAAACAAATAATATAGACTGTATAATTCATTTCGCTGCATTAAAATCTGTATCCGATTCAGTTCAAAATCCTAAAAAGTATTTTTTTAATAATGTTGAAGGAATAAAAATCTTATTAAGATGTTGTAAAAAGTTTAAAGTAAATAAATTCATTTTTTCCTCTTCATGTACAGTATATGGATTTCCAAAAGTTTTACCTGTAAATGAATCTATGCCTTTTGGAGAAGCAAGTTCTCCGTATGGAGAAACTAAAATAAGGTCAGAAGAAATTTTATTAAAATTTTGCAAAGAAAATAAATCATTTAAAAATATTTCACTTAGATATTTCAACCCAATAGGGGCACATAATAGTAATTTAATTGGAGAAAGCCATAAAGGAACTCCAAGTAATTTAGTTCCAATTATTACAAAAAGTTGTTTTAATAAAAATATTAAATTGAAAGTCTTTGGTAATGATTATAATACAAAAGATGGAACTGCAATAAGAGATTATATTCATATTGAAGATCTATCAAAAGCTCACATAAAAGCATATGAATATATTAAAGATTCAATAAATAATTATGAGTTTTTTAATGTTGGAACTGGAATAGGATACTCAGTAATCGAAGTTATTAATACATTTGAAGAAATTTCTGGGAAAAAATTAAACTATATTTTTGCAAAAAGAAGGAAAGGAGATATTGAAAAAATATATGCAGATATAAAAAAAGTAAATAAAAAAATGAAATGGAAAGCTAAATTTGATTTAAAAAAGATGTTAGAATCTGCTTGGTCATGGGAACTCAAAAGAAATAGCAATAAAAAAACTTTGAAATAACTAAATTAATCCCAATATTTAATTTTAATTTAAAATCAAAAAAAATGAAAAAACTATCAATATTATTTATTATAATTTTCTTTTATTCAAGCGTTTATTCTCAAATGCAAACCAACTTTTTAGAACCAGTTGCAAGTCCACAAGCATCGGCATCTCAAAATGTAGGAATGACAAAAATAGAAATTTACTATTCATCACCTGGAGTTAAAGGAAGAACAATTTTTGGTGATTTAGTTCCATATGACAAATTATGGAGAGCGGGAGCAAATGGTCCTACATCAATCGTATTTAGTACCTCAGTAAAAATTGAAGGAGAAGTTTTAAGAGCAGGTAAATATTCTATTGCAATGACTCCAAGTGAAAAAGGAAATTGGAAAATTGATTTTAATAAGGAAGTTAAATACCCTTATGCATATATGAAAGACGGGAAAATGGATATGGAAAGTTATAATAATGATTTAGCATTAAGTATTGATGTTAAGCCTACTTTGTGGGATAATAATATTGAAAGATTATTTTATAGAATTGATGCAAATGATAATAAAGTTGCTAATGTTATAATGCTATGGTCTAATGTTATTGTTGGCTTTCAAGTTGATACAATGACTGAAGAACATTTAGAAAGATTTAATAAAAGATTAAAATAGATATTTTATTTAATTAAAAATTTGGTTGAAAAAAGCTTGCATTTTTTTCCATGATTCTATGTCTGCCTCTTTGTTGTATGCTAATCCTATTTGAAACTTTTCTCCATTAATTGTTGCTTCTGGATTAGTAAATCCGTGTGTGCTATTAGGGTAATTAATAAATTCATAATTAGCTTTTATAGAATCCATTTCTTGCTTAAATCTTAAAATTGCATCCCCTCCCACCATTCTATCATCTGCACCGTTACAAACCAAAATTTTTGTTGATGTTGGTCCAGTATAATCAACTGCCTTACTCAATGAACCATGAAAACTTACAACCCCTTTAATATCAATATTTAATCTAGCCATATTTAAAACTACAGCACCACCAAAACAATACCCTATAGCTCCAATTTTGTTTTTATCAACAAAATTTAATTCTTTAACGACTTCCATCGCTTTAATAAACCTTTCCTTACTCAAATCAAAATTTTTCATAACCGAAGAACTAAATGTCCCAGCATCTTTAGGATGATCTGCAACTCTCCCCTCACCATACATATCAATTGCAAATGTAACGTATCCAAGTTCAGCAAGCATTTCAGCTCTTTTTCTAGGATAATCATTTTGACCCCACCACTCATGGACAACAAGAATAGCTGGTCTTTTCTCTTTGATTAACTCATCATAAACTAGATAACCATTCATTTGTAATGAATCCAGTTGATATTTAATCTCTTTTTTAACTATTGATTTATTATCTTGTTGGCTACAAGAAAATAATAATAAAAGGAATGCGTAAATTGATCTCATATTAATTCCCATTTGAACAAAAGTATTGATTATTTATAAAATGAACAATTCAAAAAAAATTTTAAAATTTTTAAAAAATATAAAACCTCCAAAAGTTCACGATAATATTTTTGTTATGAATCCTTACGAAAATGAAACTGTTTGGAAGCTTGTTAAAAAATTCTATTCATCCTACTATAGCGACAATAATAAAAGAATAATAATTTTTGGCATTAACCCAGGAAGACTTGGAGGTGGGTTAACTGGAATACCATTTACTGATGGTTATAATTTAGAAAAATACTGCTTAATAAATAATTCATTTAATAAAAAAAAAGAAATTAGTTCAAAGTTTATTTATGAAATGATTTTAACTAATGGAGGTACAAAAAAATTTTACAACAAATTTTTTATTAGTAGTGTTTGTCCTTTTGGGTTTACAAAAGATGATAAAAATTTTAACTATTACGATAGTAAAATAATTTTAAAAAATTGGGGAAAAAAAATAATAGAATGGATTGAATATCAATGTGAAAATTTTGGAAAAAGAGAATTTTGTGTAATAATAGGAAAAGGAAAAAACCAAAAATTTTTTGAAAAGATCAACAAAGAATATAAATTCTTTAATAAAATTGTTTCTCTGCCTCATCCCAGATGGATTTTGCAGTATAGATTAAAACAAAAAACAAAATATATAAAAGAATATATAAATAAATTAAATTTTAAAACTAATGACTAATAGAAGAACATTTTTAAAAAAATTATCAGCAATTGGAGCTACTGCTCCTTTAGTTACAAACCTAAAAGGAAAATCATCTAAGAAAGAAGGTCCTATTATACTTTGCAGTAGAGGTGAAGATTGGGGAGAAAAAGTTTTAAAGCCAGGATGGGAAATATTATCAAATAATGGAAAGTTATTAGATGCTGTTGAAAAAGCTGCTAATGTAACCGAGATAGATCCTGAAGACACATCGGTTGGATTTGGAGGTCTTCCAAATGAACATGGTATAGTACAATTGGATGCTTCAATAATGTACGGACCAACTCATAATTGTGGATCTGTTGCTTGTTTAGAAGGAATAAAAACTCCTTCGTCAGTTGCTAGACTTGTAATGGAAAGAACTGATCATATTCATATTGTAGGAAAAGGAGCACAAAATTTTGCTATTGCTCATGGTTTTGAAGTAGAAAATTTATTAACAGATAAAGCAAGAAAAATTTGGCTTAGATGGAAAGAAAATGTTTCTGATAAAGATGATTGGTTTCCTCCAATAGATGGTAATTATGATATTGAAAGATCTACTGGAACAATAAATGTTTTAGCAATGGATTCAAATAATGATGTAGCAGGAATAACGACTACAAGCGGTCTTGCTTATAAAATACCTGGAAGGATTGGTGATTCACCAATAATTGGAGCTGGATTATATGTTGATAACGAAGTAGGTGCAGCCGGTGCTACTGGAAGAGGAGAAGAAATTTTAAGAACTTGTGGTTCATTCTTTGTAGTTGAACAAATGAGAAATGGAAAGACTCCTCAAGAAGCATGTGAAGCATTATGTAAAAAAATTGTTGATATAAATGGAGGAATAAAAAATATTGATTTTAATGATAAAATTGTTGCTTTAGGAAAAGATGGCTCTGTTGGATGTGCATCAATCAAAGAAAAGAAAGGGAATGAACCAAAACTTGCATATTGGTCAAAAGATGGATTTAAGGTTTATAAAGGATCCTATTTGATTGAAGAATAATTAATAAATTATATATGTGAATTTTATAAAAAATTCATTTTCAGTATCTCCTTTTCTAATTTTATAACTAAAATCTAACCTAGACCTAGATAAAATTACAAATTGTAGCCCAGGAGCTAAAGTAGATGAAAATCTATTATATCTTACCGGAAAAGTTTTGTTCATTATGGTGTTAGTCAAATATTCTAAGTATAAATTAAAATTTGTTTGTTTATAAGATTTATATTTTCTTGGAAGAAGCAAATATCCTGCTGATAAAGAATTTTTAAAGGTACTTAGACTAATTAAATTATTAGAGTCGTTATTAATATCATTTGCTCTAGTATAAGCAGAAGTTATTGAGATAGCTAGTTTTTTTATAAGTTGAGTACCTATTAAACCAAGCTCAAAACCCTTATTTTGTAAATCTAAATCAATATTACCTTTCATGAAATTATCTTTATGAAAAGAATATTTTAAAAATGAAGATAATCTTGTGTGATTTTTTTGTTTATCAGTGGTATAAATTCTTTGTTTAGAATAAAATTTAAATCCATTGAATACAAAATTAGGGACTAAATCTTGTTCATAAGGTCTATTAGCAAATTGAAAGCTCGTGCTTATCATTATTTTTTTTGATAAACCATATGCTAAAGACGGAGTCATTAGAAAAGCATTAGCAACATCTCCTAAGGCATTTGATTCATCAATAATAATATTAGAATAAGAAAGCCTAACAACTTTTGTTCCTTTAGGTATTAAACTAGCAGGTTCTGAATTAATATATAATTCCTGAGAATAAGAATCATTAAATATTATAACTAGAATTAGAAAAAAAAGAAAAATTTTTTTCATCTAAAAATATAATTAGATATCAGACTTCAAATGAAAAAGTTTATCTGATTTTAGATTTTCATGATTAGTACAACATGATTTAGAATGCTTTCCAGTCAAATAACATGTATGATTTGTCTTATTTGATAACTCATCAAATTCTTTATTGGTAATAAAATTTTTATCAACCAATTTAAAAACTTTTGACTCTTTATTTCCTTCAGAAAAAAAATGGAATAAGTTATTATCAATTAAGTTATGTGCATCATTGGATATTAACATATTATTTTCAAAAATAATCTCTGTTTCACCAAGAAAGAAACCTGCATCTTCAATTTTTTCTTGAATTAAATCAAAATCTACAAAAATACCCTCTTTAAATTCTAAAATAAATGAAGTAGTTTCTAAATCAGGAATAATATCTTTTATAAAATCTAATTTTTCTAAACTTTTATGAGTAGAATAAGAACACATAGCGCATGTAAGACCATTGACTTTAATCTTTGAATGAAATTGCTGTGAAAAAGCTGGAAAGACAAAGCAAAAAAGATAAAAAATGAAGAAATGTTTTTTCATTATCAGTTATAATTATAGTAATCAATGACAAAAATAATTAAATTCATCATTATAATAATCCATTTTAATAAAAAGATAACTTTTAATATATAATTAGGTTATGAAAAAGACATTTTATATTATATTTTATTTATTATTATTCTTTTCCTGTAATAAAAAAAGTAAAAAAAACTTAGAAATAGATTCAAACTATTTAACTGATCTAAATGATAAAAAAATTAATCTTCATTCATATCATGGAAATGTTTTATTTATGAACCTTTGGGCTACATGGTGCAAACCATGTATTGTAGAATTTGAAGATATTATGAATTCAAAAAAAATCTTTGAAAAAGATAGTATAAAATTTATTGCAATTTCAAACGAAAATATAAATACGATAAAATCATTTGTTCAAAAAAATAAATATGATATTGAATTTCTAAAACTTGAAGGAGATTACTCTTACTTTGATGCTTATGGATTGCCTACTACTATCATTTTTGATAAATCAGGTAAAGAAATATTTAGAACTAGCGGCATGAAAAAAAACCAATTTACTTCTAAAAGTTTTATCCAAAAAATAAAAAAATTATTATGAAAGAATCAAATTACAATTACAAAATCCATTGGGATAATGCTTACAAAAACATTTCATCAAAGAATCTTGGCTGGTTTGAATCTGATCCGAAGTTATCTATAGAATTAATTGAAAAATGTGGGTTAAACAAAAACTCTGTTATATTCAATGCTGGAGCAGGCACTTCAAAATTAATCAACTTTCTAATCAAAAAAGGATATGAAAATATTATAATCAATGATATATCTTCTATTGCATTAAGAAAACTTCAAAAAGAACTTCAAAACAAACCTTCAATAAGATTTATACAAGATGATTTAACAAATCCAAAAAAGTTATCAAAGATAAATAAAGTTGACTTATGGCATGATAGAGCTGTTTTGCATTTTTTTCTAGAAAAATATCAACAAAAAAATTACTTTAATTTATTAAAAAAAGTTGTTAAAAAAAATGGTCATGTTATTCTATGTGAATTTAACTTAAGTGGTGCAAAAAAATGTTGCGGGTTAGATATATATAACTATGACAAGAAAATGCTTAAGGAAAAACTAGGCGAAGATTTTTTATTATTAAAAGCTACTAATTATACTTATGAACACCCTTTTAATGGAAATAAAAGAGAATACATTTATACCCTGTTTAAAAGAATAAATTATAATTAATTACAAGCACACCTAAACCCAGTGTGAGACATTCCAGAATCTGGACTAGACTTCATTCTAGCAGTTACTCTATAACCAGAACAATAACTTGAATTACATAAAAATGAACCACCTCTAAGAACCCGTTTTTTAGAGTAAGGTTCTTGAGGATCAAAGGATTGATTGGGTCCTTTAGGATTAATTGATAATGACTTATTTATTTTATAGTAATTATAATCATACCAATCATTACACCACTCCCAAACATTTCCTGCCATATCAAAAAGACCATATCCATTAGGAGTATAAGTTTTAACTGGTGCAGTATAATAATATCCATCTTTTTCTGTATTGGAAAAAGGAAAATCTCCCTCCCAAGAATTTAGAAAACTTGATGATATTGATCCATTTCCCCAAGTAAAATTAACATTATCTTCCCCACCCTTTGCTGCATATTCCCACTCAGCTTCCGTAGGCAACCTTTTATCTCTCCACTTACAATACTCAACAGCATCAAAATATGATATATGTACTACTGGATGATTCATAATTTCCTCAATAGAAGATCCTTCACCAAAAGGATGTTTCCAGTTTGCACCTTTTCTCCATTCCCACCATGTTGAAACATCTGAAAGTGGTACTTTATAAGGTGATGGTTTAAAAACCAAAGAAGAAGCAACAAATAAACTATCATCTGGTTTTTGAGTTCCAGGTGGTAATTGATCTTTTATTTCTTCCCAAGTAGGTACTATTTCTGCGGTTGTAACATAATTAGTTTCATTAACAAAATCCATAAATTCAGAGTTTGTAATTTCAGTTTGATCTATCCAAAATCCATTTAATTTAACTTTATGTGATGGAAACTCATCATTCCTAGCTTCAGAGTGATTCATACCTCCCATCATAAATTCACCCGGTTTTATCCATGACATTCCAGTATAATCCTTTTGCTTAGTACAGCTGAATAAAGGGAAGAATATGATAAAAAAAATATGTAAAAAAAAATTTTTTTTATTTATCATCTATTCTAAACTATTTATTATTCTTCTTGTCATAATATATTTTTCCATATGATAACTATCATAATCCTTATCAATTGGACTAACAGAACTAATTCGTACATTTTTTGAAGCTTGTACAAACTTATTATTTCCTAACCACATGCCTACATGATCAATTTTTAATTTTTCTTCATTTTTATATCCAAAAAATAATAAATCTCCAATTTTTAAATTCTTCCAAATACTAACAGAATCTACAATATGACCGATTTTTATTTGTTGTGAAGCATCTCTAGGAATAATTAATCCATTCATATAATACAATGTTTTTGTAAATCCACTACAATCAAACCCATTGGATGAGGTTCCACCCCATAAATATGGAATACCTACTAATTTTTCAGCATTTGAAATTAAAACATCTAAATCATCATTTTTTAATTCATCAAAAGAAGAATATTTAATAAACTTTGAACCATCAACCCATCCAATTCTTCCATCTGGATACATTACCTTAAATAGATTTGATTCTTCATTAATTAATTTTAAAACACTTCCCATAACAAGATCAGAAACTATTTTTTTCATGTTTTTATTTTTAAATACAAAACCAAAAACATCATTAAAAATAACTTTTTCACCTTCAAAATAATTTTTAAATTCCTTTTCTTCTAGATTGATAAATCCTCCATGGTCTACCCAAGAAATATATCCTTCTGGGGTTTTGACCAAATACCATTCATCATTTTTTTTTAAAACTTGGAGTTTGGTTCCTAAAACAGCTTGTGAAACTAATTCCGAAGAATGACTAGGTGATTTTCTTAAATTTGATACAGAATTATTTACGATTCCAAAATTCGGAATTGATGAATTAGGTAAAACTGTAATGCTATCATTGATATCAATGTTATCCGATTCAATTAATTTGAAAAATTCTAATTTGGCCTCTTTAGAATCAGTTTCACCTTTTATTGTATTGTTTTTAACATCAAAATCAACTTTCCATAATGCAATTCTACTATCTGGAGCATACTTATTTTTTATACTATTTATATGGGCTAAGACTAAATCATTATTTGTTTGTTTACAGGAAAAAAAAATTAAGAAAAAAAGACTGAAAAAGTGGATTGTTCTCATAAAACTATTTTAGTGCTTCAAATTTATCAAAAATATCAATCATATAAGGTAGAGAACCGGAAGCATGATCCTTTCCTTGTAAAGGATTTAAAGAAATAATTGAGGGAGAAGTTCCTAATTTTATAAAATTATCATAAGAAGTAACAGAATTATTATAAGGAACTGCTACATCATCTGTACCATGATACAAATACATTTTAGTTTTAGGCACCCAATTATCTAGACTATTTTCTTCAAAAGCATTAATTACTTCAGAGTATTTTGAACTAGAATGGACATTATTTTTAAATTCTTCAGTCAGAAGACTATCTATATTATATGTTAATACATCGTTAATTTGTCCACCAGAATAAAATCCATTAAAATAATTAGGTATTATTGAAGCGAAAGGTTCTTTGAAGATGTCTGATAATTCTAAATCCCATTTATAAGTTGTTTTATATGAAAGAGCGACATAAGCTAAATAATAAGGGTGAGGATAAGTTTTAAGGCTTAAAAAGTAATCTAACATGCCAACAATATCATATCCACCTGCTGCCGGTGCTGATGCTACTAAATTTATACCCTTAGGTTTATTCTCTTCAATATTTTTGTGAGCAGCCATAGTTGCGAATCCCCCTTCAGAATATCCAGCTAAAAAAACATCTCCATTAAAATTATAGTCCTCTATTTCAGCTAGTTCTTTTACTGCCTTTAACATATCTACTATAGTATTTCCAACTATATCGGACCTATAATAAGGATGGAGAATATTCTTTGAGGATCCAAAACCAAGGTAATCTGGCATCACAAAAATATAACCAAGACTAGCGGCATTAGAAAAAAAACTATAAGTCACTAAATTATCTGATGGAGCGTCTAAATGTTTAGACTCTGTTCCATGATTAAAACTTAATATTGGGACTGGCTCATCTGTATCTGGAAATGAAACTAATCCAGAAGCAATAATTTCTTCACCCAAATATGTAGTTTTATATGTAATAGTGTAAAGTGAAAGACCATATTTAGCATTCCTAGATATATTTGAAAATTCAGAATTATTAACTGATTTTAAAACATTTTCATAATCTTGAGAAAATAATTTTAAATAAGAATTTAAATTATTAATAGATATTTCATCTTCATCACAAGCAGAAAAGAGATAAGAAAAAAATAAAATAAGAAAAAAATTAAATAATTTTTTCATTTAAATTATTATCTAAAATTAAGTAAGCAAATATAATTTGCTTAATATTGAACAATGCAAGAATATGGATTTTTATCAGTTATACCTCCACTAATAGCTATTTTTTTGGCTATTAGAACAAAACAAGTATTTATTTCTCTTTTAACTGGAATTTTTATTGGATGGCTAATTATTGGTGAGTGGAATATATTAAGTGGACTTCTTTTAACAATTGATGGAATTGTAAATGTATTTCAAGATCCTGGAAATACTAGAGTTATAATTTTTACATTTTTAGTGGGATCTTTAATTACATTCATTCAAGTTTCTGGAGGAGTAGCTGGATTTGTAAATACTGTAAAAAAACATTTCCATAGTGATGAAAATCAAATAAATAAAAGTAGAAGAAAAGCACAAGTTTTTGCTGCCTTTACTGGTATGATAATTTTTGTAGAATCAAATATATCTGCTTTAACAGTAGGTACTATCTTTAGACCAATTTTTGATAAATTAAAAATTTCTAGAGAAAAATTAGCTTATATTGCTGATTCAACTTCTGCACCATCTAAACTATTAATTCCTTTTAATGGATGGGGTGCATTTATTATGGGTTTACTTCTTACTCAGGGAATTGAAAACCCTTTTAAAGGATTAATTTATGCTATGCCCTATAACTTTTATCCTATACTTGTAATAATTGTTTTATTTTATTTTATAATAACTGGAAAAGAGATTGGTCCTATGAAATCAGCTGAAATAAGAACAAAAAAAGGAAATATTTTTGATGATGGTTCATTTCCAATGATATCTGATGAAATCACTATAATTAAAACGAAAAAAGGTATAAAGGAAGATTCAATAAATATGTTTATAGCATTGGGTTCAATGATTTTAATTATGCCATTCATGTTATTTTATACTGGATATAGTACAGAATTAGATAATAATACTTTTTTTGGAATAATTGGAAATGCTTCTGGATCAAAGTCAGTATTATACTCTATTTTTTTTGCTATTATTATTTCATCATTTTATTACATAATAAAAAGAATTATGACAATTAGAGAAATTATTAATAATACAATAAAAGGAATGTCTGGAATGATTTCAATGGCTGTTTTGATTTTATTAGCTTTTGCAATTGGAAACCTTTGTACTGAACTTGGGACTGGTCAATATGTATCTGAATCTTTAAAAGGTATTGTTTCTCCTAAATTTATCCCTGTTTTATTATTCTTAACTAGTTGTTTTATATCCTTCTCAACAGGAACATCATGGGGAACATTTGCAATTATGATTGCAATTGCAGTTCCTATTTCAAATCAAATTGGAATAGACACACACGTAGCTATAGCTGCTGCTCTGGGAGGTGGTCTTTTTGGTGATCACTGCTCACCAATTTCAGATACATCTGTTATTTCCTCTATGGCTTCTGCAAGTGATCATATTGATCACGTAAAAACTCAGCTTCCATATGCTCTTATTTCAGGTGCATTAACCGCTTTTTTATATTTAATAATTGGATTGAACTATTAGGCTAATTGAAAATTTTAAATATATCTATTAATTATATTCTCAAACAACTCTTGTCTTCCAGAAATTAACTTTGGCTCTTTTAATCTGAAAGCATGTTGATATAAATCTTTCATTGAAACTTTTCCATCTTCAAAATCTTTTCCTTTTCCAGTATCAAAAGAAGCGTATCTTTCTTTTAATAATTTAGAGTATTCAGAATCATTTAAAATTTTTTCCGTTATTAATAATCCTTTTGCGAAAAGATCTATGGCTCCTATATGAGAATAAAACATATCATTTAAATCAGTAGAGTTTCTCCTTGTTTTAGCATCAAAATTGATACCTCCACCTTGAAAACCTCCAGATTGTATAATTACTAAAAGAGATTCTACAATTTCATAGATATTATTAGGAAATTGGTCAGTATCCCATCCATTTTGATAATCTCCTCTATTTGCATCCATGCTTCCAAGCATATTGCCGTTTGCCGCTACCTGGAGCTCGTGCTGAAATGTATGACTTGCTAGAGTTGCATGATTAACCTCAATATTTAATTTAAAATCTTTATCAAGACCGTAATGCTCTAAAAACCCAATAACTGTAGCAGCATCAAAATCATATTGATGTTTGGTAGGTTCCATAGGTTTAGGTTCAATAAAAAAACATCCCTTAAAACCTTGTGATCGTGCATAATCTTTTGAAAGGTGAAGGAATTTTGCTAGATGATCAAGTTCTCTTTTCATGTCTGTATTTAAAAGCGACATATATCCTTCCCTACCTCCCCAAAAAACATAATTTTCACCTCCTAGTTCAATGGTAACATCCAGTGCATTTTTTACTTGAGCAGCAGCAATAGATAATATATCAAATTCTGGATTTGTAGCAGCTCCATTCATATATCTTGGATTTGAAAAAAGATTGGCTGTTCCCCAAAGCACCTTAATATCAGATGTTTTTAGCTTTTCTTTTGCATAACTTGTAATTTTTTCTAGTCTTCTTTCTGACTCAGACAGAGAAGATCCTTCTTCTATCAAGTCAAAATCATGAAAACAAAAGTAATTCAATCCCAACTTAGAAATAAATTCAAAAGCAGCGTCCATTTTATCACAAGCATTTTGAAAAGGATCAGAAGATTTTGACCATGGAAAAGACTTGGTACCAACTCCAAATGGATCATTTCCAGGGTTTACAAATGAATGCCAATAAGCAACTGCAAATTTAAAATGTTCACCCATTTTTTTTCCAAGGACAATCTTATTTTCATCATAAAATCTATATGAAAAGGGATTTTTAGAATCTTTTCCCTCAAATTTTATTTTTTTAACATCCTTAAAATATTCTTTATCTCCTAGTACAAGTGACATATTTATTATAAAAAGTTAGACAAATGTTTTTTCCAGTCAGAATAGTAATTTAAATACTTTTCTCTTAAACTCTTCTGAGGTTTTAATTTACTAATTAATTTTAGATTTTTAAAAGCGTCTTTCTCATTTGCATAATATCCTATTCCAAGTGCTGCAGCTCTAGCCGCTCCCTCAGCTCCATTTGTATCATATATCTCTAATTCTATCCCTGAAGTATTTACAAATGCTTCTCTAAATAAAATACTTAAAAATAAATTTGAGTTTCCAACTTTTATTTTCTTAAATTCTACACCTAAATTCTTTAGGGATTCGATTCCATAATTCATTGAAAACGCCACACCTTCCTGAACTGATCTTATAAGATCCATCTGATCATGAACGTTAAAATTTAAATTCATAAGATTTGCTCCTATTTCTTTATTTTTTAAAATTCTCTCAGCACCATTACCATAAGGATAAAATTTTAAGTTTTTAGATCCTATTGGTGAATTAATTGCGCTTAGGTTTAAATCGTTATAATCACCAGAATTAAGAATTTTTTTGAGCCATGAATATGCTATTCCAGAACCATTAATACATAAAAGTAATCCATTTCTATTGTTATCAATAGAATTATTACAATGTAAAAAAGTATTAATTCTTTCATTTTTATCATAAATATTTTTGTCAGTAACAGCATAAATTACTGCCGAGGTACCTGCAGTAGCTGCAATTTCTCCTGGATGTAATACATTTAAAGAAAATGCATTGGTAGTTTGGTCCCCTGCCTTATAGGTTATTTCAGTATTCTCTTTGAAACCAAATGACTTTGATATATTCTTTGAAATCGTACCATGATTATCAAATGAAGATGAAACTGATGGAAGCAAATCTTTTTTGAAACCAAAATATGAAATTAAATCGCTAGATACATTTTTATTTTTAAAATCCCATAAAATACCTTCGGAAAGCCCTGATTGAGTAGTATTTATTTTATTAGTTAACTTATAACCTATATAATCACCTGGTAGCATAATTTTATAAATTGATTTATACAAATCGGTTTCATTATCCATTACCCACTTTAGCTTTGAGGCAGTAAAATTCCCTGGAGAATTAAGTAAATTTTTAGAAATAATTTTAGATTTTATTGATTCATTTACCTTTTTACCAATATCAACTGCTCTTGAATCACACCAAATAATTGATTTTCTTAAAGGTTTTCCATTTTTATCAATTAATACTAATCCATGCATTTGATAAGAAATTCCAATAGATGCAACTAGTGAAAAATCAATTTTCTTATTTAATATTTTAAAACAACTAACTACACATTCCCACCAATAATCAGGATCTTGTTCCGCCCATCCAGATTGAATAGAAAAAATATCCATTTCTTTTTCAGGATAATTACATGAGATTATACTCTTTCCTTTTTTTCCATCCAGTATTGATACTTTTACTGATGAGCTACCTAAATCTATTCCTAAAAAATAATCCATTGAATTATAAATCTTTAATATGATAATTTTAAATAATCAAAATAATACAATTTACATTTTATAAATATAAAAACGTAAATTGTATTAGGCAATGAACAAAAATAAAAGTCAAAAAATTGGATTAAGAGAATCTACGAGTCTAGTTGTAGGAAATATGATAGGAGCTGGTATTTTTATGTTACCAGCATCATTAGCCAAATATGGGTCTATAAGTATTTTTGGTTGGATAATTTCAGGTATTGGAGCAATTTTCCTTGCGATGATTTTCAAAAGATTAAGTCAAAAAATACCAGGAAAAAGCGGTCCATTTCATTATACTAAAAAAGGTTTTGGTAGTTTTTCTGCTTTTTTTGTTGTTTGGGGATATTGGCTTTCCATTCTACTAACCAACGCTGGACTTGCAATAGCGATTACAAGCTATAGTACTGTAATTTTTCCTTTCTTAGATGATAAAATTTTTAGTATAATTTTTTCAATATCAATTATATGGATTATTACGATAATAAATAATTATGGTATAAAAACTATGGGAAAATTTCAGTTTATAACAAGCATTTTAAAAATCATTCCACTTTTATTAACAATAATTATAAGCTTTTTTGTTTTTGACATAAAAAATTTTTTTCCAATTAATCTATCTGAACTCTCAAACTTTCATGCTCTTAGTATAACTACTGCAATGACTTTTTTTGCATTTTTAGGAATTGAATCTGCAACAATTCCAACCGATGGAACTGAATCTCCAGAAAAAACAATTCCTCTTGCAACAACAATTGGAACATTTATAACAATAGCTATTTATATATTTTCTTCAATTGCTCTAATGGGTATCATTTCACCAAATGACTTAGCTTTATCTAACGCTCCATTTGCAGATGCAATAAATATAGTTTTAGGAGAAACTGGAAAAAATATAATTGCAGTTTTTGCTATCATTGCTGGAATAGGTTGTCTTAATGGATGGACATTACTTCAAGCTGAAATACCTAAAACATTAGCTCAGGATGGTTTACTTGGAAGTGTTTTTTCAAATTTAAATCATAATCAAGTTCCAACTTATGGACTATTTATCACAAGTTCTTTTGTTAGTTTATTAATAATTATGAACTATTCAAAAGGTTTGGTTGGCATATTTACATTTCTTATTTTAACTGGCACATTTTGTGCTCTAATGCTATATGTTTTCTCTTCATTAATAGAAATTGCTATTCTAATTAAGCAAAAGGCACCTATAAAAAAATTTATTGTTCCATCTTTGATTGGAATCCCTACATTTTTTTTTACTTGGTGGATAATTTTTGGAATTGGAAAAGAACCTATATTCTACAGTATAATATTACTTTTAATTTCAATTCCTATTTATATTTATTATAAAAAAAAAAGTTTTGTTAAATATCAATAGAATAAGAAATCATTTTCCTTCACTTGAAATAAAGAACTCAAAAGGTGAAAAAATTATTTATCTAGATGGACCAGGTGGAACTCAAGTGCCAAATAGTGTAATTAATGCTATTTCAAACTATTATATAACATCAAATTCAAATACCCATGGTAGTTTTATAACAAGCAATAGAACTGATAAGATAATAGATGAAACTAGGGAAAATTTATCCATTTTTTTAGGTGCTCAAAATAAAAATTCAATATCTATTGGTCATAATATGACAACTCTATCCTTTAGTTTGGTTAGAGCCTTTTCAAAAATTTTCAAAAAAAATGATGAAATTATAGTGACTCAGCTTGATCATGAAGCAAATAGAGGACCATGGATGAGTTTAAAAAATTATGGAATCAAAATCAATGAAATTAAATTATTAAAATCCGGAAAATTAGATTATAAAGATTTTGAAAGTAAAATAAATGATAAAACTAGATTGGTTGCTCTTGGAATGTCATCTAATGCTCTTGGAACAATAAATGATTTTAAAAAAATTGGAAATATTTTAAAAAACCATAAATCTTTTTTTTTGTTGGATGCAGTACATTATGCTCCTCATTTTTTGATTGATGTAAAAGATATAAATTGTGATTTTCTTTTATGCTCTTCTTATAAATTTTATGGTCCTCACCTTGGGTTTTTATATTCTAAACCTGGAATTTTAGATAATCTTAATACAGATCGGTTAATAGTTCAAGATCAAAAATCACCATATAGAATAGAATCAGGAACTTTAAATCATGCAGCATGTGCCGGAGCGAATGAAGCTGTTAAGTTTATAGCCAGCTTTGGAAAAGGAAAAAATTTTAGAACAAAATTAAAAAATGCATATGATAATATTGGAAAACATGAACATAAATTAGCCTCAATATTATATAATGAGGTTAATAGATTAAATAATTTCAAAACTGTAGGTTTAAATTTTGATTCAAAGGAAAGAGCACCAACAATATCAATTACTCATAAAAAAAAGAATCCAAAATACGTTTGTAATAAACTTTCTGAATTTAATATATGCGCCTGGGACGGTCATTTTTATGCAAAAAAAGCTATTCAGTGTATGGGATTAGAAAAAAAAGGTGGAGTAACAAGGCTTGGGATTTCAATTTATAATACTAAGGAAGAAGTTGAAAGAACTATTCAAGTTCTTTCAAGTATTTAGTTCGTAATTATTATAATATTTCTTCATTACATAAGATAAACTTTTATATGAATTGATCAATATCTCATTTATAATTTTATTTTCCATCCATCTGACTTTTTCAATCTTTTCTTTCTTTTGCCCTTTCATTTTTGAATCATCAATGCATTTCATATTGTACCAAACAGTTTTTTTTAGAATAAACTTTTTATGTCTAGTATAGGTGTGCCATGATACACAAGTTTTTTTTTCAATTTTAACCTTGGTATTTGTTTCCTCTTCAACTTCTCTTACAGCACAATTTTTTATTTTTTCACCTTTATCTTTTTTGCCTTTTGGAAGATCCCACTTACCTAATCTGTAAATGAATAAAATTTTCTTTTCTCTATTTTGAACAATACCACCAGCCGCTTTAATTACTTTAAATTTTTTCTTTAAGTGTTTTATTACTTCTTTTTTGTTTTTCAAAGTAAATGTTACAGAATAAGTTTTTTTCAGTTTTTTTTCTGTCATTATCTTTAATAATGAATCTATTGAATCTGGCAATGCATCATATATTAATACTCTTGCTCGTAGTTTAGTATGAATTATTCCAGAAGATCCATCTATTAAAGTATCATAATTTTCAACTTTCAACTTTGAATTATCTAAATTTCTAAATATTACTGGTATATCATTAATAAAAATTCTTTTCATATTAGAAAAATTGAATTATTGAAATGCAAAATATTAAAATAAATCGAATTATTTTTGTTAATTAATCTATAAATGAGTGCACAAAAAATTATATCCTCTCTAATTTCAATTAATTCTATAAAAATTAATTTGAAAAATCCATATGTCTGGGCCTCTGGATGGAAGTCACCAATATATTGCGATAATAGAATATCCCTATCATATCCAAAAATAAGAGATAATATTACTGCTCAGTTGGTTAATAAAATTACCTCAAGTTTCAACAAAATAGATGCTATAGCAGGTGTAGCAACTGCTGGAATACCACAAGCTTCACTTGTTGCAAAAGAGCTTAATTTACCTTTGGTTTATGTGAGATCAAATGCAAAAAAACATGGCATGAAAAACATGATCGAAGGAGATCTGAAAATTAACTCTAATGTATTAGTTATAGAAGATTTGATTTCTACAGGTGGAAGTTCATTAAAAGCGATTGATGCCATAAAAGAAAGAAAGTGTAATGTTTTAGGCTTAATATGTATATTTAATTACAGTTTTGAAATTTCTAAAACCAATTTTAAATCCAATAGTATAAAAGTTATCAGTCTGTGTAATTATTATGATTTAATTGAATTCGTAAAAATAAAAAAAATAATTAGTTCAAAAGAAATAGAATTTTTAGAAAATTGGAGAAAAAATCCAGATATGTGGACTAATTATAGTAGTTAATTTTCAAGATAAGATAATTCTACAGGAATTATTGGGTCTATAGGATCTAATTTAGAAAAAGCTATTTTTGATAATCTAATTAGTATTTTTTGATTCGAACCAGTATCAGGCAATTTTCCAATAACTCTGACCATAACCTTTAAATCATTCATTTGATTTCTGACAAAAAGAATAGATCCAACTTTTGCACTTTTATGCAAAGCTAAATACTTAGTTGACTCCATAGGTTCTTCTATTGAAGATGCAAAACCTTCTTCTTTCAAAATTCCTGGAAATTTTTCTTTATATGTTTTTTCAGTTCTTTCAGATTTTATATTTGCTGATTGAGTAATAACGATAATTTTTTGATTAACAGAAAGATTGTTATTTCTAAGATTATTCCAGTTTTTTAAATCATCAATAGAAAGATTATATTTTTTTGAAATGGAAAATAATGTTTCTCCTTTCCCAACATTATGAACAATTGTATCATTTAATTCACTTGAAAATGATTCAAAGTAAAACAAATTAAAAAATAAAATTAAAAGACAGAATTTATAGTTTATAAAAAACATTTAACTAGTAATGTATTAATTTAGTACTATGAAACTAGATCATAAAATAATTTATATTTTTTTACTAATATTCATTGTGCTTAAAATTAATACTTCTTTTTCGCAAGAGAAAAAACTTAACGTTCTTCTTGTTGAAATAAAACAAAATATAGATCCAAGAATAAATAGGTATACAAAACTAATGTTAGAAGAAGTTGAAAAAAAAGATTATGATATGATAATTATTGAAATGGATACTTATGGTGGTGCTCTAAATGATGCTGATGATATTAGAACAAGAATATTAGACTTTGATAAGCCAATTTACTCATGGATAAATAAGGACGCTGCATCAGCTGGAGCCTTGATTTCAATTGCTTGTGATAGTATTTACATGAGCAGTGGAGCAAGTATTGGCGCTGCAACTGTTGTAACTGCTGATGGAAATGCTGCACCTGACAAATATCAGTCATATATGAGATCAATAATGAGATCTACTGCTGAGGCTAAAAACAGAGACCCAAATATTGCTGAGGCAATGGTTGATCAAGATGTTAAAATAGATAGTTTATCTCAAGAAGGAAAAGTGATAACATTTTCTACATCTGAAGCTATTAAAAACGGATTTTGTGAAGCAGAAATTAATTCAATAGATGAATTAATGAACCACTTGAATTATGATAATTATGAAATTAATAAATTTCAACTAAGTTCTACTGAAAATATTATTTCCTTTTTCTTGAATCCCATGATAAGTAGTGTTTTAATTCTTATCATTTTAGGAGGAATTTACTTTGAACTTCAAACTCCTGGTGTTGGATTTCCAATAATGGCTGCAATTATAGCTGGTATTTTATATCTAACTCCATACTATCTCAATGGCCTTGCAGAAAATTGGGAAATATTAATGTTTTTAGTTGGAATAATATTAATTGGTATTGAAATTTTTGTTATTCCTGGATTTGGTTTTTTTGGTATTTTAGGATTATTATTTACAATCAGTTCCCTAGTGTTAATAATGGTTAATAATGATTTTCTCGATTTTACTTTTGTTTTTCCAACCGAACTTTTTAATGCGACAGGTTCAGTTCTTCTTGCTGTTCTTGGGTTTATAGTTCTTTTGTTTTTTGGTGGAGTCAAGATATCTGAATCTCAATATTTTAAAAAAATATCTCTAGATAATATTCAAGATTCAGACAAAGGATTCACATCAAAAATAAATAATAATGATATAATAGGTAAAAAAGGCAAATCATTTACGATTCTTAGGCCTAGTGGAAAAGTTATAATTGAGAACAAAATATTTGACGCTTCAACTTCTGGAGAATACATTGATAAAAATAAAAATATTGAGGTAGTAGAAAATGAAGGTACATCAATAAAAGTTAAACAAATAACCTAGTGAGATATATTGCCGTAATTCCTTCTAGGATGGAATCAAAAAGACTTCCTGGAAAACCTTTAAAAAAAATTGGAAAGAAGTCTATGATTCAAAGGGTATATGAACAATCTATAAGATGTAAAAGATTTGAAAAAGTATTTGTAGCTACAGATAGTCAGGAAATAAAAAATCATGTTGAGAATTTTTCGGAGGTTATAATGACCTCTTCAAAACCTTCCAATGGAACTGAAAGAGTATCTGAAGCACTAAATAAAATAAATATTTCTTATGATTATGTTATAAATATTCAAGGAGATGAACCTTTTATTAAAAATAATCAAATTGATAATTTAATTGACATATGTGATGGAAAAAATCAGATATGTAGCCTAGTAAAAAAAACTTCATACAATGAAGAACTAAAAAAAAATAGTATAATTAAAGTTGTAATGGATAAAGAAAAAAATGCCTTATATTTTTCAAGAAATATAATTCCAAGTTATAATGAAAGTGCAATTTATTATAAACATATAGGCTTATATGGTTTTAAAAAAAATATAATTGAAAAAATCACAAAACTACCAAAATCAGAACTAGAAAAAATAGAGTCATTAGAACAATTGAGATGGTTAGAAAATAATTATAAGATCAAATTAGCTATTACAAAAGAAGACTCTTTTGGTATTGATACCGAAGAGGATTTAATTAATGCAAATAAAATTGTTTTAAACATTTAAAAATTATATTTGTAAAAAAATTAAGATAAATGGATTTTTTAAAAAATATTTTAAAAAATGTTGTAACAAATATCATTGGATTCTTTGTTAGTATTTTTTTAATATTTATAATTTTCACTGTAATGGTTGCTGTATTTTCATCATCAGATGATAAATCAGATATTATCGAAGTAAAAGAAAATTCCATATTATTTATTGATGATATAAGTATAATTGGAGATAGAGATTTAAAAGGTGATGATTTAGATATTGATTTTGGATTTACTTTACCAGGTTTAAATGAAGACTTAAATAAAGAAAAAATCAGTTTAAGAACTTTTAAAATTTTAATTGATTCAGCAAAAAATGATAACAATATTAGAAGTATTGTTTTAAATCTCGAAGATGCTTCAATTCCCTTTAATAAATTAAAACAAGTTAGAGATATTTTATCATCATTTAGAGAGTTAAAACCTATTTATTCTCATTCAGATTATTATACTAAAAGCTCATATTATCTATCTTCTATTAGTGATTTAATATCTGTGTCACCTCCAGGATTTATAAATATTAGTGGTTTTGGTATTTATGACTTCTTCTATAAAGAATTGTTTGATGAATTAGGAATTAAAATTGAACTGTTTAGAGTAGGAGAATTTAAAGGAGCTGCAGAAACTTACGTAAGAAATGAATTTAGTGAAGAAAATAAGAAACAATACTCTGAATTTTTAAATGAAAGATTTGATTTTTATTTGACTGATATATCAGAATCAAGAAATCTAAAAATAAACTCATTAATTAATTTTATCAATAATTATGAAACTGAGCTTTTAAGCGATGCAATAAATAATAATTTGGTTGACACATTATTTTATAGTGATCAATTTGATGATTTTTTAAAATTAAAAATTGATTCTTCATATAATAAAGTTTCATTTTTAGACTATAAAACAACAGTTAAAACTAAAAATAATTACTCCAAGGATAAAATTGCTATATTGTATGCTTTGGGAGGTATTCTACCTGGCAAAGGAGATGAAGGTATTTTTTCTGAGAGTATAATTAAAGAAATAAAAAAAATAAAAAAAAATAAAAACATTAAATCTGTGATTTTTTATATTAATTCAGGAGGAGGAAGTGCATTTGCATCTGATATAATTCACAGAGAAATAGAACTTTTAAATAAAAAGAAACCAGTAATTGTTTATATGTCTGATGTTTGCGCATCAGGTGGATACTATATTGGAATGCCAGCCGATACTTTAATTTCATCAAAACATAGCATACTTGGCTCAATTGGAGTTTTTGGAGTTGTACCAGATTTATCAGGATTAGTAAAAAATAAGCTAAAAATTAATATTGATGAGATTAAAACCAGCCAAAACATAGGAGAAATTAATTTATTAAAACCACTTAATAAAAAAGAAAAGAATCTAGTTCAAAGAGGAGTAAATCAAATATATGATGACTTTTTGAAGGTAGTTTCAATAGGAAGAAAAATGAGTAAAGAAGATGTAAATGAAATAGCTAGAGGTAGGGTTTATTATGGGGAAAGATCAAAAGAAATTAATTTAGTTGATATTCTTGGCAACATGGATGATGCAATTAGAATTGCTGCTAATAAAGCTAAAATTGAAAAATATCAAATTGTTGAATATCCAAGACAAAAATCATCAATTGAAAAACTAGTTTCATCATTAAACCAAGTTAACTTTATAAATTTAAAATATATTCCAAAAATAGATAATTGGTTAGTCAAATCAATAACTGAAGCTGAATTGTATGATCCAATTCATATGAGAATGGAATTTCAATCAGATATATCAAACTAAACTTTGTTTAATTTTTGATATATTTTAACAGATAAATAAAATAATAGACTAAGAATAAAAAGGAAAAACATTGAATTGAGTTCATATAAACTTTCATTTTTTTTGTATAGACCAAGACATTTAAAAAAATAAAAAATTGAAAATATTCCTAGCAAACCATTTTTTTCATTCAATAAAACTTTTTTATAATTAAAAGATAACTCTGGTGGCACCCATTTTCTAAAATTAGGGATTATAGCTGGAATACTAGATGAATATGATTTATACTCATTCTTAAATTTTTTAATAAGATAATCTTCCTCAGCCAAAATAATTGGAATATAAATAAACCAGTAAGAAACTAATGAAAGTATTACAAAGTATAAATTATATGTAATTAATGATACTCCAAACCAAATAAGGAAATTACCAAAATACAATGGATGTCTAATAAGTGAATATATACCTGTTTTATTTATTTTTAAAGCAAGTTGAGATTTAGTATTTCTTCCTGAAGTTTTATCAAAAGAATGACCAACAACGAAGATTCTAATTAATAATCCTATTAAGGAGATTGACAAACAAGAATTAAACATGAATGAATCTATTTTAATGATTGGAGAAATATAATAGATATAAAAAGCTAATAAAATAATAGGAATTGGAAGGTAACTCCTATATCTAAAAAAAAAATTTCCTATATTAACAAATAAGTTTTTTTGAATCATTTTCTCTAATTATCAATTTTTAATTCCGAATCTATTATTTTAATTATTGGGACAAATTGATTATCATTCATAAAATTGTACTGAAAACTTTCAAAAACATCTCCTTCAATTAATTTTTCGTTACGTAATCCAAACTGAAAATAACTACCATATTTATCAACAATCTTTCCTATCATATTAATAAGTCCAAAACCAATAAATAAATTTTCTGAAGGAACCTCACCATAAGAATTAATAATTTTATCTTTAATAAAATTTGAAATTTCAGAATTAAAATTGATATATTTTCTACTAATAAAAGAAACATCTAATCGTTTTAATTGATCAAAAGTGTTTACATCATAATTTAGCCAATCATCAAAACCCAAAACCGAGATTGTATCATTTCTAACATCAACAGCGCTTAATGTATTAGAACTAAGAAGAGAATTAGATGATACAGTAAATACATGACCTATTGAGTCGTCATTAATGTAGAACTTTTCTTCATATTTATATATAGTATCAAGCTTTTCAATTCCTCTTCCATCTTTAACAATCCTACCTGGTATTTCACTAATTGAATCTGCTTCTTGTTTTGACAACATAAGTTCATAAGAATTAGTTAATGAATCTAATATTAACCTTGAATCTTCCAAATTTACTTTTTGTTTATATATGAAATTAAAGCCATATGATTCCATTTCATTTTCATAAATAGATGCAATTAGAGAATCAACTTTATTATTCTCATAAAATATTATTGCATTTTTATTTTTATTAAATTTTTCTCTTGCATAATTAGCAGCTTTTATCGCTAAAGTCTTATTACTTGGTAGAAAAAGCATTGCATACTTATTATTATCAATAATTTCATTATTATTTGATAAAGGGTTAATCATAAATATCTTATTTTCAAGACAATATTGACTAACTAATTTTACAGGACTTGAGTATAAAGGGCCAATTATCAAATCCATCTTATTAAAATAACTTGATTTCAAAATATCTTTTACAACGTTTGGATCTCTTTTGGTATCATATGGATATAATTTTATGTTGACTCCCAATGAATCTAAATGATTTATAGCAATTCTCATTCCGTTATATAAATCCATAATAAACTTATTTTTTCTTACAATAGATAATTTATCATTTTCATTATACATAAACGGTAATAAAACAGCTATTTTAAAAATATAATTTTCATTATCAATAAATAAATTTTCTTTAGATACATTAGAAAGAATATTTTGAATTTTATTAATTATATTTTTATCTAAGGGTTCATTTAATAATTTTCTACCAAAATATTTTGATATCACATTGTTATTTGGATAAATTTCATGCCATTTTCTTAACTTATTAAAATCATTTATTTTTTCAACTTTTTGATCTAAAAAATTATAAAGATCATTTTTTATATTATTCGATTTAATATCAGAAAATATTTTGAAAGAAAATTCATATTCATTTTTTTCTAATAGTAATCTTACAAGCCAATAATTAACTTCATCAATTTGAGGCCAACTTGAATGATTAGATTTTATATTCTCAAATTTTCCTTGAGCACTTTCAAATTTATATAAATTAAAATCACATAGCCCAGAATAATAAATTGAATAAATTTTAAATTCATTATCAGAAGACCCTAGGGAATCAAAATAAAATATTGCTTCTGAGTAGTTTTTTTGATAAAAAAGTTTTTTGCCATTTATAAAAGTTTCATAAGCATCCTGAGAAAATAATAAGTGAAAAGGGTAAAATATTATGATTAATTGAAATACAGCTTTGTTAATTTTCATAAAAATAAATTATTCCCATTCTATTGTTGCAGGAGGTTTTGAGGAAATATCAAAAACAACCCGATTTACACCTCTTACTTTATTAATTATTTCATTCGACACCTTTGATAAAAAATCTGAGGATAATTTTGACCAATCTGCAGTCATACCATCCAAACTATTTACAGCTCTTAAAACAACAACATTTTCATAGGTTCTTTCATCGCCCATGACTCCAACAGACTTAATAGGTAAAAAGATGACGCCAGCTTGCCAAATATCATTATAAAGATTTTCCTTTATTAATGAAGATATAAAAATATGATCAGCCTC
Organism: uncultured Marinoscillum sp.; assembly: GCA_902529805.1. GTDB lineage: Bacteria > Bacteroidota > Bacteroidia > Cytophagales > MED-G16. The sequence continues at coordinate 48,141 of CABZXU010000002.1, forward strand.
TTGAAGTATTTTAATTCTTTTTTCTGTCACTTCCCCCAAAATTCTTATAGCTAAACCTGGCCCTGGAAAAGGATGTCTATTCAATATATTTTTAGGAATATTTAAAGAAATACCAATTTTTCTAACCTCATCTTTAAACAATGTATTTAAAGGTTCTATAATCTTTAAGTTCATTTTTTTTGGTAATCCTCCAACATTATGATGTGATTTAATAGTTGCAGAAGGACCTTTAACAGATACTGATTCAATTATATCAGGATAAATAGTTCCTTGAGCCAACCATTTTGCATTTTTAATTTTTTTTGACTCTTGTTCAAAAATGTCAATAAAAGTTTTACCTATAGCCTTTCTTTTTACCTCAGGATCAATTTTCCCTTTCAATGAAGAATAGAATTTATTTTTTGCATTTACGCCTATCACATTTAAACCTAAATTTTTATATGATCTTAAAACATTTTCATATTCATTTTTTCTTAGTAAACCATTGTCAACAAATACACAAACTAGATTATCTCCTACAGCACTATTTATTAAAAAAGCAGCAACTGATGAATCAACTCCACCAGATAAACCCAATATCACCTTGTCATTTTTAAGTTTATTTTTTATTTCAAGAATAGAGGTATTAATAAATTTCTTAGAAGTCCAGCTTCCTTTACATCCACAGATGCTGAAAGTAAAATTTTTTAAGATTTTAGATCCATGAACTGTGTGTGTAACTTCAGGATGGAATTGTAAGCCATATATTTTATGTTTTTTTACTTTGTAAGCAGCTACATTAACATCATTGGTGCTTGAAATAATTTCTAAATCGCTTGAAACATCTGTAATACTATCACCATGACTCATCCATACAATTGAATCTAATTTAATATTATTTAAAATTTTACTTTTTTTTCTAATACTTATTTTGGCTCTTCCATATTCTCTGGTATTAGATTGAGAAATTTTACAGTTAAATTTTTTTGCAATTAATTGAGCTCCATAACAAATTCCAAGAATTGGTATTTCAGGAAATTTTAGAAAATTAAAATTTGGCGAATCATTATTATTTACAGAGTAGGGGCTTCCTGAAAGGATGATTCCTTTTATTTTATTATCTACTTTTGGGAATGCATTGAAAGGATGTATTTCACAATAAACATTAAGTTCTCTAATCCTCCTAGCAATTAGTTGTGTATATTGAGATCCAAAATCAATAATTAAAATTTTTTCTTCCATTTGCAAAATTAAACTTCATCATAAAATTATACGAATTATATGTGAAATTTATATTTTAATTATATCTTATAAATAAAAATCTATCAAATAATTATATAAAATCTAATTTAATTATGGGAAGAGCATTTGAATACAGAAGAGCCGCAAAAGAAAAAAGATGGGATAAAATGTCAAAAATTTTTCCAAAACTATCAAAAGCTATAACAGTAGCCGTTAAAGAAGGTGGATCAGATCCAGAAATGAATTCAAAACTTAGAGCTGCTATTCAAAATGCAAAATCCCAAAATATGCCAAAAGAAAATATTAACTCTGCAATAAAAAGGTCTAATAACAAAGATTTTAAAGATTTTGAAGAAATTACATATGAAGGAAAGGGGCCACATGGGGTTCTTGTTATCATAGAATGTGCAACTGATAATACAATAAGGACAACAGCAAATATTAAATCATATTTTAATAAATCTGAAGGTTCGCTAGTACCACCAGGATCTTTAGAATATATGTTTGAAAGAAAATCAGTTTTTAATATTAAAAAATCAATCGAAATAAATTTAGAACAATTAGAGCTTAATTTAATTGATTTTGGTTTAGAAGAAATAATTAGGGATAAAGATGATATAATTATATATGGAGATTTTAAGAACTTTGGATTATTAAATAAAGGAATTTTAAAAAATAATTTAAATATTAACAAATCAGAAGTTAGAAGAATAGCAAATAATCCAATTAATTATAATGAAGAACAAATAATTGATATTGAAAAAATGCTCGACAAAATAGATGATGATGATGATGTTCAAAATGTATTTACAAATATTTTATAAGTAAAATGATATTTAAAAATAATATTTCTATAAAAAAATACAATTCATTTAAGGTTGATCATAAAATCAAAAAATTTTATAGAATTCAGTCAAAAGAAGAAATGATTAAAGTAAAAAAATCAATTTCTAAAAATGAAAAAATAATTATTTTAGGAGGTGGATCGAACATCTTATTTACAAAAAATTTTAATGGTTCAATATTATATAATAACATTCTTGGGAAAGAGATAATAAAAGAAACAAAAAAAAACATATATATAAAATTTGGTGCTGGAGAGAATTGGGATAAATCTGTAGAGTTTTGTGTAAAAAATAAGTGGTATGGAATTGAAAATTTATCTTTAATACCAGGATCAGTAGGTGCCGCACCGATTCAAAATATTGGTGCTTATGGAACTGAAATTAAAGACTACATTTATGAAGTATCAGGAATAAATTTATCGAATGGAAAAAGTCAAATATATGAAAATAAGTTATGTAATTTTTCATATAGAAATAGTATTTTTAAAAGAAAATTGAAAAATATTTTTTTTATTACTCACGTTACAATTAAACTATCAAAAAGTAAAAAATTAAACCTTTCCTACAATGAGGTTAAGAAGTATTTTAGAAATAAAAAATCTAATGAAATAACAATAGATAACGTAAGAAAAAAAATCATAGAAATTAGAGAGTCTAAATTACCTGACCCGAAAAAATTAGGAAATTGTGGGAGTTTTTTTAAGAACCCACTAGTAGATTTTTATTTTTTTAATAATTTAAAAAATAAATATCCTGATATTATAGCGTTTAAAAATTCTAATGGAATAAAAATATCAGCGGCTTGGTTAATTGAAAAATGTGGTTGGAAAGGTTATAAAAAAGATAATATAGGAGTATATAAAAATCATGCACTAGTATTAGTAAACTATGGATCAAACAATGGAAAAAAAATATTTAAACTTTCAGAGAAAATAAAAGAAAGCGTAAATGAAAAGTTTAATATTATTCTTGAAAATGAAGTTAATATTTTTTAGCCTTTGTAACTAACTCTATAAATTACATCTGCCTTATCATCTGAAATTAACATAGAACCATCATCTAAGATCAAAATATCAACAGGTCTCCCCCACGCTTCTTGTTCATCATCATTTAACCATCCATAAATGAATGGCTCATAACTAATAGCTTTGTTTTCTTCAATTTTTACTCTAGTTATTCTATATCCTATTTTTTTTGATCTATTCCATGAACCATGTTCAGCAATAAAAACATCACCTATATATTCATTTGGAAACATATTACCATTATAAAATTTTAAACCTAAAGGAGCCACATGCGGTCCTAAGTTCCTAGCCGGAGGAACGAAATCTGAGCATGGATATTTTCCGCCAAATTCAGGATCCCCAATATCATCACCATGACAATATGGATAACCAAAATTTTGACCAGGTTTTGTTACTCTATTTAATTCACAAGGAGGAATGTTATCACCTAGCATATCTCTTCCATTATCCGTAAACCACATTTCGTTATTAATAGGATTCCAGGTAAATCCTACAGTATTTCTGACGCCATGGGCAAAAATTTCTCTATTGGAGCCATCAGGATTCATCCTTGTTATTGATGCATACATTTTATTTTTACTCTCACATATATTACATGGTGCGCCAACTGGAACATATAGTTTATCATCTGGACCAAAGGCAATAAATTTCCATCCATGATGTTTATCTTTCGGGTAATCATCATATATTAAAACTGGTTCACCAGGATTATCTAAATTTTCTTCAATATTTTTAAAAACCCATAATTTATCAACTTCAGCTACATATAAGTCACCTTTATGAAAAGCAACTCCATTTGGCATATTTTTTAATTTATTTGTGATGATCCACTTTTTTTCAGCTTTATTATCACCATCTTCATCTCTTATTGCAAATACATTATCTTCATGTCGATTACCAATATAAATAGTACCAGAAGGACTTACATCCATTGATCTTGCGTTAGAAATATTATCAGCATAAATTTCAATTTCAAAACCTTCAGGTAATTGAATGCTCTCAAGCAATTTATTTATCTCCTCAGTTTTAAATGCGTTTTTTAGATTATTATCCTCATTTGCTTTTGAATCGCATGAAAAAAAGATAAAAAGAAATGAAATTATAAATAATGATTTTTTCTTCATAAAAATAAAATTTTTTAACAAATATAAATTAATTAAATACTATAATAAATAAAGTTATTTTCATCTTTTAACAAAATATTAATACTTTTAAAAAAAATATTAATTTTCGTCTTGGAAAATATAGATTTAATTGTATTTGTTTCTTACTGCTTGTTAATACTCTCAATTGGACTTTATGTTTCAAGAGATAAAAAAGGTAAGCAAAAAACTGCAGAGGACTACTTTTTAGCTGGTAAATCATTACCATGGTGGACAATTGGCGCATCATTAATTGCTGCTAATATTTCAGCAGAACAATTTATTGGTATGTCTGGATCAGGTTTTGCTTTGGGATTGGCTATTGCAAGTTATGAATGGATGGCAGCAATAACCCTTTTATTAGTTGGAAAATATTTACTTCCAGTTTATATAGAAAAAAAAATATTTACTATACCTGAATTTATTGAAAAAAGATATAGCAAAAATTTAAAAACAATTTTAGCTATATTTTGGATAGCACTCTTTGTATTTGTTAACCTTACTACTGTTCTTTATTTAGGAGGAAAAGCAATGGATACCATTTTTGGATCAGGAAATGGTGACATGTTGAGCAATAGTATACTTCTACTTGGAGCATTTGCATTATCTTATTCTCTATGGGGAGGACTTGCCGCTGTAGCTTGGACAGATGTTGTTCAAGTAATCATTCTTATTTTTGGCGGTATTTTAATGACTTTAATTGCACTAACCTATGTTACTCCAAGTGGCGATATAATCGATGGATTAATCTATGTTTATAATGCTGTTCCTGAAAGATTTTCTATGATATTATCGAAAGGTGAAATAATGATACCAGATAAAATAGTAAATGGAGAAATAATTTATAAAGATGCATGGTTTGATTTACCCGGAATAGCTGTTTTAATTGGAGGAATGTGGATTGCAAATATATATTATTGGGGGTTTAATCAGTATATTATACAAAGAACTCTAGCTGCAAAAAGTATAAGAGAAGCACAAAAAGGAATTGCATTTGCTGCATTTCTAAAGCTAATTATTCCCATTTTTGTTGTATTACCTGGAATTATAGCGTACGTTATTAATATGGATAAAGAAACTAATTCTATCATTATTGAAAATTTACCAAATGGGTTTATTTCAGCAGATGGCTCAATACTAAATGATAATGCAGCACCTTGGTTAATAAATAATTATATACCTGTTGGAGTGAAAGGTCTTATTCTTGCTGCTTTAGCAGCTGCTATAGTTTCATCTTTAGCATCAATGTTAAATTCAACTTCCACAATATTTACAATGGATATTTATAAAGCAATTATTAATACTAACGCTGAAGATAAAACTTTAGTAAATGTAGGAAGAATAACCGTCTTAATTTCTTTGGCTATTGCTATGTGGATTGCTCCAAATTTAGGAAACATTGGTCAAGTTTTTATTTATATTCAAGAATACACTGGTGTAGTTAGTCCTGGAATATTGGCAGTATTTTTGACAGGTATTTTTTGGAAGAAAACTACAAACAATGCAGCAATATGGGGTGTGCTATTTTCAATACCTGTAGCAATGTACTTTAAGGTAGCTCCAAATGAATGGTCCACTTTACCAATATTTATAAACAATGTTCCATTTATGCATCAAATGGGGATCACTTTTTTAGCTACAATATTAGTTATATTCTTAATCAGTTATCTGGAAGGAAATAATGATGACCCTAAAAGCATAAATATTTCTAAAAAGCTATTTGAAACAGATTCTTCTTTTAATATACCTGCATTTATAGTTCTTTTGATAACCACTTTTTTATATGCATTTTTTTGGTAATTATAGTTAAAGTTATTTTTAGCATTTTATAATAAAAAAAAAAATTAAATTATCTTTAAAGATTATTAAACAAAATAAATTATTACTATGAGAATATCACTTTTTATACTTATTTCAATATTTGCAATAAGTTGTTCAAACAATCAAAATGGAGTATTTGTAACTTTTGATGATGAAAAATCAAATGCAATTAGAGATCATTATCAAAATTATTTAAATAATGATATAGATGGCCTTAAATCTTTATGGTCTCCTGATCTAAAAATTTATATGAATAGTGTTAATGCTTCGGGAGTTGATGAAATTTCAGCACTAATAACTGCTCAACATGAAAATTTTGATAATATATCAATGAGTTTTCAAGATGATGGAGCTACTGAAGATTTAGGTGTTTGGACTCAATCAATTGTATATCCTCCAATGAATGGTAGTGCAGAAATGACAATCACACAAACTTGGTTTAATTGGTCTGCTACTGGTAAAGCAAGTGGAAATACTATTGAAATTCCCGTTCATATTAGTTTCGAGTGGTCAGACGGAAAGATTGTAAGAGAATGGCATAATTTTGATACAACTGAAATGATGGCCGAACTAGAACTTGCAGCTAACCAATCATCGGAATAAATATTTAATTCATTTTTTGAAAATACTTTGTATATAATACAGGGTATTTTTATTTATTATAAACTTTATTAATAATATTAAAAAATAAAATTAATTTGATTCATAATGATCACTTTAAATGAGCATCAAAAAAAATTTAGTAAGAAATGGAAAAATCCATTTTTGTTTTCTTTATATTTTTTATTTAACGTTCCAATGGGATGGTTTTCTGGAATGAAAATTAAAGAAATATCCGAAAAAGAATGCATAACTTTTTTACCATTTAAATGGTATTATAGATGGCAAAATAAAAATCCTTATAAATCAATGTATTTTGCTGTTCAATCAATGGGTGCAGAATTGTCAACTGCTTCTTTAGCTACTTTAGCTACAAAAGGTTATAATAAATCCATAGCTCTAATAGTAACAGAAATGAGTTCAAAATATTTTAAAAAAGCAACTGGAGATCTTACGTTTAAGTGTAACGATGGAGAAAAGATTTTTGATGCAGTAAATAAAGCTGTTAAAACAAAAAAGGGAGTTGTAGCTAAAGTCAAAACAATTGGTAAAATGAAAGATGGAACTGTTGTCTCAGAATTTTATTTTACTTGGTCTTTTAAGATAAGAAATTGAAGAAAATAAAATTAAAAAATAAAATAAAATATAGCATTTGCACATGTGGCTTAAGTAAAAAAATGCCGTTTTGTGATAACAATCATAGAAAATATAACTCCAAAAATAATACAAACTACAAATCACTAAAGATTGAGTCTGATAAAGATGTTATAATAAATATTTCCTCATCGACATGGAATAACAATTAAGATCTTTTCAAAGTTAAAATAGTTATTTCAGGTAAAATACCAACCCTACCCGGATAACCCATAAATCCAAACCCCCTATTAACATATATATGTTGATTATTTAAGGTATATAGATCCGCCCATTGTTTATATGCTAATCTTACTGGACTTACTCTAAATTTCCCAATATCAATTCCATATTGAAGGCCATGGGTATGACCTGAAAGTGTTAAATCTATATCATTAAAATTATTAGTCACATGAGCATTCCAATGAGATGGATTATGAGACATTAATAACTTGAATTCATTTTTATTTAGTCCCTGATAAGCTACATCAAGTTTTCCATATTGTTGAAATCTTCTAGATGCTGACCAGTTTTCTACTCCAATAATATTTATAGATTCCCCATCAACAGTAATTTTTGTATTTTGATTTCTAAGTAAATTCCAACCAAATTCTTTTTGAGCATATAACAAATCATTAAAATTTTTAGTTTTACTAGTTTCATTTTCCCAACTAGTATATTCACCATAATCATGATTACCTAGTACACTAAAAACACCTAATGGAGCATTTATTTTTGATAAATCATCTCCCCAACCCATTAGTTCTTTCGCTTTATCATTTACTAAATCTCCTGTAAAAAATATGGCATCAGGTTTTTCACTGGTTATCATATCTATACCTCCCCTAACTGCTAACCTATTTCTCAGACTCCCTACATGAATATCAGAGACATGGCATACCTTAATACCGTCAAAGGCAAGAGGTAATTTTTTAAAATTTATTTGTCTTCTTTTAATCCTGTAGTCGTAGACATTATTAGATAAAATACCATAAGTGAGTGAAGTAATGGGTATACCGTATGCTAGCGATGCAGAAATACTTAAAAATTTAGATCTTGATATATTATTACTTGATTTTAATGTTTTTTTTCTAAAAACATAAATTATCAACCTTCTCAAATCATCAATTAGCAAAAAAGGTAATGATAAAACTTTTGAAATAAAGTTTCCTATAATAATATTAAATGAAATTGTTTTATAATAATAACCTAATTCGAACTGGAAAGAATAAAGAAAAAAATTAGCAATTGTAATAATAGTAAACGACCAATAAATAGGGATTAAGAAATTTAACCACTTTTTTTTATTATACTTTTTTATGATTTGATAAAAATAAAAATCAAAAAGTATTGAAATTAAAGTGAAGAAAAATAAAAAGGTTATTCTTTCCATCAATTATGATAAACCTAAAAATCTATTTAATTTAACCTGAATTAAATACATTGAAGGAATTACTAATAAAGTTAAAAATGTAGCAAATGATAATCCAAAAATAATTGCCCAAGCAATTGGACCAAAAAACACCATGTTATCACCTCCAAGATAAAAACTTACCTCATAAAACTTAAAGAAATTTACAAAATCAAAATTCATTCCAATCGCTAATGGCATTAATCCCAATATAGTTGTTAGTGCAGTAAGAATAACTGGTCTTAATCTTGTTTTGCCAGCATCAGATATACAATCAATAATATCTTTTAAATCAAGTTTAGAATTTTTAAGTAATTTTCTTTTTCTATTTAATTCAATAAAATCTATTAGAACAATTGCATTATTTACTACAATACCAATCAGAGAAATAACACCAATCATTGTCATTACCACAACAAAATCCATTTTAAAAATAAGTAGACCTAAAAATACCCCTATTGTACTTAGTATAATTGATGACATGATAATTAATGGGGTAATTATTTTGTTGAATTGTGCTACAATAATAATAAATACTAAAAATAAAGCTATCATAAAAGCATTTGATAAAAAGGCCATTTCAACTTCCTGTTCTTGTTGTTCTCCACCAAATTTATAAGTATAACCATTTGGGAAAGGAAATTTACTTAAAGCCAGGTTAATTTTAGAATTTACATTGGTAGGATTATATCCTGAAATGACATTTGACGAAATTGTAATAACTTTATCTAAGTCTTTTCTTTTAATTGAACTATAAGTATTTGACATTTTCATAGATGCAAATGAGCTTATTGGAACTTGATAAATTCTACCATTAGATTGATTTCTAAAAGTTATATTTTTGTTTAATAATGCATCGATATCATATCTGAATTCATCATCTAGTCTTAATTGTATTTTATAATCATCTTCTCCTATTTTATATTTTGATAATTCTTTGCCAAATAAAGATGTCCTTAACTCATTAGCAAGCATTCCAGTTGACATACCATATCTTCTAAGTTTATCTCTATCAAAATCTATTAAAATTTCTGGTTTCCTAGTAGAAAGATCAAAAACTAATTTTTCAACTCCAGGAATATTTGACTCATTAATATATTTTCTTATTTTTTCTACTTGATCAATCAATATATTGAAGTCTGGTCCAGAAACTTCAACACTAATTTCACCCCCGACTGGTGGCCCTTTTCTATCCTTACCGAATGTTATACTTACTCCTGGATAACTTTCAACATCGGATCTTAATTTCTCAAGAACTTCAATTGTATTTATACCTTTTCTTTGCTCAAAATCAAAAAAATTAATCTTTATTTTAGATCTATTAGGAGAATCTCTCATAGAAAGGGCAGATGGGTCATTTTCATTTAAAGTTCTTTTTCCAACAAAAGTTACTACACTTTCTACAATTTCTTTATATTCAATTAGTATCTCATCTACTTCTTTCTCCAACTTCTTTGTAAATAAATTGGTCTCTTCAATATCTGAACCAACTGGAAGCTCAACATATATATTTATATAGTTTGGCCTATTTTCTGGAAAAAATAAAATTTTAGGTGGAAATATGTTGATAAGTTGAAATGTAGCTATTAATAGAAATATAGAAAAAATAATAACATAAAAAGGTCTTTTGCCACTTAACAAATAATTTAATAGTATACTATATCTATATTCTAATGCTTTTAAGTATTTGTCCCTAAAAACTCTAGATAAAGGTATAAATATGTAATAATTAGAAATTATAAATAATGAAATGAATATTAAAATATTTCCAATCCAATTAATTTTTAAAATTAAAATTGAAAAAATACCTAGAACAAATAAAATTAGTGAGTTTTTAATATATTTTGATTTATCTTTTTTACCACTTCCTTCAATTTTCATCAAATATGAAATCAAAACTGGATTAATCACAAGTGCAACAAATAAAGATGATAATAGAGTAACTATAATACCAATCGGTAGAAAACTCATAAACTTTCCAGTCAATCCTGGCCAAAATGCTAAAGGAACAAATACAGCTAGAGTTGTGCCTGTTGATGTAATAATAGGAAGTGCTATCTCTCCAATACCTAATTTTGTAGCTTCTATTCTTGAATACCCTTTTTCTAAAAACCTATAAATGTTTTCAGTCACTACAATTCCGTTGTCAACTAAAAGCCCCAAGGAAATAACTAGTGAAAAAAGTATCATCATATTTACAGTAATTCCAAATACCTGAAATACAAGAAAAGAAATACACATTGAAAGTGGTATTGATAAACCAACAAATAATGCATTTCTTACACCAAGAAAAAACATAAGAACTAATACTACCAAAATTACACCACTAAAAATGCTATTTTCTAAAGTGCTAACTTGTTCTTTTGTATTTCTAGATTGGTTATTTACAATAATGATATCAACATTGTTTGGAATTTGAGTTTTAACTTTAGAAATAACCTCATTTACCTTATCATTTAGTAATAAAAGATTTGTTCCTGATCTCTTTGCAACATCAACTGCTACAACAGGTTTACCACCAAGTCTGAAATAACTCTCAAACTCTTTGTATCCAAAATCAATTTTTGCAACATCTTTTAAATATACTATTCTATCATTTTTATTCGATATAATAATGTTTTTAAAATCCTCCATAGATTTAAATTCCCCAAATAACCTTACTGATCTTCTAATATTATCAGACAATAAATTGCCTCCTGAAACAGAAATATTTTCATATAAAATAGCATTTTCTATATCCACAAAAGAGAGATTTCTTGCTTCCAACTCAAATGGGTTTACTTTAATAGAAACTTCTTTTTCTTCAACTCCAGCAATAGAAACTTTAGATACATCAGAAATAGTTTCTAATTCATCCTTTAAAATTTCAGCAAAAGATTCAAGTTTTTCTAAAGAATAATTTCCAGAAAGTGTCACACTCATAACAGGAAAATCTGAAAAGCTAACTTCATAAACACTCGATTCAGTTGGTAAATCTGCTGGAAGATTTATTTTGGCTTTATCTACTGCATCATTTACTTTGGATTTTGCGTATTCAATTTCGATACCTGATCCAAATTCTGCTACAATTGTTGAATAACCCTGAATAGAATTAGATCTTATTTCTTTAATTTCTGAAATGGTATTCAATTCCTTCTCTATGGGTCTAGTTATAAGATTTTCTATATCTGTTGGCGAATTACCAGGATATGGTGTACCAATATAGACCGAGGATTGCTCTACTTCAGGATAGCTTTCTTTAGGTAAGTTATTGTAAGCTCTTGTTCCTAGAATAACAAGCATTATTAATAAAAGAACAACTGTTATTCTATTTTTTAAAGAAAAATTAGATAAACCAAACTGACGAATAACGTTATCACCTTTTTTATACTTGACCATTTAATTTAATTTTTAATCATAACATAAGAACCATCCATAACTTCAGACGAACCTTTATCAATAACAGTTTCATTTCCTTTTAATCCAGTTATAACTTCCGTGTAATAATTGAAGGATTTTCCAATTAAAATTGGTATTTTTTTGGCGATTTTCTTTCCATCAAAATCTTCAACTATAAAAATATAATTAAGTCTATCATCTGAATAAATAATATTAGATGGAATAGTAATGGCATTATCATTTTTATAGTCAACAAGTTTAACAGTTAAGATTTGATTAGGTTTTACCGTTTCACTTAATTCTTGGGGTATAGCTACCTCAATTGAAAATGTTCTATTAATTGGATTTATAACTTGACTAATAGATTCAATAAAAGAATTTATAATCATATTACTAGAAATAATTTTCACTGAATCATTAACCTCAAATGAATTATTATATGATTCAGCTATTTCTAGGTTTATATATGAATAATTATCATTAAACATTCTAAAAGAAGGCATGGATGGAGAAGCCATTTCACCTTCTTTTGCTAAAACATCATCAATAATTCCTGAGAAAGGAGCCAATATATTAAACTTTGATGCTTGAACTTTGATAGAATTGTATCTACTTTTTGTTGATTGAAAATTAGATTTTGCTCTTAAATAATCAATTTCAGACCCTATATTATTCACCCATAAATTCTTTTGACGAAGATAAATGGTTTCAAGTAACTTAAGATTCGTTTTAATTTCTTCTAAGTTATTTTGAATTAAATCAGAATTAATTGAAGCAAGAATTTCTCCTTTTTTTACAATTTGACCTTCTTTAACATTTATTGTCTTAAATCTACCAACTACTTCAGGTACTAATAAAATATTCTTTTTCGATTGGACATTTCCTCTCAATTCAACTTCATGAATAAAAGCTTTATTTATTGGTTTAATAGTAGAAATTAATTCATAATTATTTTGAATGAAATTTGAGTCCAATTCAATAATTTCTTTTTCTAACTTATCTATTTCGGAGTTTATTTCAACTACTGAATTTTTGAGTTGATCGACTTTCTTTTTTTTACTCTCTAATGATTGATTTTCACATGAAAACATTAAGGCAACAAATAAAAACAGTATTTTTTTCATAATAATTTTATTTAATTAAGTATTCCTAAAGTCTTGTCTAAATTAATTTTTGAAATAATTGCTTGATAATAAGCATTATAATAATTGGTCTGAGCTATTTTTAATGCATTATTTGAATCTAACACTTCTAAATTAGAGCCAACCCCTTCTTTATACTTTTTTTCAGATACATTATATACATCATTAGCAAGAACTAAATTTTCTTTTGAAACATTTAGTGATTCAATAGCATTTTTAAGTTCTATAAAATTTTGATTAATCTGTAAGTCAATTGATCTTTCTAAAAATTTAATTTGATTTTCAACCTGTTGGACAACAATTTTAGATCTATTGATCTTACTTCTTTTATTAAAACCATCAAATATGGGAACAATAATTTGTAAACCAACAGTTCCAAAATTTTTCCATCTATTTGAATTAAAAAAAAGGTCATATTCAGAACTTGATGTATTATATCCATAGCTTAGGTTTGCATAAATTTGGGGTAGGAACTGACTTCTATTATTTTTTAAATCATAAGATTTCAGACGCTTATTCGTATTCAAAATAGAATGTTCAATTCTATCTGAATACTCAAAAGATTGAATGTCATAATCATTAACTGATATAATCACATCCTCTATTGATCCTATAACAGATAATTTATCATTTACAGGAAATCCAATCTGAAATTTCAAAACAGATAGACTTAAATCATACAGTCTTTCGGCTTTGATTTTTTCAGCATTTAAATTGTTATATGATACTTTTATTCTATCAACATCTAGTTTTTCAACAAATCCATTTTCATAAAGAATCTCCGTATCATTTAATAAAGATTTAATTCTCTCTAAATTAGAATTAACTAGATTAAGTCTTTCCTTTGTATTAAGAACAATATAATAAGCTTTTTTAACTGACTCAATCAGATCAACTTTTGCTCTAACAGTCTGTTTTTCGGATAATTCAATTAATGCTTTTGATGCTGCAAGGCCAACAAAATATGAACCATTAAATATCATTTGATTTATACCAAAATCCATTATTCCATCATATTTTTGGCCAAATGAAACTTCTTGTTCAGTTCCTTCTGGAACGCCAGGCATAAATTTACTTATATCAATTAAACTCTTTTGAATTTCAAAATTATATTTTAAACCTGTTTCAAAACTAATTTGAGGAAAACCTACAGATAAATATTCTCTACTTGTCATTTTAGAAACATTTTCCTCTAAAAAAGAATTTTTCAAATTTTCATTGTTAGATAAGGCCATTTGCAAGCATTCATCCAAGCTAAAAGATGTATTGTCTTGTCCAAACAAATAGTTTGAAAAAAGAAAAAAGATAATAAGAATGTAAAATTTCATATTTAAAAAACTTAGAAAACTATAATGTTTCTTCCAGTTTCCTAACGCGAATGTAGAATAGAAGTTTCATAAATTCTAATTTTTAAATGAAAATAATAATAGGTTTTAATTATCTCTTGATATAAACATACCCTTTTATAATATCTGAACCATCTCCTAAATCTATTATATAATAATATGTTCCTTCAGGTAATTTATTTCCAACTGTATTTTTAGGGCTTGCATCAAGTGTAGATAAAAATGGAATATTATTTGAAGAAAAAGAATTAAATATATTTGTCCCATCCCACTCATTATAATATCCTTTTTTCTCATATACTTTTTGACCCCATCTGTTAAATACTTTAACTATATTATTAGGATAAATTTGTAATCTGGCAATTCTCCATGTGTCATTTATTCCATCACCATTAGGTGAAAATCCTGTAGGAACATGCAATTCTTTATCATAGACCTCCAATATAGATTCATCAGTTGTAATTGTAATACCACATATAAATCCTGAATTACGAATTATTAATTTATATCTATATGTATGCATATACATTTCCAGAGGATAGATTTTCAGCTCTGAAGAGTTAATTCCTTTATAGTTTACTCCATCAATTAGAGTATCTGATATTGTGTTCCATGTAAGTCCTAAATCTTTACTTTCTTGCCATTCATAAGTATAATCACCAGTATTTATTTCTGTATTTAAAACTAAAGTATCAGATTCAACCAAAAAGTTATATAATTCAAACAAAGATAAAATTTCAATTTCTATGCCAGGCTCTAGATAATCTTTAGTACCATTAAAGTTGTTGTCTATAGGTTTTGTATATCCATCACTTGTTCCTGTTACCTTACCTTCACTATCAACCTCTACTGGTGAATTACCTAAAATACCATCGTTATCTTCATCAACAAAACCTGCTTCAATAACATCAAAACAACCGTCACCATCGCTATCTAAATCAAAATAATTAGGTATTCCATCACCATCTAAATCACCTATTCCTTCTTCGGTATCTAAAATACCATCGTTATCATCATCCAAATCAATTTCATCTGGTATTCCATCTCTTTCATAATCCGGAAGTACAGTTATGGTAAAAGTATCTGACTCAATTGTAGTTCCACATGAGAAAGATGGAGTGGAAACAAATACCCTAAATATTCTTCCATTATAATCTAAATGCGCATTTTCTACAAAGTAACTTGATGTTTGGCTTGCTAAAAACTCCCAAGTCTTTCCAGTATCTTTACTTACCTGCCATAAATAACCAGCACTTCCATCTGAAATCGTTTCAATATTTACAATGCTATCTTTTGCTTCAATTATTCTAATGTGTTTTGGTTGATTAATTATACTTATAGAACCACCTTTCTCTTTGTAATCATAAACTAAATTAAAATCTATATCAACTGGTTCTGTATATCCATCAACACCACTAATTACTCTTCCTATGCTATCAACTGTAACAGGCGAATCACCTAAAATACCGTCTCCATCCCCATCCGTGAATCCTGCCTCAATTACATCAAAACACCCGTCATCATCCACATCCAGATCAAAATGATTTGGTATTCCATCACCATCATCATCTAACGTAAATTCAAATGCATCTAATATTCCATCATTATCATCATCAACATCAATTCTATCTATTACTCCATCAGAGTCATTATCTAATATTACATCATAAATGGTTATTGAAACTTGATCAATGTCTTGAAGATAACTTCCATCTATCCATTTCCAACCTCCAGAAGGTTCTGAGTAACTTGAATCTGATGTATCTTGGTATAGTCCAATCCAAGCTGGAGTAGTATTGTTTCCAAGTAAATTGGTTGTCATTGTATCAAGCAATTTATTTTCTTGATATGATTTAATGATTGCTAAATTCCCTCCTGCTAATTGTGCTGAAATTTTTGCATCACTCCAAGAAGATGTAGTCTTAGAAACGAAATAACTATGACCGGAGTACTGCCCTAAATAATCATAGTTAGCAAGGTTTGTTAACAAACTATCATACTCAAGTATATGTTTCGCTGAAAAACCATCTACATCATCTGCCCACGGACCATTAGGATTAATATACATATATGCAAAATTTTGAAGTACGCCAGCGTCATCTGGATGAGTGTTAGACCAATTTACGTAGTTATTTGAATTTACATTAATTACTTCGCTATTATCATCAATTAAATCGTTAATAGAATTAATCTTGAAATTACCTGATATAGATCCATTTGGAATTGTGATGGTCATAGAGTCTACATTGTAATCTAATCCATCTGTAGCAGAACCTGCTAAATTTAATTTAACATTATAATCTTGATCATATACTGCACTTAGTCTAGCTGTCACAGTAGCAGTTTCATTGTATTCACTAATGGTATCTTTATCTACAAATAGTGATAAGGATACGGGTGGGTCATCATTATCAATAATATTTATTGCTACTTGCTGAGTACCAAGTTCATCAGCATTTGTAACAGAAGAAATATCTACAATAACCGTTTCATTATTTTCATCAATTAAATCTTCTACCGCTTTTAAATCAACTCTAGTTGTTAATTGTCCAGCAGGAATTATAACAGGAGAAAACAAAGTATAGTCAACCCCAGCAGCAGTAGCTGTTCCTGACGTAGATAATGATATAGATATATTTTCAGATACAAATTCGTCTACTGTAAAAGTAAGAACAGAAACGCCTCCTGATTCAGGTATAATTGATTTATCTAAACTCATTGAAACTTCAGGAGCTCCGAAAGCAGCATCTGCAATGTTAATTGTAACAAAGCCCTGTGATGATCCCGGTTGAGCAATAGTGGCATTTGCATTTGTAACACTAGAAATACCAACAAGAATATTTTCATTTGTATCATAAATACCATCATCTTTTAGTACAATTGATGTTGATGAAGAGAGTGATCCTGCAGGAATTGTTATGCTATTCGAGACAATATCATAATCACCACCGTTAGTTGCTAATCCATCAGTAATTAAATTTACAGTAATATCTTTAGATATTGGATTATCGATGGATGCAATAACATTTGCGCTATTAGATAAAACTGATGCGCTCATAGCAGTACCTATAACTTTTGTAACAAATTTTGATACACCTCCTGTATCAGTATTTCCAATAACAATTTTGTTAATATTCATACATTGAATTGTATTTATATTTTGAGCATTATGTGCCCAATTAGGCTGATTATCATCCATATATTGTAATACATCTTCTCTTTGACCTCCTAATGTTTTTGCAGTTAGTCTAATTGTTCCATTTTCTGCAATTAATCTTGGATCACCTTCACCTTCTAATGGCTCCCATTTTCCATCTCCATCCAAATCAAATTTACCTCCCTGATTGAATTGATCTTGATTTTGCCAATGCAGGATATTAAAATAAAGTAATAAATCATTATCAAAATATATTTGAATACCTTCATCAAAAGATTCTAATTCTAGTATTAAACTGCAATTATCATAATTCATATTTCGTTGCATAAATTTTTTAATATTCAGGGTATCTAATATTTCTCCGCCATTAGGCTTTTCAACATTAATTCTTTTTACACCAATCGGTATTTTTCTCATAACTACACCAGCAGCTCCCCCACCTCCTTGTTGAGGTTCAATTAAAATAGATTTATCAACTGAAAGAGTAACTCTTGGCTCATCTTCATTAATTATGGTAATAGTTTCCCTCTGCACACCATCTTCAATACCATTTGCTATTTGATCTATATCTAAAATAACTGTTTCATCTAACTCAACTAGGTTATCAGCAATTGCTGTTATTGTTATAGATCCTGTAGTTTGACCAGAAGGTATAAATATTTGAGTTGAAGACATATTATAATCAGCACCCCCTACAGCTGCGGTACCTGAAGCGGCTAAAGTGATTGTTACTCCTAAATTATTTTGGTTTGATGGGTTGCTAAGGGTAGCTGTAGCAATAGACACTCCTCCTGCTTCTGCAATGCTTGCATTATTAACTGATAAGGTTACAAGCGGAGGATCATTATCTCTTATAGTTATTGTTTCTTGTTGAGTCCCAACTTCAATTGCATTGGATACTTGATCAATATCTGCAATTATTGTTTCATCAGGCTCATCAATATTGTCATCAACAGAAGTGGCAGTTACAATTGCAGATAACTGACCTGCAGGAATTGTTATTGTAGCTGATGAGATCGTATAATCCACTCCTCCCCCAGATGCAGTTCCAGAAAGAACTAAGTTTACAGTTACATTCCTAGATGATGCGCGATTTATTGTTGCTCTCAATGTTGAAACATCAGCATCCTCTCCCATAACTGGATTAACTAGAGACAATACAACTGTTGGAGTATCGTCATCATCTGTAATGGTTATTGTCTTTTGTTGTGTCCCATTTTCAGTTCCGTTCGTTACTTGATCAATATCTAAAATAATTGTTTCATCAAGCTCATCAATATTATCTTGAACTGCAGTAACTGTAGTAGTTCCTATAGCTTGTCCTGATGGTATTGTAATCGTGTTTGATGCTAAAGTATAGTCTGTACCACCTCCAGTAGCGGTTCCTGTAGCTGCTAAAGTTACTGTAACCTGTCGAGAGGAAACACTGTTAAGAGTTGCAGTTACAGTAGATGCCCCTGCAGCTTCTGCAATAGTTGCATTGTTTACTGATAGCGTTACCGTTGGAGAATCATCGTTATCCAAGATGGTAATTGTCTTTTGTTGCGTTCCGACCTCTAGTCCGTTAGTTACTTGATCTATATCTACAATTACCGTTTCATCAGGTTCATCGATAAGGTCCTCTACTGCAGTAACTGTTGTTGTTCCTGTAGTTTGTCCTGCTGCAATCGTAATAGTATTTGATGCTAAAGTATAGTCTGTACCACCTCCAGTAGCTGTTCCAGTAGCAGCCAAAGTAACTGTTACATCAGCGTTATGAACCGCTAAAAGTGTTGCTGTAACAGTAGAAACCACACTATTTTCACCAATCGAGGCTGCACTTACAGAAAGTGTTACAGTCGGTACTTGAACAATTGTTAAAGTTATATCTTCAGTGGTCGCTAGGCGATTTACTGTTCCCCATCCGCCTAATCCCTCATTAAATGCTGGCCATACATTTGGATTACTATAATTATTATTACCCCAAGGCTTTCCATCACTGTTCTCTGTATAATGCGGAAATTCGTTAACCTTATCTTGGTAATGACCAATCCATCTATTGTTTACTTTAGAATCTAACCAATCGTGTTCTGCTTTAGTTGTAACTTCTACTAAATACCCTCCTTGTGTAAGTGCATAATCTCTAGCTGCTGTCCAGGTTCTCATAGTGGTATGTTCAAAATAGCTATGACCTTGATATATACCTAAATGATTATGTCCAGCTATATTAGTAATATTTTGATCATCAACTTCCATGACGTGCGCCCTTTCATGATTAGCTCTAAGATCATTCCAATAGATATCACCTCGTATTTCAACAAAATCTTCAGTTCCTGAATTATTTGGTTCATTATTAGGCCAACTATGAAAAGGAACAGCCCTCATTATTACTGTTTCGTTATCATCATTAGCATTATCAGCAACCCCAGTAATGGTAAAAGATCCAGTGCTACTTCCTTGTGGTATTGTTATCGTCATCCCAGTTTCACCATTTCCAGTTTTAATACTTGAATTTGATCCAGCAGCAAAAGAATAATCTGTTCCACCACCTGTCGCTGTACCATAAGCATATATTGTAAGCGCAATATCTTGTTTAGCAGGATTTGCAACTGTAGCGGTTACAGTTGCCACACCACCAGCCTCTCCAATCGTTGGAGAGCTGAGAGATAAAGTTACCTCCTGAATATTATCATCAACTATAGTTAAAGTAATATCCTCTGTGGTAGCAAGGCCACTTGCAGTTCCCCATCCTCCTAATCCAGCAGCTGTTGGTTTTCCTCCATTATTTTCAGTATAAAAAGGGTAGTTAGCATTTTGATAATGACCGATCCAAGTATTTTGATTTATAACTCCATCTAAAAAATTATTTTCACCAGCTGAAGTAATTTCAGCTAAATAACCAACCCCTAAACTCTCAACAGAAGCTTTTGCATTAACCCAATCTCCTAAACCAGTATTTAAAAAATAACTGTGTCCTTGGTATTGTCCAAGGTAGGTATGGTTAGCTAAATTATTAATTAATTGATCAACTTCCACGACATGAGGCGCAGAACAATAAGGAGTTCCACAGCCGTCTGAGCCTCCATCATTCCAGTATGCATTCCATTCCAGAATTTGTACCCAATTTTCAGTAGAAGTACCCCAATTTTTGTTATTGGGCTCAGTATTTCTCCAATTATGATAAGGAATAGCTCTAATTATTATCGTTTCATTATTATCGAATATGGCATCCGCCACTCCAGTAATTGTGAAAGATGCAGAAGTAGCTCCTTGTGCAATAGTAAGTGTATTTGCACTTAGATTATAGTCAGTTCCACCACCTGTCGCTGTACCTTGTATATAGGTGGTTAGTACAATATCTTGTTTAGCAGGATTTGCAACTGTAGCGGTTAAAGTTGCCACTCCACCAGCTTCTGAAATCGTTGGAGAGCTGAGAGATAAAGTTACCTCCTGATAATCATCATCTACAATAGTAATAGTTTTCTGTTGGATTCCATTTTCAGCTGCGTTGACAACATAATCGATATCTAATATTACAGTTTCATTTCCCTCTCCAATAAGATCCTGAACAGAGGTGACCGTTGTCGTTCCAGTAGTTTGTCCTGCAGGTATTGTAATGGTTGGAGAAGCCAAATTATAATCCGTGCCTCCACCCGTTGCCGTACCTGAAGTGGCAAGACCAACTGTTACGTTATTAGCAAGTGTTGAGCTTAAAGTTGCTGTTACAGTAGAAACAACACCATTTTCACCAATTGAAGCTGGATTTACTGAAAGTGTTACAGTAGGAAGAGCAATTCCCCAAACTTGGACGCTTCCTTTTCCTCCATTCCACTGAAAATTTCCAATCGCTACTCTATTTCCTAAATCATTAAGTTGAAGAGAGTTTCCAAATTGAGCTACAGCAGCAGCAGTATCCTCAATATCGGAAACAAAAAGAACCCAAGCACTACCATTCCATTGAAATACCCTTACTTTCCCTTTCGAAGCATTAGCTTTTGGTGCTCCAATTGCAAGTTTTGTTCCATTAGCATTCAATGAAACAGAATAGCCACTTTCATCTCCTGCCGCCTGACCATCAATATCAGCACCCATTTGAACCCAAGCACTACCATTCCATTTAAATACTCTTGTGTGTCCTTTGGAGTTATCATGAGCTTTGGCTCCAATAGCCAATATGTATCCATCTTTACTTAGAGAAACTGAATAGCCACTTTGATCTCCTGTCGCCTGACCATCAATATCAGATCCCATTAGATCCCATGAATTACCATTAAGTTTGTATACCCTTACATGACCTTTTGATTGGTCATGCCCAAATGCTCCAACAGCTAGAATAGTTCCATCTCCATTTAAATCTATAGCAGATCCAAAAATATCACCATTTGTAGTACCAACAATATCTGCACCAAGTTGAGGCCAATTATTTACATCTTTTTTGTATACTCTTACTAATCCTTTTTTATTATTTGAATTACCAGTATTACTATCATCACCAATTGCTCCACTCGCTACTACTGTTCCATCATCATTAATTGCAACACTATAACCAAATTTATCTCGAGTTCCTGTACCACTAATTGACTTTTGTAAAGAAAAAGCAGATGGATTCCAAATTTGATGAAAAGAACCTACTTTGTAAATGTATATGTATCCTGTCTTAGGGTTTGCTACCCAAGAGCCCCCAACAAATGTTTGACCGTCATTACTGATTGCAGCCGCTCTACCAAAATTTTCAAAAAGAGAACCAGCTCCTACCATCCCTCCTCCTGGATTTGGTTTTTTAGCCCAATCATTACCATCCCATTCTTTTATTGCCAACGAACCACAACCAGAATTACAATTAGATCGAGTTGAATAAGGTGCGCTAAATAATATTGTATTACCATCACCACTAATTCCTGTTTGCCATCCAAGCTGTCCATTTGCCTGACCACCATTGATACTTGATCCAAGTCTTGCCCAAGTTTGAGCTTGAGAAAAAGAATAATGCGATGACAAAAAAGAAATTATCACCGTAATTAAAAAACTATATATTTTAAATATTGAATTCAACTTTTTAATTTTTTATATTCTTCAAGACCTTTAGAAGTTAAAATACCTCTCATAAAATGATCAAAAAATTCTAGCTGAACTTTTCTAAAATCATAGTTTTGATAAGGAAATAAATCTTGATCAAAAGCGATTTCCATTTCTTCAATTCTAAGCTTTGAAAGAATAACTTCATTGACTTCTTCTCTAATAAAACCCTCTTTTTTACCTCTTTGAATATTCTCAGCAAGACCCTTAAGAAATATCTTATTTTTGTACTCTTTTATAATATTATCTAATGTAGGGTAGTACTTTTTAACATCCTTTACATACAAGGGATTCATATCATTAATTGTGGATCTAAAAAATTTAGATAGTTTGATAGAAAATTCAATGGAATTCTTACAAGTATTTTTTAACCTAGTTATTTCAGTAATGATACCAGAAAAATAAAAGTTTATGGATTCAGTGGCAATGCTTTCTTTGTCTTGAAAATATTTGTAAATAGTTTTTTTAGACATACCGAGTTCATTGGAAATATTATCCATAGTAACACCTCTAAGACCATATGTTCTAAAGAGGTTATCAGATTTGTTAATTATTTTCTGTTTTACAGTCATTAAGGAAACTATTTGAGTGTATATCGTTTCTAAAATTCTAACAAAGATAAGAAATCTAAACTTTTATAAAAATCTAGTTATTTATGAAATTTTATAACAAAAATGTGGATATGAATTAAAAAAAATTATTTTTGTTTTTTAGATGACAAATGATATCATTTTTTAAAAAATCTCATAAGTTCTTTTTTGCTGTAGAGCATACAAATATTTTACAAAAATCAGATATAAATAAGCTAAAATGGCTTTTTGATAATTCAGAATTAATCAAATCAAAAACCATAAAAGGTAATTTCATAGGACCCATAAAAGAAATGATTACTCCATGGAGTACTAATGCTGTTGAAATAGCTGAAAATATAGAAATAAAATCAATAACAAGAATTGAAAAATTGATAAAAAAAGAAGATGAATCTATTATTGATCCAATGTTAGAACAAATCTATAATAACCCCAACCAAAATATTTTTTATATAGAAAGAAAGGCTGAAAAAATTTTAGAAGTAAAAGATTTAAAAAAATATAATAAAAAAGAAGGATTGGCATTAAATGAAGAAGAAATTAAATACCTTGAAAACGTTAGTAAAAAAATTAGAAGAAAACTTACTGATAGTGAAGTATTTGGTTTCTCTCAAGTAAATTCTGAACATTGTAGACATAAGATTTTTAATGGAGCCTTTATAATTGACAATAAAAAGAAGTCAGATTCTTTATTTGATTTAATAAAAAAACATCAAAAGAAAATAAAAATGAAATTGTATCCGCATACAAAGACAATGTTGCTTTTGTTAATGGTCCAGAAATTGAACTATTTACTACAAAAAGTAAAGAAATAGCTGATTTTTATAAAACTTCAAAAATAAAATCAGTTTTATCATTAAAAGCAGAAACTCATAATTTTCCTACTACAGTGGAACCATTCAGTGGAGCAGCTACAGGCTCTGGAGGAGAGATAAGAGATAGGATGGCTGGTGGACAAGCTAGTTTCCCATTAGCAGGAACAGCTGTTTACATGACCTCATATCCCAGACTGAAAAAATCCAATCTATGGGAAAAAAAAATAACTGAAAGAAAATGGTTGTATCAAAGCCCTCTTGATATTTTGATTAAAGCATCCAATGGTGCAAGTGATTATGGAAACAAATTTGGGCAACCATTAATTTGTGGAAGTGTTTTAACCTTTGAACATGAAGAAAATAAACTATCTCATGGCTACGATAAAGTTATTATGATGGCTGGAGGAATTGGATTTGGAAATAAAATAAATAGTATAAAAAAGAAAATAAAAAAAGGAGATTGTATTGTAGTGCTTGGAGGAGATAATTATAGGATTGGCATGGGAGGAAGTTCAGTTTCATCAGTTGCAACAGGAGAATATGGAAATAAAATAGAACTTAACGCAGTCCAAAGAGCAAATCCAGAAATGCAAAAAAGAGCTTTTAATGTAATTAGAGCATTAGGAGAAGAAAATATTAACCCTATTCTTTCCATACATGATCATGGAGCTGGAGGCCATTTAAATTGTCTTTCAGAGCTGCTAGAAGACTCAGGAGGAGTTATAAATATCAAAAACTTACCTGTTGGAGATCCCACACTCTCAGAAAAAGAAATAATTGGCAATGAATCTCAGGAAAGAATGGGCTTGATCATCAAAAAAAAGGATTTGAATAAGGTTGCTCTTATAGCAAAAAGAGAAAGATCTCCCTTTTATCATGTTGGTATAGCAACTGAAGATAATAAACTTATTTTTAAAGGTATTAGGGAAAAAAATCCAATTGATTTGTCTGTTGACGATTTCTTTGGATCATCACCAAAAACGATTATAAAAGATAAAACTATAAATAATAATTACGAGGCTCCAAAATATCATCAAACCAATTTAATAAAATATTTAGAAAATGTATTGTCAATAGAATCTGTTGCTTGTAAAGATTGGCTTACCAATAAAGTTGATAGATGCGTTACTGGAAAAGTAGCTAAACAACAATGTGCTGGTGAAATTCAGCTTCCTTTAAATAATGTATCGGTAATGGCATTAGATTTTAAATCGTTAAAAGGAGTAGCTACAAGCATTGGACATGCACCGGTAATGTCACTAATTGATGAAAAAACTGGATCTAAAATAGCTATTCTAAAGGCTTTAACTAATATTGTCTGGGCTCCCCTTACAAAAAAGGTAAGTGGAATAAGTCTAAGTGCCAATTGGATGTGGCCTTGTAAAAACTCAGGTGAAGATACAAGATTGTATAACGCGGTTAAATCAATAAGTGATTTTGCAATATCTTTAGGAATAAACATTCCAACAGGAAAAGATTCACTATCAATGACTCAAAAATATCCTGATGGAAAATCTGTTCAATCTCCTGGAACCGTTATAATATCAGCTATAGGAGAAGTAAATAATATCAATTCTGTAATAAGCCCAAATTTAAAATACAAACTCGATACAGAATTAATTTATATTGGCACATCAAAAAATTTATCTTTAGCAGGTAGTGCATTTTCCCAAACTCAAGGAAATATTGGAGGTGAATTGCCAGAACTTTATAATAGTGATTATATAAAAACACTATTTAATTCTATTCAAAATCTAATTAATGAAAAAAAGATTCTCTCCGGTCATGATATTTCTTCGGGTGGATTTATAACATCCATATTAGAAATGAATTTTTCTAACAAAAATTACGGGATGGAATTAGATTTAAAGTGTTTTAAAGAGAATGATTTAGTTAAAATTCTATTTAATGAATCACCAGGTATAATACTTCAAGTCGATTCTGAAACAGCAAATGAATTAAAAAGATCAAAACTAAAAGTTATCAAATTAGGAAAACCAATATCAAATAGATTATTAACTATAAATCATAATAATACTCAAATCAAACTTGACATTGATTATTTTAGAGATAAATGGTACAAGACATCACACTTACTCGATAACTTTCAGACAAAGAAAGAATATAGTAAACTCAGGTTTGAAAATTATAAAAAACAGCCTCTAAAATATTCTTTTCCAAAAAATTTTGATGGGATAATTTCCAATTTAGAAATTTACAACAACACTAAGCATTACAAACGATCTATAAAAGCCGCTGTAATTAGGGAAAAAGGAATTAATAGCGAAAGAGAGATGGCTTACATGTTACACATATCTGGATTTGACGTGAAGGATGTTCATATGACTGATATTGTTAATGGAAAAGAAAATTTAGAAGATGTAAATATGATAGTTTTTCCAGGAGGCTTTTCAAACTCTGATGTACTGGGTTCAGCAAAAGGATGGGCTGGAATATTTAAATATAATGCAACTGCAAAATCTGCTATTGAAAATTTTTATAATAGATCAGATACTTTAAGTCTAGGAGTTTGCAATGGATGTCAACTAATGATGGAATTGGGATTAATTTATCCTAACCTTAAAAAAGATCATCCAAAAATGGAGATGAACAAATCAAATAAATTTGAATGTACATTTTCTGCAGTAAAAATATTAAAGAATTCCTCGGTTATGCTCAAAAATTTATCAAATACTACTTTGGGAGTATGGTCTGCTCATGGTGAAGGAAAGTTCTACTTTAAAAATAAAGATTATAAATATAATATAGCAGGAAAATTTCTTTACAATGAATATCCAGGTAATCCTAATGGTTCTGATCAAAATGCTGCAATTTTATATTCTAAAGACGGAAGGCATCTTTCTATGATGCCACATCTAGAAAGGTCTATTTTTCCTTGGAATTGGGGATACTATGACTACAATAATAGAAATCATGAAATAACACCTTGGATTAAAGCATTTATCAATGCTAGAAAATGGTTTGAAAGTAAAAAAAGTAATTATTGATTATTAATTTAAACTTGTCTTTATTTATTAAAAAAATAAATCTACTTTTGTAGCCTAAAAATATTAAGGCTAATGGCCTATGGTGTAACTGGTAACACGTCTGGTTTTGGTCCAGAAGAGTCTAGGTTCGAGCCCTAGTAGGCCAGCTAAATAAATTATAATGAGCTCAGTCAAAATTTTTTCAGGTAAAAACTCCTTAAAACTTGCAGAAAAAATTGCTTCAAGATTTGGAAAAAGACTTGGAAAAACATCGTCAGGAAAGTTTAGTGATGGAGAATTGTTTTTTAGATATACAGAAACAGTTAGAGGATGTGATGTATATATAATTCAATCTACTGTTGATAATTCAGACAGTTTTATGGAATTATTCTTAATGATTGATGCTGCTAAAAGAGCTAGTGCTAAGCATGTTAATATTGTAATTCCATATTATGGATATGCCAGACAAGATAGAAAAGACAAGCCTAGAATAACCATATCATCTAAGTTAATTGCAAATCTTATTACATCAGCTGGGGCATCTCGAGTTGTATCTTGTGATTTGCATGCAGGACAAATTCAAGGTTTTTTTGATATTCCTTTGGATCATTTACATGGTAGTAGTGTTTTTGTTCCTTATCTAAAAAAACTAAATACAAAAAAATTAATTTTTGGATCTCCAGATGCAGGTGGAACAGAAAGAGTTAGAGATTATGCTAAATATTTTGATGTTGATTTTGTTATATGTGATAAACATAGAAACAAAGCGAATAAGATTAAGTCGATGCAAGTTATTGGTGATGTAGAAGGAAAAGATGTTGTATTAGTTGATGATTTAATTGATACAGGTGGTACAATATCAAAAGCATCTAACTTAATTATGGAAAAAGGAGCAAAATCAGTAAGAGCAATAATTACACATCCAGTCTTGAGTGGCAATGCTGAAGAAAATATTAATTCTTCTTCATTAAAGGAATTAGTAGTAACAGATTCAATTCCATTAAAATTTAAAAACAAAAAAATTAAAGTATTATCTGTAGCAGGATTATTTGCTAAAGCAATACGTAAGATTCATGAAAATGAATCGACTAGTTCATTATTTATAAATAGATAAATTAAATTAATTATGAAAACAATTGAGATTATAGGGTATAATAGAGCAAATCTCGGAAAAAGTGAGTCAAGGAAACTAAGAAACGATGGGAATGTTCCTTGTGTAGTTTACGGAGGAAAAAAACAAATACATTTTCATTCTCCAATGATTCTTTTTAGAGAACTAATTTATTCTCCAGGAGCAAATTTTATAGAACTAAATATAGAAGGTGAGAAAATTAAAGCAATCTTACAAGATGTTCAGTTTCATCCAGTAAGTGATATAATACTTCATGCTGATTTCCTAGAGCTTAATGAGGAGAAATTGATCAAAATGGAAATACCAGTAAGTTTTACTGGAGATGCTCCAGGTGTACAACAAGGAGGAAAAATTTTAACAAGATTGAGAAAACTAACTGTGAGTTCACTTCCAAAAAATATGCCTGAATTTATAAAAATAGATATAAGCGAGCTAGAGTTAGGAAAAAGTATTAAAGTAGGAGATTTAGAAGAAAAAGAATATGATATTGTAAATAGTCCTTTAGTTAGTATTGTTTCTGTTAATATTCCAAGAGTAACTCTACCTACTGAAGAAGAAGAAGAAGAAGGTGCTGAAGGAGAAGAAGGTGCTGAAGGAGAAGAAGGTGCTGAAGATGGAAAAGAGAAGCCAACTGAAACAAAAGAAGGAGAAAGTAATGATAAAAAAGATGATAAAACTACAGAAGGTAATGAAGCTGACAAAAAGGATTAAGTATA
The DNA here is from genome assembly GCA_902529805.1 of uncultured Marinoscillum sp. Lineage (GTDB taxonomy): Bacteria > Bacteroidota > Bacteroidia > Cytophagales > MED-G16. Next base: position 77,157 of record CABZXU010000002.1, read on the forward strand.
TAATTTGATTCCATGAAGTTTTTAATCATTGGATTAGGTAATGTTGGAGAAAAGTACGAACTAACAAGACATAACATAGGATTTCTTATTTTAGATTACTTTAGCAATAAATTTAAAAATAAATTTTTAACTGAAAGGTATGGTCAATATACTAGGTTAAAGATTAAAGGTAGAAATATTCATTTGTTAAAACCAAATACTCTGATGAACTTAAGTGGTAAAGCTGTAAGTTATTGGATGAATAAGTTAAAAATTAGAAAAGAAAATTTACTTATTCTAGTTGATGACTTGAATCTTCCTTTTGGAAAAAAAAGACTTAAAAAAAAGGGGTCAGATGGTGGTCATAATGGTTTAAAAAGTATTGATAATTCTTTAGGATCCAATGAATACTCTAGGTTAAGATTTGGAATTGGTGGTGAATTTATCAAGGGAAATCAGTCAAATTATGTGCTTGAAAATTTTTCAAAGTCTGAGTTAGAAAATATTGAAGATCAAATTCAAGAAAGCTTAAAAATAATTGAGGGGTTTTGTTTTGAAGGAATTGAAAAAACAATGAATAAATTCAATTAACTAACCTAACAAACAATTGAACCATTTGTTATTTTATCTTCTGGCTGCATTAGTTTAAGCGAACCATCTGGATCTTCCGCCAATAACAACATCCCTTCACTTTCGATACCCATCATTTTTCTTGGTTGTAAATTCACTATGACCATGACTTGTTTGTCAACAAGTTCTATTGGTTTATAAGATTTAGCTATACCACTTAAAATTATTCTAGTATCTAAACCAGTATTTACTTTTAATTTTAATAATTTTTCTGATTTAGGAACAGGGTCAGCCTCTAATACAGTTGCAACTCTTAAATCAATTTTTGAAAAATCATCAAACTCAACTGTACTTTTCTTTTTCATAATTTTTGAATCAGAATTAAATTTTAGTTTTTCAATCTGTTTATTAATTAATTCATCTTCAATTATAGTAAATAAATGTTCAGATTTATTAATCTTATGACCAGATTTTAAAATTTCTTTGTCTATATCTTCCCATATTTTTGTTTTCACATTCAACAGTTTAAAAATTTTATTAGATGTAAAGGGAAGAAATGGAGTAGATAAAATCGCTAAATTACATACAATTTGCAGTGAAACATACAAAATTGTTTCGGCTCTTTCTTTGTCCTCTTTAATAATTTTCCATGGCTCTGTATCAGTTAAGTACTTATTACCTATTCTAGAAAGATCCATTAATAAAGACAAGGCTTCTCTAAATTTAAACTTTTCAATACTATTCTCAATCTTATCTCTGATATCAATTATACTATATAGAATTTTATCTTCTTCTTTTTTAAAAAGGCCTTTTGAAGGGATTTTACCATTAAAAAACTTATTACATAATACAAAAACTCTATTTATAAAATTTCCATAACTAGCAACAAGCTCATTATTATTTTTTGCTTGAAAATCTTTCCATGTAAAATCACTATCCTTAGATTCAGGAGCATTTGATGTAAGAACATACCTTAAAACATCTTGTTGATTTGGAAACTCATCCAAATAGTCATGTAACCATACAGCCCAATTTTTTGAAGTAGAAATTTTTTCACCTTCTAAATTCATAAACTCATTTGCTGGAACATTTGATGGAAGAATATACTCACCATGCTCAATTAACATCATGGGAAAAATAATACAATGAAATACTATATTATCCTTTCCAATAAAATGAACCAAATTGGTATTACTATCCTTCCAATATTTCTCCCATTTTTTTGGAATAAATTCTTTTGTAGCTGATATGTAACCAATTGGTGCATCAAACCAAACATACAAAACCTTACCTTCCGAGTCTTTTAAAGGAACTTTTACACCCCAATCTAAGTCTCTTGTCATTGCTCTAGGTTTAAGACCTTCATTTAACCATGATTTGCATTGTCCTAGAACATTATGTTTCCATTCAGGATGATTGGTAATGTATTTATCAATTTTTTTTTGGAGTTTGTCCATTGGTAAATACCAGTTTTTGGTCTTTTTTAATTCCGGTTTATTTCCAGATAGCAACGATTTTGGATTTAACAAATCTTTTGGACTAAGTGATTTACCACATTTTTCACATTGATCTCCAAATGCTTCTTTATAATTACATGATGGACAAATTCCAGAAATATATCTATCAGATAAAAATTGATTCTCTTTATTATCAAAATACTGTAAAGATTCCTTTTCATCAAATACTTTTTTTTCATAAAGTCTAAGAAAAAAATCAGAACTTGTTTTATGATGAATTTTTTTTGATGTTCTTGAATAGACATCAAAACTTATTCCAAAGTCATTAAAAGATTTGTGAATTTGTTTATAATATTTATCAACAACATCTTTAGGAGACACACCATCCTGTCTAGCCTTTAGTGTAATAGGAACACCATGTTCATCCGTTCCACTAACAAACAAAACATCCTCACCTTTTGACCTCAAATATCTTACGTAAATATCTGAAGGCAAATAACAACCTGCTAAATGACCAATATGAACGGGACCATTGGCATAAATTAATGCAGCTGTTATCAGATGTCTTTTATGATTTGTCATTATTTCTTTTTTCTAATCATAGAAAAAAAATCCCACATTTCGTCAGTTACTTTTTCAAGATTATTAAATTGACCAGCTCCCTTTAACCATTCTCCACCATCAATAGTAATGACTTCACCATTAATGTACGAAGAAAAATCAGAAACTAAATATGCAGCTAAATTAGCTAGCTCATGATGTTCTCCAACTCTTTTAAGGGGAACTTTTTTTGAAGGATCAAATTTATCTTTCAGGTCACCAGGCAATAATCTTTCCCAAGCACCTTTCGTAGGAAACGGTCCAGGAGCAATTGCATTTGATCTTATGTTATACTTCGCCCATTCAACAGCTAAGGATCTAGTTAATGATAAAACACCAGCTTTTGCACATGCTGATGGAACAACATATCCAGAACCTGTCCACGCATAGGTAGTTACTATATTTAGTATATTACCAGATTCTTTTTGTTTTATCCATTTTTTCCCAAGCAATAAAGAAAAATTAACTGTTCCTTTTAATACTATATCAATTACAGCATCAAATGCTCTAGTTGAAAGTCTTTCCGTGGGACTAATAAAGTTACCAGCAGCATTATTCAATAAACAATCAACTTTTTTAAATTTTGAAAACGAATCATCAATAACTTTAGAAACCATATCAGGATCTCTTACATCGCATGCTATAGGTAAAACTTTACCTCCAAATTCTTTCATCATATCATCAGCAACTTTTTTAAGTAAATCTTCTCTTCTACTTGTAATTACTATGTTAGCACCTAAAGTTAACAGATATTCAGACATAGATTTCCCTAACCCTGAGCCACCTCCAGTAACAATTATAGTTTTACCATTCAAACTATTCTCTTTTAACATTCCTTTATTATTCATTGTATAAAATTTAAATTGAAGAAGTATCTACTTCTCTACTAATTTTTTTAACCAAACCTTGTAAAACACGACCAGGTCCACATTCATAAAATTCTAATATTCCATCAGAAATCATTTTTTCTATTGTTTGTGTCCATTTCACTGGAGAGGTTAACTGTAAAATTAATTTTTCTTTTATTTTTTCAACTGATAATTCAGAATTCGCATCATAATTTTGATAAATAGAACATAGAGGCTTTGAAAATTTAGTATTATTAATAGCTTCACCTAATTCTTTTTTTGCTGGATCCATATATGGAGAATGAAATCCTCCACCTACTGGTAATAGAATAACTTTAGCTCCTTTATTTGATAGCTCAGAAGAAATTTTATTTATACTACTATTAGAACCTGAAATAACTAATTGGCCTGGTGAATTATAATTTGCAGGTACAACATCTTCATAATTTTTACATATTTTTTCTACTAATTCATCATATACACCTAATACAGCTGCCATTGTAGATTTTGATGATTCACAAGCTTTTTGCATTGCTCTTGCCCTTTTAATAACCAATTTGAGACCATCTTCAAAAGAAAGGCATCCTATTGCTGTCAATGCAGAGAATTCACCTAAAGAGTGTCCAGCTACAGCAGAAACATGATTTATTTTCGATGTTTTAAATAAGATAACAGAATGTAAAAATATAGAAGGTTGTGTTATATTAGTTTGTTTTAAGTCTTCAGTTGATCCATTGAACATTATATCTGTAATTTTAAAACCTAATATTTCATTTGCTATATTAAATAAAGATTTAGCTTTTTTTTTAGATTCAAATAAATCTTTTCCCATACCTACAAATTGAGAACCTTGGCCGGGAAATAAAAATGCTTTCATCTTGTTTTTTTATCAAAAATAGATATAAAATTAATCTTCTAGAAATCGACTTGAAATATCTTTTCTAGGTATATAACAAATTGATTTTTTACCAAACCAATTATATCTATTTTTTGAAATCAAATCATAAAAATAGTTGGTTAAAAACCTTGGAAAGATTTTAAAAACTAATAAAATCCTTAAATAAAATTTTAAAAATTTCAAAATTTTAAAAACAGCATTAGATTTAGTATAAAGTTTATTTTTTGTAAAAAAAATTATTGAACTATGATTTTTATTTTTTATGCCATACGATTTTAAAAATCGTTTAGCAAATTTAGATTGTAAGGAAGAAAAAAATAAACTTGAATCTATTTCATTATTCAATATAAAGTTTATTGAATTACTACATAAATTACATTTTCCATCAAAGAAAACTATATCCATTTTATTTATTTTAAAATCTGTAACCATCCTTTAATTTCGTCAGTTTTTTTATTTTTATTCCAAGGAGCAAAATCTAATACATCATAGGTTATTGTAGCAAAATAATAATAAACTCCACTAGGTAGAAAGTTTCCATTTAAATCTCTACCATCCCACTTAATTAGCATACCTTTTTCAGGATAGTCTGATGAATCATATAAATAAACCTCATTCCCTTCCCTATTTAATACTTTGAGTGATACATTTAAAACAAATCTTGGACATTTCATAAAATCAAAACCCACAATTGAACCATCAGAATAAAATGGGGTGAACATATCATTTTTTCCATCAGCATTTGGAGTAAATACATTAGGAAGTTCATAGTTAGGACAATTATCTCTACAAAAAATATCAGATGGATCGCTTTCGTTTCCTGACCTATCTAAGGCCGTTATGTAATAACATCCTTTAAATGAACTTAAGTTTTTATGATTGAAAGAAGTTTCGGTTGTATTTGCAATCAATTGAAATTCTCCATCCGGAATACTATCATTGTTTGAATCTTTTGGATCAGATAAAAAATAAACATTATAAGATTTAATATCATCTGAACATATATTATCAAGTTTTGACCAATTAAATTTATTTTCAAATGAAGATAAATTGCATGGTTTATCAACTAAATAACTAATGCAACTAAATTCATTGTCTAATACAAAATTTTGTGGGGGACATGGTGGAATTAAATCATTTGTTTCAGCACACGAAGATTGAGATTTATTTAATAATTTATAATCTCCATTGATTGATTTTGGCAATTTATCATTCTCATAAGTTCCGGAGGTTATTACATAATAACAGTAAAGCTTTGAATCATCTAGAGAGGTTCCGTTAAATTGACCCTCATCAAGGTAATTAAAGCCATTTGTAATTACATTAACTGAATCAATTAAAATTAAACTATCAGGATTTATTTGATCAACATAATTTCGATAAATATAATGTTTAGGGTATTGATTTGAATTGTTTGACCATGGCACATCAAATTTCCAAGACAAAGCAATACTTTCTTGTCTACCTTCAGCATCAAGTCTTACCGAAGAAGTCTGAGCAGAAAAGTCAATAGAATTATTTGCACTATCCAAAACTTCTACTTGATAGTTAAAAACTTTTTCTTTGGTATTTAAGTCCTTATCTATTAAAAATGTATCCTGTTGAATAGAGAATGAAAATTCGTTATCTCTAGAATTAAAATCATCATATCTTTTTAGAATATAATTATATGGTTTAGGAAATAATATTGAATCAAGACTTAAAGGAGGGTGCCAACTCACTAATATTTCTCCTGCTTTAGTTCCAGTTTTTTCGACGCTTACATTTGTCATTACAGGTGCATCAGCTTCCATTATAACACATACCTCCTTAGAAGCATAACTAGTTCCACCTTCCGGTAGAGGAAATTTAGCAATAAGTCTATAACAATATTTAGAACCTGGCGCAAGACCTTTGCCAGAATTAGTATCAATATAATCAGTGTCTTTTCCCTCATTTTCATGGATTAACTCATAGCCTGAAATTCCAAATTCGCAATCTTCAGGCTCAAAGTCATAACTTCCTATTCTTCTCCAAATTTGAATAATTTCAACATTATTACAAGAATAGTTATCCCAATTTAGATCAACTTTTCTCCCTTCTAATAATGATGCAGTTAATCCTTTTGGTGCTGAAGGAACGACAGTTATTTTCCAATTGGAAAAATCAACTAATCTAGGACCAAAGTCAGGTAAATCAGTTATTTTAAATTCAATTTCATAAGGTCTTGATCTAATATGTGAACAATCTGTTTGCCACTCAAAAAATAATTGAGATGGAGAGTTCTTAAATTCTGCCGGAAAAGGAAGATATTTTGCAGGAGAATTAAGAAATTCAAATGGCCCACCAAATGCTTCCATTTTGACTCTATCTCCATCTGGATCTGATCCATCAACTGTATCTTGAATTAAGGTTCCTACTTCAACACAGATTGGTGGCAATTGTTCAATTACTGGTCTTTCATTATCAGTTTCTTCAATAATTACTTGCATATCTCTTGTAACATAACCAAGTTTAAACCACTCACCATTAACTTTTCTCCACTCTATTACCCTAAATGCAAAATTATATTCTCCTTCTTTGCCAGGTGCATCCCATACTAAATCTCCAATCAAAGAATCTAAAGTAAAGGTTGAAGAACCATCACCTTTCTCATTTCCTTGAGCAAAATTATCATAAAATTCTACTGCATTTGGAAATCTATAATTCCCAACATTAAAAAAATCATCTTGTTTTGGTATCACTAATTCATAAGATAAGCTATCCCCATCAGGATCAAAAGCTCCTGGGTTATGAATATATTTTATTCCAACAGCTCCATTGTCTATAGGAGGAATAAGTAAAACTGGTGTGTTATTTAGTCCAAAAAAAGGATCAATCAGTATTTCTGTTTCAATAAAAAAAGGAGTGTCTATAGAATTATCCATATTAAGAATTCCATCATTTCTATTTTGCTCAAAATAATTTACCACATATCTTCCTGGAGCCTGAAAAGTATGAACAACCTTAAATAAATTTAATGCTACTTGATTTTCTAATAAAAATTTTTCAACTGAGATTGCACCATCTTCTAAAACCTCTAAGATATTACCATCACCAAAATCAAACTTTCCACCTCCAAATTGAACATCTGAACCAGTATCCGTATAACCTATTACTGTAAATTCATAAGTTAAACTTGTATTTGAAATTCTTTTTGCAATAATTTCACCAGCCCGAATATGAGTTGAATAATTTTTAAATGAATAAAAAATTGAGATCGTAAAGAATAAGATTATTCTTCTAAAATTCATAATATTTATTTCTAACAAAATTAATATAAAGAATAAAACTTGATACAAATAATAACGTATAATTGTCACTGTTGTTTTAAAAAAAATTATTTTATAAATTTTCTTTGGAATTATTTATAATAATTCCAAATAGCATTTTGTTTTGAAATAAATAATTTTTTTTTTGATAGAAGACTATTGAGATTTAAATTTGTTACTATATTCTAAATTGAAAGAAAAAGAAAAAATATTAAATAATGATCTAATTACTGAAAATTGGTGGGTTTCACCTCTTTTAGTATTATTAGGTTTATTAAGCTTTGTAGCATACTCAACTTGGGCAGCATGGCAAGGAGAACATTTTTGGTGGAGTGCTGGAAATGAAGGGTTTGGTGGTTATTTATCTCCTTTTTATTCACCAACAGTCTATATTGATCCATCGAAATCTGGTGTGCCACCTATGAATCATGCTCTTTTAGGAACATGGCCGGAATGGCTTTGGTGGCTTCCCGGACAATCACCCGCATGGTTAATTCTTATATTTCCATTATCATTTAGATTTACTTGTTATTATTATAGAAAAGCATATTATAGGGCATTCTCACTAAATCCACCTGCTTGTGCAGTAACACCAATAAAAGGAATACCTTCAAAAGTTTCTGATATAACCAATAACAAAATTAAAATTTTTAATTCAGGTAAAAGATATGATGGGGAAGCTGGTTTACTTATTCTTCAAAATATCCATAGATACGCAATGTATTTTGCAGTTATATTTATTTTTATATTAAGCTATGACGCCTTTTTAGCTTTTTTCAATAATGGAAAATTTGGAATTGGTGTTGGAACAGTTATTTTGACTATCAATCCTATTTTATTAGGTTGTTATACATTTGGCTGTCATTCAATAAGACATTTAATTGGTGGTAATCTTGATTGTTACTCTTGTAGTTTATATAAAGATAAAGTAAACCATAATAGCTGGAAAATCGTTACATTTCTAAACAGAAGACACCAACTATTTGCATGGCTAAGTCTAATTTGGGTTGGATTATCAGATGTATATGTTAGATTAGTTTCTATGGGAATAGTTAATGATATTAATACTTGGGGAATATAATTATGTTAGATATATCAGATATTAGAAGACTTAAATTCGATGTTCTAGTTATAGGTGCTGGAGGTGCAGGTTTATCTGCAGCTATTGCAGCTTCACAAGAAAAAGGTATAAAAGTTGGCTTAGTTTGTAAATCTTTATTAGGTAAAGCTCATACAGTTATGGCTGAAGGTGGGATGGCAGCAGCACTTGGTAATGTAGATGATAGAGATGATTGGAAAATTCATTTTAGAGATACGATGCGTGGAGGTAAAATGCTAAATAACTGGAAAATGGCTGAAATTCATGCTAAGGATGCACCAGCACGAGTTAGAGAATTAGAACATTGGGGAGCTGTTTTTGATAGAACTAAAAATGGATTGATTAATCAAAGAAATTTTGGAGGACACAGATACCCAAGATTAGCACATGTTGGAGATAGAACTGGACTAGAAATGATTAGGACTTTACAAGATCATGGGATACATCAAGGTATAGATATTCATATGGAATGTACTGCATTAGACATCACTAAAGATAAATCAGATAGAGTTTCTGGAATTGTATGTATGTACAGAGAAACAGGTGAATTTATAATTTTTGAAACAAAATCACTAATTTTTGCTACAGGAGGTGCGGGTAAATCTTGGGAAGTTACATCCAATAGTTGGGAGTATACAGGTGATGGTTATGGTATGGCTTATGAAGCTGGCGCTGAACTCATTGATATGGAATTTAATCAATTTCATCCAACAGGAATGGTTTGGCCTCCTTCCGTTAAAGGAATTTTAGTTACTGAAGGTGTTAGAGGAGAAGGTGGAATTATGAAAAATAGTGAAGGAAAAAGATTCATGTTTGATTATATTCCTGAAAAATTTGCTAATGAGACAGCAGATACTGAGGAAGAAGCTGCTAGATGGTTAAAAGGAGATAAAGATGCAAGAAGACCCCCTGAACTATTAACAAGAGATGTTGTCGCTAGAGCTATAAATACTGAAGTCAAGGCAGGAAGAGGTTCAGAGCATGGTGGAGCATATTTAGATATTGCTACTCAAAGAAACTCTGAAGATATCAAAAAGAAATTACCATCAATGTACCATCAATTCAAAGTATTAGCTGAACTTGATATAACTAAACAGGCTATGGAAGTTGGTCCTACATGTCACTATTTCATGGGAGGTATAAAAGTTGATGCAGAAACATCAATGACAACTGTTGAAGGTTTATTTGCTTGTGGAGAAGCTGCAGGAGGAATGCATGGAGCAAATAGATTAGGTGGAAATTCATTATCAGACCTTCTTGTTTTTGGGAATCTATCTGGGAAAAAAGCTGTTGAATATTCAAAAGGTTTAAAATCATATCCAAAAATTAATGATGAAGATATAAAACATATTATTAAAAAAGCTACTTCTATTTTAAATAGAGAAAAAGGAAATAATCCATATATAATTCATGAGGATCTACAAAAGAATATGCAGTACAACGTTGGAATAATTAGGACTAAAAAAGAAATTACTGATGGAATTAATACTATAGATGATCTCAAATCTCAATTTGAAAATGTTAAAGCTCCAGGATCAAGTCAATTTAATCCAGGTTGGCATGAAGCTTTAGCTCTAAGGAATCTTCTTATATCATCTGAAGCTGTTTCTAAATCTGCATTATTGAGAGAAGAAAGTAGGGGTGCTCACACTAGAGAAGACTTTCCAGATGAGAGAAAGGAATGGTTAAAATATAATATCATAAATAAGAAAGGTAAAAATGGTAAAATGGAAACTATTAAACAAAATAGAAATGAGCCAGACCCTGAACTTAAAAGAATTGCAAACTCTGCAATAGAAGAGCTTGATAATGAAGTAAAAAAAGATCATAATAAGTTAACATCAGAAGTATGAAAGAAAGAGATTTTAAAATTTATAGAGGAGACAATGAAAGAGGTGAGTTAGTAAATTATAAATGCAAAGTAACTGAAGGTATGGTTGTGCTTGATGTAATTCATAGAATTCAAGCTGATAAAGCTAATGACTTAGCTTGTAGATGGAATTGTAAAGCAGGAAAGTGTGGGTCTTGTAGTATTGAGATTAATGGAAAACCAAGACTAGCATGCATGACAAGAATGAATGAATTTAATGAAGAAGAAAAAATAGTAATTACTCCTTTAAAATCTTTTCCTGTTCTCAAAGATATAGTATCTGATGTATCTTGGAATTATGAACAGAATAAAAAAATTATCCCTTTTTCTCCATCTAAAAAAGATAAAGAAAAAGACTTTGTTATGATGCAGAAAGATGTTGATAGAGTACAACATTTCAGAAAATGTATTGAATGTTATCTATGCCAAAATATGTGCCATGTACTAAGAGATAATGAAGGAAAAGAGAAGTTCTCTGGTCCAAGATATATGACACGACTTGCTAGCCTTGAAATGCATCCAATGGATAAAGCTGATAGAATTGCTGATATTAAAGATGTTCATGGATCAGGAATGTGTAATATTACAAGATGTTGTACAGAAGTATGTCCTGAAGAAATTCAAATTACAGATGATGCAATTATACCTCTTAAGGAAAGAGTTATTGATAGATTTTATGATCCTATAATGATTTTTTTCAGAAAAATTTTTGGAAAAAATTAGAAAAATTAATTACTAATTTATTTTCATCTTTTCTAAAGAAATCCCCTTAGTTTCTGGCATAATTTTAAATACAAAAATCAGTTGAAATACCATCATTGCTCCAAAAAAATAAAATATCACTCCAGGATTATTACCTAATATTTTTATAATATAAGGAGTGATTGCTGTTATTAATGCAGCAAAAAGCCAATGAATTGCTGTTCCAAAAGATTGCCCTTTAGCTCTATAATTATTAGGAAAAATTTCTGAAATAAATACCCAAATAACGGTTCCTTGACCTATTGCATGAGAAGCAACAAAAAGAAGAATAAATGATAACAATAATGATGAGTTTAAATCATATAAAAAACAAATCCCAATTGAAAATAAACTGATAATATATCCAGCTGAACCTATATACATTAAAAATTTTCTACCATAGTTATCTATCATTCTTAAACCCATCATAGTAAATATAAGGTTTATTAAACCTATAGACACAGAGCTATATAAGGAATCAGAAGTTCCAAAGCCAGCAGTTTCTAAAATTTCAGGTGCATAATAAAGAACAAAATTTATACCTGAAAGTTGATTAAAAAAAGCAATCAAGAAAGCTAATAAAAGAGGAAGTTTATAATTTTTGAAAAAATTATTTTCTTTTGATTTATTTGATATTGAATTTTCTATTTCAATTATTTTTTTATCAACTAAATTAAATTGGTATATCTGAGATAGAATTTTTTTAGCTCTTTTTTTATCTTTTTTAAAAAGAATTAACCAACGTGGACTGTTTGGAATATTCAAAACAAAGATAATATATATAAAAGCCGGTATAGCTTCTACTCCCAACATCAATCGCCAATCTATTCCTCCTCCAACACCTTGTAATGAATAATTAGAGAAATATGCAATTAGAATTCCAAAAACTATATTAAACTGATATAAGGCTACAAGCTTACCTCTATTTTCTTTGTTAGAAATTTCGGATATATATGTTGGAGAAGCTACTGTTGAAGCACCTACCCCTACTCCTCCAATAAATCTAAAAAATGAAAATGAATAGGGATCTTGAGCTAATGCTGATCCAACAGCAGAAGTAAAAAACAGTAGTCCTATCCAAATTAAAGTATTCTTTCTACCTATTTTATCACAAGGAATAGAACCAAATATTGAACCAATAACTGTTCCCCATAAAGCCATTGACATAATGAATACACCGTGAAAAATAGGTGAAGTATTCCAAAGTTCCTTTATAGGTAAATTAGCTCCAGAAATTACAACTGTATCGAAGCCAAATAAGAAACCTGCTAAAGCGACAGAAAAACTCCATAGATATCTTTTTTTGTTGATCATATAATTATGAATAATTTTACTAAAGTAAATATTTAAAACTAATTTATAAAAATAAAATTATGTTATGGGGAATTGACCTTGGAGGAACTAAAATTGAAGGTATAGTATTAGAGTCATATGATAATCCTAGAGAAGTTTCTAGAATAAGAATTAATACTGAAGCTGAAAAAGGGTATGATCATGTTTTAAATAGAATTAAGGAATTAATTGGAAAACTCATAATAGATTCTGGAGATGAACCAAAACATATTGGAATAGGAACTCCGGGAACAATTGATCCAGAAACACAGTTACTAAAAAATTCAAACTCAGTTAATCTAAATCATAAACCAATTAAAAATGATCTTGAAAAGATTTTAAATATAAAAGTAAAAATAGAAAACGATGCTAATTGTTTTGCTTTAGCAGAAACACATTTTGGATCTGTCAAAGAAATAATAAAAAATCCTAAAGTAGTTTTTGGTGTTATTATGGGCACAGGAGTTGGAGGGGGTATAATAGTTGATGGAAAAAGTATTTTCGGACACCAAGGTATTGGAGGAGAATGGGGACATACGATAATCGAAGAAAATGGGAATAAATGTTATTGTGGAAAAAATGGATGTGTAGAAACAGTCATTTCAGGGCCTGCATTAGAAAAACATTATTGTTTATTATCAAATAAAAAACTATCATTAAAAAAAATTTATTCACTTTATAAAAAAAATGATACTAATGCGACTAAAACAATAAATAGACTATTATTTAATTTTGGTAAAGGAATTTCTAACGTAATAAATATAATTGATCCAGATATAATTGTGATCGGAGGTGGTTTAAGTAATATAAATGAAATATATAATCTAGATTTAAATTATGTGAAAAATTTTGTTTTTAATCCAACATTTAAAACTAAAATAATTAGACCTAAGCTTGGAGATAGTGCCGGAGTTTATGGAGCAGCTTATTTATAATTTAAATATATTAATAATACATCCATTTAAAACAAATTATACAAAATTTGAATTATTCAGTACCAAAGGTGGGAATCGAACCCACACTCCCGAAGGAACGCGATTTTGAATCGCGCGCGTCTACCAGTTCCGCCACTTTGGCAAAAAAACAAAAATAATTATAAAAAATTAATGGTAATAGGATCATCTTCTTTCATTCCTAATAATTTTGATGCATTACCAAGGTTCATTCCAATTTCTAAAAATTTATTAGAATTAAATAAAGCAAAAAGTTCGCCTGCATCAACATCAGAATAGGTTTTATTAATTTCAATTAACTTCTCTATACCAATAATTATCTCAAAATTTTCAGAAGTTTTATCTTTTAGTTTATTAAAGACATCTAAATGAATATTTGTTATTAAGTTTCCATAATGATCTATTCTTAAAATATTTCCCTTTAAATTATTATTTGAAACATTGACTGTAGGAAAAAACCTCTTGTTTAAATTCATAAGAGGTTTTCCAATTGAGGAAATATCATTATTTGCAGCAAGTTTAACTGCTATTGGCCCCATAATTGATTTTTCAGGAAATGAGGATAAAATTGAATAATCAACAGACACTGCTGTGTAGTTTTCTTTAAAATCAATCAGTGAAAAAATGCCCGTATCATATGAAATAAAATAATGCTCATTAATTTTAACAACTACAATTCTTTCTTTTTTCTCACTTGCTTTTACACATATAATATGAATAGATCCTTCTGGAAAGTCTTTATATACATTTCTTATAGAATGAGCTGCATGAGAAATATTATATTTTTTTATATCATGAGATATATCTACTACATTCAAATTAGAGTTTAATTTATAAATACTAGCTTTTATAGCAGCAACGTAGTGATCTGTATATCCAAAATCAGAAATAATAGTAATTATTGACATATAAAATATTGAAATTACTTAATTTGCATTTCAAAAATAAACTATTAAAATAATAAATTGTTAAATTAAAGTATTGGTTGAAAAAACAATTAGTTTAGATAAAATTGATCTTGTTGAGTTCTTAGGTGTTGAAAACAAAAATTTCATATATTTAGAATCTATATTCCCTAATTCAAAAATATTATCTAGAGGAAATAAAATAGTAATAAAAGGAAATAATTCTGAAACTTTCAAAATTCAAAAATTGATTCAAGCATTAATTAAAAAATATGAAATGTATGGTAATATAAATGAAGAGGATATTAATTCCCTAAATAAAAATGGAAAAATAAATGATGACAAAAAATTACTTTATTATGGTTCCAAAGGGAAAAAAATTAATGCATTAAGTAATAATCAAAATAAGTTTGTTGATTCTTGTACAAACAATGATATTGTTTTTGTTATAGGACCAGCAGGAACTGGTAAAACATTTTTAAGTGTAGTATTAGCTATAAAAGCATTAAAAGAAAAGATAATTGAAAAAATTGTAATAACAAGACCTGTCGTTGAAGCTGGTGAGAATTTAGGTTTTCTTCCAGGTGATCTACAAGATAAAATTAATCCATATTTAAGGCCTATTTATGATTCTTTGGAAGAAATATTACCAAAAAAGAAAATAAAACAATTTATTGATAATGGTATAATAGAAATTGTTCCTCTTGCATACATGAGAGGCAGAACGTTGAAAAATTCTTATATTTTATTGGATGAAGCACAAAATACTATATCATCTCAAATCAAAATGTTTTTAACTAGAATGGGTAAAAATTCAAAGATGATTATAACAGGTGATATTACTCAAATAGATTTAAAGTCAAAAAAAGAATCTGGATTAGTAGATGCAGTGAAAAGATTCAATAATACTAAAGGAATTAAAATTGTTCAACTAAAAGATCAAGATGTATTAAGACATAAACTTGTAAAAAAGATATTATCTAAATACAATTAATTATAAATTTTAGATTTTGAAAGACTATATAATATTAGATTTTGATAGCACTTTCATTAAAATTGAATCCCTTGATGAACTTATAATTACTTTTATTCGCGATAGAGATTCATTAATTAAAATTCAAAATCTTACTAAAATGGGAATGAATGGAGAAATATCATTTCAAAAATCTCTAATAGAAAGAATCAAATTTTTAAATATAAATAAAAATGATTTAGATATAGTAATTGATGTTCTAAATCAAAACATCACAGATTCATTTCAAAAAAATAAAAAATTTATTCAACAAAACAATGAAAAAATTTTTATCGTTTCAGGAGGTTTCTTTGAACTTATATATCCAATAGTTTCAAAATTTGGAATAAAGAAAAAAAATATTTTTGCTAATAAATTCATATATGATAAAAATGATAAAATAGTCGGATTTGATAAAAATAATCCACTAAGTAAAAATAATGGTAAAGTAAAAATCATAAAAAGTTTAAATTTAGATGGAAATGTTATTGTTATTGGAGATGGTTATACTGACTATGAAATTAAAAAATATGGTTATGCAAATAAGTTTTATTTATTTATTGAAAACATAAAAAGAAAAAAAATTTTAGATAAAGGAGATTTTTTATTAAAATCGCTTGATGATTTTATAAATAATTATAATCATGAATAAAAAATTTTCATATCCTAAAGAAAAAATTCATGTTCTTCTATTAGAAAATGTAGATGAAGTTGCTAAAAAAACTTTTGTAGAAGAAGGTTATAAAGTTGAGACAATTTCATCAAGTCTTAACGAAAAAGAATTAATTGAAAAAATCAAGAATGTATCTATTATTGGAATTAGGTCTAAAACAATTTTAAACAAAAAAATATTATCTAATGCAAAAAGACTTTTAGCTATAGGAGCATTTTGTATAGGAACAAACCAAATTGATTTAGAATTCACTAAACAAAAGGGAATTATTGTTTTTAATGCACCTTATAGCAACACCAGATCGGTTGTAGAAATAGTTATAGGACAAATTATTATTTTAATTAGAAATATTATTGAAAAAAACAATCAAATGCAAAAAGGTATTTGGAAAAAAAATTCAAATAATAGTTTTGAAATAAGAAATAAAGTACTTGGTATTGTTGGATACGGAAATATTGGTTCACAACTTTCAACTATTGCTGAATCAATTGGAATGAAAGTAATTTATTACGATAAAAAAGAAAAACTTTCGCTTGGAAATGCTAAAAAATATAATTCTCTTAATCAACTAATTAAAGCTTCAAATATAATTTCAATTCATGTTGATGGTAAAAAAGAAAACACAAATCTTATTGACAAAAATGAATTTGAAATTATGAAGAAAGGAACTATTCTTATTAACTATAGTAGAGGAAATGTTATTAATATAAGCGAACTAAAAAAAAATATCTTATCAGGTAAAATTTGTGGAACTGCCATAGATGTATTTCCAAAAGAACCAAAAAATAATAAACAAAAATTCTCATCAATATTGATTGGTTTACCTAATACAATTTTAACTCCCCATATAGGAGGTAGTACAAAAGAAGCACAAAAAAATATCGGAACATTTGTGCCAAATAAAGTTATAGATTTTATTAATACTGGAGCTACATCGAATTCTGTTAATTTCCCTTCTTTAGTTTTACCTGAACTTAAAAATGCTCATAGATTTATACATATACATAAAAACATTCCAAATGTCATGTTGAAAATAAATAAAATATTATCAGAATTTGAAGTAAATATATTAGGCCAATATCTTAAGACTAATGATAAAATTGGATATGTAATAACCGATATAAATAAAAAGTACAATAAAAATGTAATTAAAAAATTAAAAGACATAAATGGTACAATTAAACTTAGAGTTTTATATTAATTTGCCAATTAAATGAAAAATAAGATATTCTTTACCCCTGGACCATCACAATTATATTTTACAGTAGAAGAACATATAAAAAATGCATTAAAAAAAGATATTTTATCAATTTCACACAGAAGTAAAACATTTAAAATTTTATATCAAGAATGCGTTGAAAACATCAAGATTTTATTCAATTTGAATAATAATTATCACATAGCATTTACATCTTCAGCTAATGAAATATGGGAAAGAATTATTCAGAACTTAATAATAAAAACATCAATTCACTATGTAAATGGATCATTCTCAAAAAAATTTTTTGATTATACTAAAAAGTATAAGGTAAATTCTAAAATAATTGAATCTTATTATGAACCTTATAACTATAATATTAAATATTCAGATGAAGAATTAATAGCAATTACCTTAAATGAGACAAGTACAGGAGTATCATGCCCTAATGATAAAATAAAAGAAGCAAGATTAAAATTTAAAAACTCACTAATAGCTCTAGATTGTGTTAGTGGGAGCCCAGCAATACCATTTGAAATAAAAAATGTAGATACTTTTTATTTCTCGGTTCAAAAATGTTTTGGATTACCATCAGGTTTAGGTGTTTGGATTTACAATAATCAATGTATTGATAAATGCCTTAAAAAAATTGATAAAAAAAAAATTGTAGGATCATATCATTCCTTAGTAAAGCTTAATGAATTAGGTAAAAAAAATCAAACACCAGAAACTCCTAATGTTTTAGGTATTTATTTATTAAAAAACGTAATTAATGATATGTTAAAAAAAGGAATTAAAAATATTATTAATGAAACAAATTATAAATCAAAAATTATTGACTATACAATAAAAAATCATGATCAAATTTCCCATTTAATTAAAAATGAAAATATCAGATCTAAAACAGTAAAAGTTGCTAAAACAAATAAAATTTCTAATAATTTGATCAAAAAATTATTTAAACAAAACCTAATTATAGGAAAAGGATATGGAAAGAATAATTATCAAATAAGAATAGCTAACTTTCCTACTCATTCTAAAGAAAATATAGAAATGTTATGCGATATAATATCTAAAACTAATTTTTAAAAGAGATGGAAAAATTTTCGATAGTAACTGGAGGTGCTAATGGATTAGGTTTTGAATTTGTAAAATTATTACTTATTGATAAGTATAATGTTGTTGTTATTGATAATGATAAAAAAGAATTAAATAATATAAAATCAAAAATTAATTTTAAACATAATAAAAAAATTATTCTTATGCATAAAGATCTTTCAAAACCTGATTCATCAATAGAAATTTTTAAGAAATTAAAAAATAAAAATATTGAAGTATTAATTAATAATGCTGGATTTGGGTTATTTGGGAAGTTTAAGGAGACAAATTTGGAAATTGAAAGAAATATGATAATGGTTCACGTTATGTGTACAACTGAAATGACAAAACTTTTTTTAAATAATATGATTAAAAACAAAAAAGGAAGAATTTTAAATATGGCCTCTCTTGCTGCTTTTCAACCTGGGCCTTTAATGTCAATATATTATGCAACAAAGGCTTTTATACTTCATTTTTCAGAATCAATAGCTAATGAATTAAAAGGAAGTGGAGTATCTGTTACAGTATTATGTCCTGGTCAAACAAGAACAAATTTTCAAAAAAAAGTATCTAATAAAGAAAAAAAAATAAATTTCAATTTTTCAACCGCAGAAGAAGTGGCAAAATATGGATATGAGGCCATGATGATTGGAAAAACAATTGCAATTCCTGGAATAATTAATAAGATTTTATCAACGATTCATAGATTTATCCCAAGATCTCTTGCAACAAAATTGATGAGAAAAATTCAAGAAAAAAACAGAAATTCTTAAATAAGAAGTTAGCTTATTTGCTAAATTTAAGGATTAATCTTAGAATATTTTTCAAATAAATGAACAGTAAAGATCAGATAGTAAAACAAAAAATTGAAGATTTAAAATCGGAAATAGAATATCATAATAATCTTTATTATAATGAAGACATTAATGAAATTACAGATTTAGAGTTTGACAAAAAATTAAGTTATTTAATTGAACTTGAAAAAAAATATCCAAAGTTCAAAACAAATGACTCACCATCTCAAAGAGTTGGAGGTACAATAACAAAAAAATTTGAAACAAAAAATCATGAAACCCCAATGCTTTCTTTATCAAATACTTACTCAGAATCAGAACTGATAGATTTTGATAAAAGAATGAAAAAAAATTTACCAAATCAAAAGATAGATTATACATGTGAAATAAAATATGATGGAGTTGCTTTAAGTTTAATTTATGAAAATAGAAAACTAAAGTATGCATTAACTAGAGGCGATGGAAAAAAAGGAGATAATATAACTACAAACGCATATACAATTAGATCTATTCCGTTAAAGCTATCTTCAATTGCCCCAAATTATTTAGAGGTTAGAGGAGAAGTATTTATTTCCAAATCAAATTTTAAAAAATTAAATTATTATAAAAAAAAAAACAATGATCCATTATTTGCTAATGCTAGAAATACCGCTTCTGGAACTTTAAAACTTCAAGATTCATCTGAAGTTGCTAAAAGAAAATTAGATTGTTTTGTATACTCATTAAATAGTAAATTTGAATCAGTAAATAATCATAATGAAGCTCTAAAAACATTAAAAAATTTAAATTTTAATGTACCTGATTCTTATAAAAAATGTAATAGTATTGAGGAGGTTATCTCCTACATAAAGTTTTGGGAGAATAAAAGAGAAAATCTTGATGTAGAAACTGATGGAATTGTTATTAAGGTTAATAATTTTAATCAACAAAAAGAACTTGGTTTTACAAGTAAAAATCCAAGATGGGCAATTGCTTATAAATATAAATCAGAAAGTGCTGAAACATCTCTAAAAGATATAACTTATCAAGTGGGAAGAACTGGAGCAATTACACCTGTAGCGCATCTTAAACCAATTAAGCTAAGTGGTTCAATAATAAGAAAAGCTTCATTATATAATTTTAATGAAATAAAAAGGCTCGATTTAAGAATTGGTGACACTATAATTATTGAAAAAGGTGGAGAAATTATACCTAAAATAACAGGAGTAAATATTGATAGGAGATCAAATGAAAGTAAGGCAATCAAATTTATAACTCAATGTCCATCTTGTAGTTCTCAAATTTCAAAAATAAAGAATGAAGCAAATTATTATTGCAGAAACCACAAGAACTGCTTACCTCAAATTGTAGGTAAAGTCCAACATTTTATAGGAAAAGAAGCAATGAATATTGAATTTTTAGGACCAGAAACAATTAAAGGGTTAATTAATAATGACTTAATTAAAAATATTGCTGACTTATATAAATTAAATTATGATGACCTTTTTGATTTGAAAATAGAATATAAAAACTCAGAGGGAGAAAGAAAAATCAGAAGTTTAAAAGAAAAGTCTTGTCAAAATATTTTAAATAGCATTATTAAATCTAAAAACTCAAGTTATTCAAACATTCTTTTTGGTCTTGGAATAAGATATGTGGGAAAGTCAACAGCTGAAGTACTCTCAGAAAACTTTAAAAATATTGAAAAATTAATTAATGCAAAATATGATGATATTATTCGAACTAGTGAAATTGGAGATAAAATAGCGAAAAGTATTAGTCATTTTTTTAGTGATAATGATAACATTTCAATTATTTCAGAACTTGAAAAAAATGGACTTAAATTATATAGCAAAAAGAATATTAATATTAACTCATCAATAAAGGATATAAAATTTGTTATCACTGGTACATTTAATGACTATAGCAGAAATGAGTTAAAAAATATTATTAAAAGATATGGAGGTAAAGTATCTTCTAGTATTTCAAAAAATACTGATTTTTTAATATTGGGGGAAAATTTTGGGCCATCAAAAAAATCTAAAGCAGATAACTTAGGAACAAATATTATTTCTGAAAACGATTTTAAAAATTTACTATTGAAATGAGTTATTTTTTGCCTTTCATAAATTATTTAGAATCTAAAAAACATAGAATAAATAGAAAATCAATTAACTATAAAAAATCTTTATCAATAGCTATAGTTTATTAT
The DNA here is from genome assembly GCA_902529805.1 of uncultured Marinoscillum sp. GTDB lineage: Bacteria > Bacteroidota > Bacteroidia > Cytophagales > MED-G16. Next base: position 98,665 of record CABZXU010000002.1, read on the forward strand.
TATGAGTCAGAAATAAAACAAAAATTTGTAAATAAATTTTTAAACAACCTTAAAAAGGATAATAAAAAAGTAGACTTATATCCAATAATAGAATTTACCAATGCCGAAAATAGATATTTGTATACGTTTAAAATAAAACATTTAAACTTTATGGGGGAATGGAAAAGTAATAATGCTAACAACTTAATCTATCATCCTTACGATTATTTAATATATATTGATTTAAATCTTAATGAAGAAGTTAAAAATATATTGATTCGATCATTAGCAAAATGTAGAATAGGATTTAAGAATGAAAAAAAATTATTTGATCTTATAATCAGATCAAAAAATGAATTTGATTTCGAATATAGATTAGATGAGCTTAATAAATATTTAAAAATGATAAAATAAAATAGGGCAGTGATAATCACTACCCTATTCATAAAATTATAAATAAAATTATAATTTTATTTCTTATGAAGCATTCTTTTTAGCTTGAACTTCTTTTCTTACGTCTTGAGCCCAAATCTTTAAAGCTTGCATTCCTTTTCTTACTCTTGTACCAGCAGCTTTATTTCCTTTGTCATAAAACTTTGAGAAGTCTCCACCGAGACCTTCAACTAAATTTGTTAATTCATCATATCTACCCATAATATATAAATTTAAGTTATTAAAAAATGGTAATTATTTAACACAATTTACTCAAAATGTTATTAAAAAAAGAAATAGAAAGGGTTTTTTTAGGTTTTTTAAGACAAAATTGAGCCTTTTTGACCCATTTTTTTATAAATCCCTGAGTCTAATTGCTTTTTCACCTCTTTAAAAGCAGAAATTGTTTGATCTACATCTTCTAATTTATGAGACGCTGTAGGGATAATTCTTAACATAATCACCCCTTTTGGAACAACAGGATAAATAACACCTGAACAAAAAATTCCATAATTAGATCTTAAATCTTTAATTAAATTAGTACATTCATAAACTCCTCCTTTTAATATAATTGGAGTTACTGGTGATTGAGTAGTTCCAATATCAAAACCATTATTTTTTAATTCTGATTGAATTTTATCTACTACTTCCCAAAGTTTAGTTTTAAAACTAGGATTATTTATTAAAAGTTCTAATCTCTTAAGATTCCCGATAACTATAGGCATTGGTAAGGATTTTGCAAAAATCTGAGATCTTAATTTATACCTTAAATTATTAATAATATCTCTATTCCCAGATACAAATGCACCAATACTTGCCATTGATTTGGCAAAAGTTGAAAAATAAAGATCTATATCATCTTGGACATTTAGATGCTCTCCAACACCAGCACCAGTTGGTCCCATAGTGCCAAATCCATGAGCGTCATCAACTAATAAACGAAAATTATACTGTGTTTTTAATTTTACAATATCTGAAAGTTTTCCCATATTACCTAACATCCCAAAGACACCCTCAGTAATAACTAGAATACCTCCTCCTGATTCGGAAACAATATTCTCAGCTCTCTTTAGCTGTTTCTCAAGACTTTCAATATCATTATGAGAAAACACAAATCTTTTGCCTATGTGCAACCTTAATCCATCGATTATACACGCATGACAGTCTGCATCATAAACTATTACATCATTCCTATCAACTAAAGAATCAATTATTGACAATACACCTTGATATCCATAATTTAAAAGAATAGTATCCTCTTTTTTAACAAAAGACGAAAGATTTTTTTCTAATTCTTCATGATAAATAGAATTTCCAGACATCATCCTTGCACCCATTGGATATCCTAAACCCCATTCTTTAGATGCTTCTGAATCAACCTTCCTAACCTCCGGATGGTTTGCTAGCCCCAAATAATTATTTAAGCTCCAATTTAAAACTTTTTTACCTTTAAATTTCATCCAAGGACCAATCTCACCTTCTAATTTAGGAAACATATAGTAATTATCATCCATGTCAGAATGAACACCTAAATGACCTTTATTTTCTAATATTTTTTTAAATAAGTCCATGCTAAAATATTAAGGTTGCTAATTTACAAATAATAATTTTTTATAAGAAAAATTCAAAAAATAAGATTTAATTAATTAGTAACGTTAACCTCTACTTTCGTTTGACCCTGATCTTTGGATTTATTAGGTTTCTTTTCCTTTATCTCTATTTTACTTCCATCCTTTAAATCTTTTGAAATTGCTATATATGGACCACTAACAATCTTATCATTTTCATCTAAATTCGATAATATTTCTATATTTTCAAAATCACTAATACCTGTTTCAATCTCTACTTCTTTTACTTTATCATTGTCTTGAATAAAAATAATTTGCTTAATTATTTCTTTATCTAAAGAGTCTTTTTTATTTCTTGTTGATACTGACGAAATAGGGACTATTTGGATGTTATCTTTTACCTGCGTTATTATTTCAACACTAGCTGTCATTCCAGGTTTAAATGGATTTGTTATACCATCTTTCTGAAGATCAATAAATGATTCATTCAATATTCTTATTTTTACTTCAAATTCGGTAACAGCATCAGCAGATGGTTTTGGATTTGCAGTACTTGCTATCTCGGTAACTATTCCTTTAAATTTTTTATCCAGATTCATATATGAATCTACATCAATATCAACTTCATCTTCTAAACTTACCCTTACAATATCATTTTCATTAACATCAACTTTCACTTCCATTTTATTTAAATCAGCAACTCTTAATAATTCTGTGCCAGCCATTTGAGATGTTCCGACAACTCTTTCTCCGAGCTCAACACTTAATTTAGAAACTGTTCCATTCATTGGAGCTAATATTCTAGTTTTACTTAGATTTTCTTCAGCATCATCAACTGAGGCTGAAGCACTTTTAACAACATATTGACTTGCCTTAACACTTTGTTTGCTAGATTCTAAATCCTGCACAGAAATTTTATAATTTGTTAGAGCAACTTCATAGTCCGAATCAGAAATTACTTTTTGCTCATATAATTTTTTTTGTCTATTATATTCTAATTCAGTTTTCAAGAATTGAGCTTCTGCCCTAGCAAGACTTGATTTTGCACTAGAATAATTGGCTAATTGCTGATTATAAGTTGCCTTAGCTCTTTCTAAAGCATTTATATAATTATCAGGTCTAATTTGAACTAATAAATCCCCTTCCTTAACAGAATCCCCTTCCATAATATTAAGTTCAATAATTTCGCCAGGAACTTCTGGACTAATATTTACTTCAATTTCTGGCTGAATCGAACCAGATGCTGTAACTAGCTCAACAATTTTACCACGTTTTACATCTGATAATTCTACTTCTATAGCATCTTCACCACCAATCCATCCTCTCGACTTGGCTATCAAAATGAATATAACAGTACCAATTATACAAGATCCAAGAATAATAAGTAATTTTTTATTTTTCATATTTTAAAAAGTTAAGGGTTTCCCTTCATAAAAATCTAATATTTTTAATTTAACAATATAATCATATTTTGATCTAAGCATATCACTTTTTGCATTAACTAAATTATTATTAGAAACTTGATATTCAGTAAAGTTTACTACTCCAAGATTATATTGAGTTTTAATAACTCTAAAAGATTCTTCTAAAGCTTCTACTTGTTTTTTAGATGCAATAAAAGTTTTTGAAGCAGCAACTGCATCATTGTAAGCAGTTTCAATGCTTTGTCTTAATTGATTTTTTGATTCTAAAATATTTAATTCAGTAAGTCTTTTATTTACTTTTGATCTTTGAATATTTGATGATACTTGAAATCCATTAAATAATGGTATATTAATTGATAAAGTCAATCGTTTACTCAAATAATCTTTCCATTGCTCAATGAGATTAAAATTATTATCAGAGCCAGATATTAATGGAACTGATGTGACTGATGAAACTGTTTGAGATGGATCATTAGTCAAAAAACCTATCGGAATAGTTTTTGACTCAAACCCATCATAAAAGTTTCTTTGTCTATCAGCAAAGCTTGAATAATTTGTAGAAAAGCTAGTACTAACACTAATTGATGGAAATCTTCCACTTCTAGAAATCTTCAAATCATAATCAGCACTTTTCATACTCAAATCTAGACTTTTAATTTCAGGCAAAACATCTAAAGATGATTTGTATATATCCATTGGATTAGATCCAATAAAAATATTTGGATTAAAATCAATATTTGGCTTTATAATTTCTAATTCTACATCTGTATCAACTAACATTATTTGCTTTAATCTTAATATTGATAGTTTATAATTATTTTCTTGTTGAACTAAATTCAATTCATCTCCAGCAAATTGAGCTTCAATATTTAATTTGTTTGTAACAGGTAAAGAACCAGCATCTACTAACTTTGTTGTTCTAATTAATTGTTCACTTGTAGATTCTAATTGATTTTTAGCATTGGAAACTTGTTCCATACTAAATAGGACATTTAAGAATAAGTTAACAACATTTAAACTCAAATCATTTCCAGCTTTTTCTAAATCATAAGAACTCTTTTCTAAATCATTTCTTGATTTTTTTATAGAATTCCTTACCTGAAAACCATTAAATATTTGAAATTGAGAAAAACCTGTAATACCTGAATTATAAGATTCCGTAGTAGTAAATTGATTAGTTGTAGGGTCAATAGACCTACCCCAGTTGTTTCCATAATTACCAGATAAATTTAATGATGGTAACTGAGTTAATTTTGATTGTAATAAATTAATCTTTTGATTTTTAAGATTTAGTTGACTTTGTTTTAATTGAAGATTATTTTCTAGAGCAATTTCTATACATTGTTCAAAAGATAAATTAAGAATTCTCGCATTATCTTGAGCTTTCGAATAAAGACCTGAAAGTAAAAAAAATGCAACAAAAAAGTATAGTTTAATCTTCATAAATTATATTATATCGTAGTTTAAACAATTCGCTGCAAAGCTAATTAATTATACTGAAACTTCTGCCTTAATATGTGGGTGAAATTTATAATCAACCAATTCAAAATCATCATATTGAAATGAAAATATATCATTTATTTTTTTATTTATTTTCATTTTAGGCAAATCGTATGGTTTTCTAGTTAATTGTAATTTTGCCTGATCTAAATGATTTAAATAAAGATGTACATCTCCAAATGTATGAACAAAGTCACCATATTTAAGTCCACAAACATGAGATATCATCATTGTTAACAAAGCATAAGATGCTATATTGAAGGGCACACCTAAAAATACATCTGCACTCCTTTGATATAATTGACAAGATAATTTATTTTCATTAACATAAAATTGAAACATTGTATGACATGGAGGTAAAGCCATATTATTTAAATCACCTACATTCCAAGCACTAACTATATGTCTTCTTGAATGAGGGTTATTTTTAATATCAAAAATTAAATTTTTAATCTGATCCAATGAATTTCCATTTTTATCTTTCCATTTTCTCCATTGAACACCATAAACTGGGCCAAGATCTCCTTTTTCATCTGCCCACTCATCCCAAATCCGAACCTTATTATCTTTCAAATATTTAATATTTGATTCACCTTTTAAAAACCATAATAATTCATGAATTATAGATCTAAGGTGAAGTTTTTTTGTGGTTAAACATGGAAAACCTTTGGTTAAATCAAATCGCATTTGATAACCAAAAACGCTTAAAGTTCCAGTACCTGTTCTATCAGATTTTTTCTTACCATTTTTTAAAATATGTTTTAGTAAATCATGATATTGCTTCATAAATGAATTAATTTATACAAGTATAAATAATATAATTTGTTTTGATTAGCTTAATTTTAAAATATAATTTTCTATTAAATGTCTTTAAAATTAAATGATAAATTACCGTATTTTATCCTAAAAAATCAATACGATAAAGAAGTAAATAGTAAAAATTTTTATGGAAAAAATTTAGTTGTTTTCTTTTATCCTAAAGATGATACTCCTGGATGCACTATGGAAGTATGTAATTTTAGAGATAATTACAGTGAAATAAAAAAATATAACTCTAACATAATTGGAATTAGCTCTGACACAGTAAAATCACATAAAAACTTTTCTAAAAAATTTAATGTGACATATGACTTATTAAGTGACTGCGATAATGCTGTGAAAAAATTATTTGGAGTTCCAAAAAGTTTATTTGGTTTACTACCTGGAAGAGTAACCTATATCTTTGATACGAATGGATTTTTATTAAAAATTATTAACTCACAAATTAATATTTATGAGCATATTTCAAAAACTATTAAATTTTTAAAAGAATTAAAATAAATGAAAAATATCTTAATTTTTATTTTTTTATTAACCCTATCTTTTCTAGTTGTTTACAAAAGTTTTTTAGAAAAAAAAGAAATTAAAGATGCTATTAATTTAGTGCCTAAATC
>CABZXU010000003.1 GCA_902529805.1 uncultured Marinoscillum sp.
TTATAAAAAATAAATTATGGCACATCCTAAAAGGAAAATATCTAAAACTAGAAGAAACAAAAGAAGAACTCATATTAAACTAAAGTCCAAAAATTTAACTATTTGTCCTACAACTGGAGAGACACATCTTCCTCATAGAGCACATTGGTATGAAGGAAAATTATATTACAAAGGAAAAGTTATTCTAGAAAAAGAAGTATTAGCTTAATTTTTTAAGCATAAAGTAATATAATGAATTCAAAAATAATCAAATCTTGTATTCGAGGAATCCATGGGTATGTTCCTGAATATATTTTGTCAAACGCTGAATTAGAAAAATTAGTTGACACATCTGATGAATGGATTATATCAAGAACAGGAATTAAGGAAAGAAGAATACTAAAAGGAGATAGCAAAGGAACTTCAATTATTGGAACTAAATGTGTAAAGGGTTTATTGGAAAAAACTAATACTAATCCAAAGGACATTGATTTATTAATATGTGCTACTGTTACACCAGATATGTTTTTTCCTTCAACGGCCAATATTATCTCAGATAATATTGGAGCAAAAAATGCCTATAGTTTTGACATATCAGCTGCATGTTCCGGGTTTTTATATTCTCTTATTACTGGATCTCAATTTATAGAATCAGGAACTCATAAAAAGGTAGTTGTAGTTGGAGCTGATAAAATGTCTTCAATTGTTGATTATGAAAATAGAAATAATTGTGTATTATTTGGAGATGGTGGAGGTGCAGTTTTACTTGAACCATCTTTAGATGAAAATGGCATTATTGATCATATATTAAAAAGTGATGGTTCAGGAGCTTCCTACCTTTGTATTAAGGGTGGAGGAAGTAAACATCCTGCATCTTTAGAAACTATAAAGAATAAGGATCATTTTATTTATCAAGAGGGTAAAAAAGTATTTAAATTTGCTGTAACAAATATGGCAAATGTTTCAGAAGAAATTATGGTTAAAAATAATCTTAAATCAAATGATATATCCTATCTTGTACCACACCAAGCAAATAAAAGAATCATTGATGCTACAGCAAAAAAAATGGGAATAGGTAATAATAAGGTTTTAATGAATATTGAAAAATATGGTAATACAACCGCTGGAACTATTCCATTATGTTTATGGGATTTTGAAAAAAAACTTAAAAAAGGAGATAATTTAATACTATCTGCTTTTGGTGGTGGATTTACTTGGGGCTCTGTCTACTTAAAGTGGTCTTATAATTCTTAAAACTATGGCAACGACAACTGATATAAAAAATGGAACATGTATAGAGTTAAATGGAAACCTTTATTTTGTTGTTGAGTTTCAACACGTAAAACCAGGAAAAGGTCCTGCATTTGTCAGAACAAAGCTTAAAAATGTTAAGACAGGAAAAGTTGTGGATAATACATTTCCATCAGGCCATAAAATAACAACAGCAAGAGTTGAAAAAAGAAGCCATCAGTTTTTATACAAAAATTCTGATGAATATTTTTTTATGGATAATGCTTCTTTTGAACAAATAACTTTAGATAAAAATCAAATTGATTTTCCTGAATTTCTAATTGAAGGAAAAAATGTTGAAATATCTATTTATACTGAAAAAAATGAAATTATCAATTGTGAACTACCTTCTCATATAGAAACAAAAATAATATCATCTGAACCAGGCATAAAAGGAGATACTGCTACTAATGCTACAAAAACTGCTACAATAGAAAATAATATTGAAATTCAAGTGCCTCTTTTTATTAATGAAAATGATAAAATAAAAGTTGATATTAAACAGAAAAAATATATTGAAAGAGTAAAATAATTTTATTGTAAATTTACATCTAATGAAAAATAAAGAAATTGAGGATTTAATTAATTTTATTAAAAAATCTGATCTCGATGATGTGAGTATCGAAACTGAAAACTATAAAATTAGAGTTAAAAAAAACAAAAACAAGAGTATTCCTAAATCTAAAAAGGTAGTTGAAGAAAAAACAGAAACTACTAATGATATTCCAAAACCTAAACAAAAATCAGATAAAATAAATGAGAATGATGAGTTAAATAATCATTTAGTAATAAAATCTCCAATGATTGGAACTTTTTACAGAGCTTCTAATCCAAAAAGTGATCCATTTATCAAAGAAGGTGATCTTGTTTCAGAGGGACAAACTCTTTGTGTAATTGAAGCAATGAAGTTATTTAATGAAATTGAATCTGAAGTATCAGGAAAAGTGATAAAAATTCTTGTTGATGACGCATCTCCAGTAGAATATGATCAAGATTTATTTGTTATAGATCCAAAATAGTCTCATAAGATTAAAATGATAAATAAAATATTAATTGCAAATAGAGGGGAAATAGCTCTAAGAATAATTAGAAGCTGCAAAGAAATGGGAATAAATACGGTAGCTGTATATTCAACAATTGACAGAGAAAGTTTGCATGTTAAATTTGCAGATGAGGCAGTATGTATTGGTCCACCAAATTCTAAAGATTCTTATCTAAATATTCCAAAAATAATTGCAGCAGCAGAAATAACAAATTCTGAAGCTATTCATCCAGGTTATGGTTTTTTAGCTGAAAATTCTGAGTTTTCTAAAATTTGTTCTGAAAGTAAAATAAAGTTTATAGGACCAACTCATCAAATGATAGAAAGAATGGGAGATAAAATAACTGCAAAAAAAACAATGGAAAAAGCAGGAATTCCTACTGTTCCTGGATCAAAAGATTTGATAGAATCAGTGCTTCAGGGAAAAAAATTGGGGAAAAAAATTGGTTATCCAATTATTCTAAAAGCTACAGCTGGCGGTGGAGGCAAAGGCATGAGAATAGTTAATGCAGAAAAAGATTTTAAAAAATCATGGGAAGAAGCAACTAATGAGTCTAGTGCAGTTTTTGGAAATTCAGGTTTATATATTGAAAAGTACATTGAAGAGCCAAGACATATTGAAATACAAATAGTTGGAGATAAATATGGAAATGTTAGTCATTTATCAGAAAGAGATTGCTCAATACAAAGAAGACATCAAAAACTTATTGAGGAAACACCTTCCCCATTTGTTGATGAAGAATTAAGAGAAAAAATGGGTCAAACAGCAATAAAAGCTGGAAAAGCTATAGATTATGAAGGCGCTGGTACAATAGAGTTTATTGTTGATAAAAATAAAAACTTTTACTTTATGGAAATGAATACAAGAATTCAAGTTGAACATGGAGTTACAGAAGAAGTTACTGATTTTGATTTAATAAAAGAACAAATAAAAGTAACCGATGGAGCAAAAGTGTCTGGAAAAAATTATTATCCAAAACTTCATGCTATTGAATGTAGAATTAATGCTGAAGACCCTAAAAGAAATTTTATTCCTTCTCCAGGAAAAATCACAAACCTTCATATACCCGGAGGTCATGGTGTTAGAGTTGATAGTCATGTTTATGCTGGATATACTATTCCACCAAATTATGATTCTATGATTGCTAAAATAATTACCACTCATCAATCTAGAGATGAAGCTATTGTTAGAATGAAAAGAGCTCTTGAGGAATTTGTTATAGAAGGGATTCATACAACAATCCCATTACATCTTAAATTAATGAATAATAAATCTTTCTGTGATGGAAATTTTACAACCAAATTTTTAGATAATTATGACTTTAAATCCATTTAATAATTAATTTCTTTGAAATTTATTCCCAAACTGTTTAATTCATTCAATATTGGATTATAGATTTCTTTCTTGATTGGTAGATGAATACCTTTTAAATTTACTTTATTCATCAAAAATAATTTTATAAAAATTCCTATTGGGAGACCAACTGAATGGGCCATTGCAGTTTCAGTTTGATTTTTACCATCCATATAAAAATAAGACATTAAGTTTTTCAACTTTTTATTTTTAAAATATTTAAATCTATGAAGCATGATTACTCTATCCGTTTCATTTTTTTTCATCTTCCATTTTTTGCATAAAATATTTTCAAGAACATCTGCATAAGTTCCTCTTTTTATTCTGATCAGTTTATCAGAAAATAATTCTAACCAATCTAAACATCTCATTTCTAATGAGTTTTTTTTAATATTAAACTTTGAAGATAATAATTCTTTTATCTCTCCTTTATCTTTTGTTAAAACTTTAGATTTTAAAAAATTATTATAAGTCATATTATAAGGTTTTTGAACAAATATTTTATCATCTGTTAATCCTAGTTTAATAAATAAATCCCAAGCAGAACAAAATCCTCTATTTCTTAGTGTTCCTCTAAATATTGTTTTTATCTTTTTAAAATTATATATATCAATATATTTTATTGAATCTCGATTAGCATAACCTTCAAAAAAACCTAATTCAGGAATCTCAATTAAATTTATTTTATTAAATATTTCATCATAAGAAAGTTTAACTTCTTTATTGTTTTCAAGGTATGTAGCTCCCTGAGATCCAGCTAAAACTACATTTTTGGAATTCCAAGTAAATTTATAATTCCAAGGATTATATGATTTAGAATTAGGCGTTAATAGACCACCAGTATAAGATTCAAAGCTTTTAATATCATAATTACTTTCTAATTTATCAATAATTTTCATTGCTGACATATGATCAATACCAGGATCTAACCCCATTTCCATCAATAAAAAAGTGTTTTTTCTCAAAAATTCAGCATTTAATTTTTTTATTTCAGGAGTTAAATAAGAAGCTGTTATTAGATTCTTCCCAATATTTGAACAGGTTTTTGCAATTTTAAAATGCATAGAACTTGGGAGCATACTCACAACTAAATAAGAATCTATTATATTTTTATTCAACTGATTCATATTATTAATATTAAGAACTATAGGTAATACATTATTAAGAGGATTATTTAAAAAATAAGATACATCAAGTGCTGCAACCTTTATTTTAAAATTAAAATTTTCAGATAAATTTGATAAATACTTAATTAATACTAGAGATGACTTCCCTGCACCTAAAATCAAAATATTTTTCATTAAAATTACTCTCTATTTATAACTGTTGATGATGCTTGATTCTTTGGAAAAATAGTAATATCACTAATGTTTACATTATCAGGTCTATTAATAATAAAATATATTACCTCAGCTACATCATTTGGTGTCAATGGCTTGATTCCATCATAAACTAAATTTGCTTTTTCTTTATCCCCCTTGAATCTTACTAGCGCAAACTCTGTTTCAACTAATCCAGGATTTACAGAAGAAACTTTAATATTAAATTTATTTAAATCTACTTGCATCGCTTTTGTTATTGCATCTACGGCATACTTTGAAGCACAATAAACATTTCCTTTAGGATAAATTTCCTTTCCTGCTATTGATCCTATATTAATTATTATTCCTTTATTTGATTTAGTCATAATTGGAATAATCAATTTACTTACATAGAGTAGTCCTTTAACATTTATATCAATCATTGCATCCCAATCACTAACATCGCCTTCATGAATTAAATCCATTCCATGAGCATTTCCAGCATTATTAATTAATATGTAAATCTTTTTCCATTTATTAGGTAAAGAATTAAAACTTTTTATTATGTTCTTATTATCTCTAATGTCATAGCATAATGTATAAATGTCAGTGAGTTTTGATAATTCATTTTCTATTTTATTTAATCTTGATTCACGTCTTCCGCATAAAATAAGCGCATAATCTTTAGCAAGAACTTTAGATATAGAATAACCAATCCCTGATGTTGCACCCGTTATAAAAGCAATTTTTTTCATAATAATTTAATTAGGTCCTCCCTCGAAGGTAAAGAAAATTGATAAATTATGAGAAATTATTTTTTCAATTGGATCTGAATAAATATTAGTAACTCCATTTTCAGATTTTTTAATCATATTAATTAATCCTCTTGAATATCTAATTTCAGGAGATAATTTAAAAAGTTCAAAAAAAATATCAGCACCAAATCCTAATTCAAAAGATATATCATATGCTTTTAATCCTAAAATATCTTTACCAGCCTCATCTTTATTTTTAGCACCCACTTCAATTGCAGGTTTCAATCCAGAAATAATATACATTCTTAAATTTTTTCTTCTTTTTGATTTATATTTTATCAAAATAGGTAATTCTACTAAAGTTGCTGCCCTAGTGTCAGAAAATACATCGCCATTTAAATATTTATAGTCTAAAGAAAACTCATAAAAAGAAACTTGTAATAAGGTTCGCAAATCAAAAGGATAAATAATATTTATATCTGAAACAAAACCTAATTTAAATCCAGGTTTTGATAATGGAACAATAGAATGTAAATTGGAGAATTCAGCAGAAGCGTATTTTTCAGAATAATTTATTCTATAATAAGAAGAATGTAAACCTATTAAAAATCCAAAATGAATCCATGCCTCATCATAATTTGGTAAATTAATTGCAGAATTCTTAGACATCAAAATATTCTGAGATTTCAAATTACCTGAGAAAATCAAAATAAATAATAATACAATTAAATTATTTTTCATTATTATGATAATAATATAATATGATAACTATTAAAATGAATATAAATTGCATATTAAATTTAATATTGATCATTTAGTTTTTTAAATAAATTAATGAAAGTTTTTAAATCTGAATTTATAAAAAGTAGTAATAATTACAAAGATTGTCCAAAAGATCAATTACCAGAATATGCATTCATAGGAAGATCAAATGTAGGAAAATCTTCTCTACTTAATATGCTAGTGAATAATAAAAAACTATCTAAAACCTCTTCCAAACCAGGAAAAACAAAACTAATAAATCATTTTATGATTAATAAAAGCTATTTCTTAGTAGATCTTCCGGGTTATGGTTGGGCAAAATCAAGTAAAATTGAAAGAGAAAAATGGTTAAAAATGACTAAATTATATTTAAAAAATAGCGGTAAATTATCTTTAGTTTTTCAACTTATTGATTCAAGAATTAAACCACAAAATTCCGATATTGATTTTACATTATTTTTAGGAATAAATAAAATTCCTTTAAGCATTATTTTTACAAAAATTGATAAAATAAAAGAAACAATAGTTGAGAAAAATATTGAATTATATAAAAAAGAACTTTTGAAAAATTGGAAAAAATTACCAGAAATATTTATAACCTCATCTAAAAAACAAATAGGTAGAAAAAAAATTTTAACCTATATATCTGAAATAAATAATTCTTTATTAAAATGATGTTATCACTTTATAATATAATTATTTATTTAAGCTCTATTTTAATATTTGTAGGATCATTTTTTTCAAAAAAATTAAATCTGTTGTATGAAGGCAGGAAAAAAGTAAAAATGTATTTTAAAACAATAAATATTACAAATGAAAAAAAAATATGGATACATGTTTCATCTGTCGGGGAATTTGAACAAGCTAAATCAATTATTTATTATTTTAAACAAAAATCAAAATTTAAAATTTTTATTACTTTTTTTTCCCCTTCTGCGGAAAAAGTAATTCAAAAATTCAAATTAGTTGATTATTCATGTTATTTAACTGAAGATTCAAAAAATAAAATTTCATATTTATATAAAAAAATCAATCCCAAAATTTTATTATTAATCAAATATGAATTTTGGTATCATCTTATAAATGAAGGGAAGAAAATAAATATTCCAGTAGTTTCCATTTCATCAATTTTTAGAAAAAATCAAATTTATTTTAATGGATTTAGTTTTTTTTCAAAACCTTTAAAAAATATTGCTCATTATTATGTTCAAAATGAAGAATCTAAATCATTATTAAAATCAATAGATATAATTAATGTAACTGTAGTAGGAGACACAAGATTTGACAGGGTATATGATATTTATAAAGAATCAAAAAGTTATCCTAAGATTGAAAAATTTGTAAAAAAAAGTAATACTCTAATTATTGGTAGTTCTTGGAAATCAGATATAAATATTTTGAAAGATGGAATTGTAAATAGTAATAAATTAAAATTCATCATTGCTCCTCATAATGTCAATGAAGATGAAATTGTTTTTATTGAAAATTTATTTGCAAACAATACAATTAGATATTCAAATTTAAAACTTGACAATTTTTATGATAAAAACATTTTAATTATTGATAATATCGGAATGTTGTCATCAATATATAGATATGGAAATATTGCATACATTGGAGGAGGTTTTGAAGGAACTCTTCACAATAGTTTAGAAGCTGCAATCTGGGATTTACCAATTTTATATGGTAATCATAAAAACAATAAAAAATTTAATGAAATTAGGAATATGGAAAAATTAGAATTGTCATTTCCAATTAATTCAATTATAGAATATGAAAAAAAAATAAATAAATTATTAAATAAGAAAAATACATATGGAACTAAAAAATATGTTTTAAATAGTATAGGCGCTACAAAATTAATTTATAAATCATTAAATAAATTATTAAAGTGATTGGAAGCATTATTAAATCAACTGGATCATGGTATCTAATTAGAAATGATAAAGGAGAAATTTTCAATTCAAAGCTTAGAGGGAAATTTAAAATAAGTAATCACAACTTATCTAACCCTATTGCAACAGGAGATGAAGTTGAATTTGATGAAGATAAAAATAATTTAGGTAATTATATAATTAATAAAATTTTACCTAGAAATAACTATTTAATAAGAAAGTCAATCAAAAAAAAAAACAATGGACATATAATTGCATCAAATATTAATCAAGCGATAATAATATCATCATTAAAAAATCCATTCACTAAATCTGGATTTATTGATAGGTTTTTAATTTCTTGTTTTGCCTATAGAATTCCTGCATTAGTAATTTATAATAAGAAAGATATTTTAAATAAAAAAGAAAAAAATAGACTTAATCAAGAAATAGATTATTATAAAAAAATTGGATTCAATTCCTTATCAATCTCAGCTAAATTTGATAAAAAAATTAAAAAGTTAAAATCTATATTAAAAAATAAAACATCATTATTTATAGGAAATTCTGGAGTCGGAAAATCAACTTTAATTAATAGATTAAGTTACAACGCAAATCAAAAAACATCAGAAATTTCAAAAAAAAGTAATAAAGGAAAGCATAGGACAACTTTTTCCCAAATTTTTGATATAGATAAAAAAACAAAAATTATAGATACACCTGGAATTAAAACTTTCGAGTTATTTGATATTGAAAAAAATCAAATTAAAAATTATTTTCCTGAGTTTATAAAAATTAATGATAAATGTAAGTTTAATAATTGTTTGCATATTAATGAACCAAGTTGTGAAATAAAGAAAGAAATAGATAAATCAATATGGAGAAGAAGATATAACAATTACTTATCTATAATTCGAGACTTTTAATTATATATAAAATTATTTTAATTTTTTTATTCTTATTTTCATGTATGCAAATAGTATAGTCATTAAAGGACTAATTATACTAAAAAAACAATAAGGTAAATAAGTTAATGTACTAACATTTAAAACAGTAGCATGGTAAGCACCGCATGTATTCCACGGTACAAGAACCGAAGTCACTGTACCACCATCTTCAAGAGTTCTACTTAAATTCACAGGATCTAATCCATTTTTTTTATACGTCTCGGAAAACATTCTCCCAGGAACTACTATTGAAAGATATTGATCAGAAGCAGTAAGATTAAAAAAAACACAAGTTCCTACTGTAGATGTAACTAAAGAACCTGTTGATTGAACAGAGGTTAGAATAGTATTTACAATTTTTTTTAGAAACCCAGAAACCTCCATCACTCCACCAAAAATCATAGCTGAAAAAATTAACCATATTGTACTTAACATTCCAAACATTCCTCCTGATGTTAACAATTCATTAACCATTTCATTGGAAGTAGAAATAGAAATAGTTCCATATAATGATTTCATAATTCCAACAAAAAGACTTTTAAAATTAGAATCATTAATACCAGACACTTCTTTAACAAGATCAGGCTGAAAAATAAGTGCAAAAATTACACCTAAAAGGGTACCACAAAATAAGGAAGGAAGAGCCTTTATTTTTTTATAAATCAAAAAAATCACAAATAATGGAACAAAAAATAATATTGGAGACAAATAAAATTTTTCAGAAATTGCATTAGAAATTAAAGTAGAATTAGTTTGATTAATATTACTATAATTACTTAGTCCTAAAAATAAAAATAATACTAAACAAATCAATATTGAGGGAAAAGCAGTATAGGATAAGTATCTAATATGAGAAAAAAGATCACTTCCAGCAACAGCAGGGGATAAATTTGTTGTATCTGACAATGGAGACATTTTATCTCCAAAATATGCCCCACTCAAAATTGATCCAGCTATTAGACCTTCAGAAATACCTAATGCTTTCCCTATTCCAATCAATGCAATTCCAATAGTAGCAGATGTTGTCCAAGAACTTCCAGTAGCTACAGAAACAATAATACAAATAAGACAAGAAGCAATCAAAAATATTTTTGGATTAAGCAATTGAATTCCATAATAAATCATTGCAGGAACTATCCCACTTAACATCCATGAACCAGCCAATGATCCAACAAGAAATAAAATAAGTATTGAAGGTATTGCAGAACTAATACTATTTACTATACCTTTTTGTAACTCACTCCATTTGAAGCCTATATTTAATGCAATTGCCGATGCAATTGAAGCAGAAACAATTAAAACTATTTGATTACTTCCATCTAAAGAAGAGTCTCTAAAAATAAAAACATTAATTGATAAAAAAATAATTAAAAAAAGTATGGGAAATATAGATTCTAAAAAAGTAGGAGCTCTTAATTTATTTATTTTCATAAATCAAATTAATAATATTTATTATAAAAAACTGGAAAACTTAATTAAATAAAACTATAATAGCTTTTAAAATGATAATGTGAAAAAAAATAATTCTTACTTATTAGGTTTGATTAAATCACAAAAAGATAATTTTAGTCTAGATCAATCTTTTTACACCAGTAAAAGTATCTATGAAATGGATCTTAAAACTTTTTTTTTTAATCAGTGGGTCTTTGTTGGACATATATCAAGAATAAAAAATAAAGGAGATTATTTTTTATTTCAAATTGGAGATGAGTCAATTATATTAATTAGAGAAGATGAAAATAAAATTAATGCATTCTATAATGTATGCAGACATAGAGGCTCACACATATGTTTAGAAGAAGAAGGAAGGGTAAGGAAATTTATATGTCCTTATCATGCATGGAATTATGATTTGTCTGGAAAACTTTTAAAGGCAAGAATGATGGAAAATAATTTTAAACCAGAAAATTGGAGTTTAAAAAAATGTAACTCTATGGTTTTTGAAGGATTAATTTTTATAAATTTATCAGAAAATGCTTCTGATTTTGAAAATTTCATTAATCCAATTAAAGATTTTATTAAACTACATGGATTAGGTAAAGCTAAAATAGCAGCAAGAAAAACATATCCCACCAAAGGAAACTGGAAACTCGCGTTAGATAATTTTCATGAGTGTTATCATTGTCAACCTTCTCATCCTGAATATTGTCATGTTCATAGCAAAGATTATATTCAAGCATATGGAGCTGGAAACAATACAGGACCAGAATCAAAAAAGTTTAATAAAAAGTTAGAAATTTGGAATAAAAAAGTAAAAAAAATGGGTTATTTAACTGGTGAGTATTCAGAAAAAAAATTTTCTAATTTTTTTAGAAGCGCAGAAAGAACACCATTTAGTAATGGGAAACTATCCGAAACAAAATCAGGAAAACCTGCTTCTATTTTGATGGGTGATTTTAATGAATTTGATGGCGGATATACAACTATCGGACCATCACCATTCAATAGTATTATAATGACAAATGATTTTGCAACTTTATTTACATTTATTCCTAAAAGTCCAACTGAAACAGAAGTTGAATTAATGTGGCTAGTAAACAAAAGAGCTGTTGAAGGAATTGACTATAATATAAATGAAATAACGTGGATGTGGGATGAAACAACAAAAGCAGACAAAAGAATAATAGAAAATAATCAAAAAGGTGTTTTATCATCTAAATACGAACCTGGACCTTTATCAAAAATGGAGATCGGTTTAGATAAACTAAAAAAGTGGTATTTAAAACATCTTGAATTAGAAATAACTAAATAAGACATCTTATTTAGTTATTTCATTTATCATATTAATAGCATTTGCTCCATGAAGACCACCACCAGGATGAGTAGATGGGCTACAAATAAAAAGATTTTTGATATGAGTTCTATATTGTGATGAAGAAATTGTTGGTCTCATAAATAAAAATTGATCTAGAGTCATTTCACCATGATTGAAACTACCTTCAGTATTATTTAAAGTTGACTCAAAGTCATATGGTGTAGAAATAGAAGAGTCAATTATATCATCAGAAAAATTTGTAATATATTTATCTAATATAGAGGTCACATTATTAATAATATCATTTTTTAATTTATCTGACCATTTATTATTTTTTAGTGCATAGGGTATATATTGAATTGAAGCAGAAAGAACATGATTATTATCTTTTGCTAAAGAGGGATCAATTATACTAGAAATACAAAATTCTATATATGGAGATGATGAAAAATTTCCATATTTAACTTCATCATATGCTTTTTCTAAATAATTTATTGAAGGAGAAATAGAAAATACAGTTTGCATCTGATCATCGTTAATACCTTTAATTTTTGGCAAACTTTTTAACGCAAAATGTAATCTTGCAGTACTTCCTCTATATTTAATATTATTTAATTGTGTTCTTACATTTGGATATAAATTTTCATTTCCTAATAATTTAATACAAGTATTTTCTTGATCTAATCCTGAAATTATATTTTTAGAAAAAAATATTTGGCCATCTGCTAAGGTAACTCCATCACAGTTACCATTATTACAATTTATTTTTATAACCTCAGAGTTATTTTTAATTATAACTCCATAATCCTTTGCTTTTTTTGAAAAAACACTTGAAAGTGAATTAGTACCTCCTCTAATAAATTTAGCATCTAAAATATTTAGACCCGAATATATATTATGGTGCAAAAAATTAAGAACTGTAGCTGCAGAATATGGGCCTTGATTCAAATGATGTATTCCACTAGCAGCAAGAGTTCCTCTTAATAATTTAGATTCAAACCATTCATCTAATAACTCCGGCATCATCATTGGTAATGTTCTCAAAATATCAGCTATACCTCTAGTCCCATGGCTTAAAATTGGATTAAGTAAATTTTTCATAGAAATCGCATCCCTTAAACCCATTTTTTGAATATTAGGTGGAGTTATTTTATAAAGAGGTTTCAAAAAAGAGGAAATTTTTGATATAAATAAAGTAAAATCATTCCATTTGTCTGCATCAGATTTTGAAATTTTGGAAATAGATTCAATAGTTTTTTTATTATTTCTATGAAAAAAAATATGGTTACCATCTAAATCTAAAGAAACCCTATATATATCGTTAATTATCAATTCAATATCATCTTTTTGAATATTTAATTCTTTCAAAACTCTTTCATCTAACCATTTTATATAATCATAAACCAAATTACATCTGAAGCCAGGTGAGAATTCAGATGTAGATGCCATTCCTCCTAATGAATCATTAGATTCGAATAACATTACAGATTTTTTCTTTTTAGCCAAAAGAGCAGCAGCAATTAATGAGTTTAATCCTCCACCAATAACAATATAATCATATTTCTTATTTACCATATTTTAAGAATTTTTTTTGCAGCCATTTCTCCAGGAGACCCAGTTACTCCTCCACCTGGATGAGTTCCAGATCCACATTGAAAATAATTCTTTATTGGAGTGGTATAATCTGCCCACTTCACTGCAGGTCTAAATGAAAAAAGTTGTTGTAATGTAAGTTCACCGTGAAAAATATTTCCTTCAGTTAATCCAAAAGTTTTTTCTAAATCCATTGGTGTTAAAACCTGACGATGCAAAATTAAATCTTTGATATTTGGAGCAAATCTGGCTAGGGTATTGACCACTGCATCACCAAAAGCTTCTCTTTTAGTATCGTCCCATCCTCCATTAATATTATATGGCGCATATTGAACAAAACAAGACATAACATGTTTACCTGGAGGTGCCATTTCAGGGTCAATTACAGAAGGTAAGATAATATCCATATATGGTTCTTTAGAAAAATTTCCATATTTGGCATCATCATATGCTTTTTCAAGGTGATCATAACTTGGACTAATTGAGATGGCTCCCCTTAAATGAGGGCCATTACCTGGTAAAGAAGTAAAATTTGGTAATCCATCTAAAGCTAAATTTACTTTTCCAGATGATCCTCTGATTCTAAACTTTTTTATATCATTAACAAAATCTTCTGGCAAATCACTTTCATCTAACATTTTCAAAAAAGTTAGTTTTGGATCTAATCCTGATATTACTATATCTGATTTGTATTCATCGCCATTTTCCAAAGCTACTCCTATGGCACTTCCATTTTTAACTATTACTTTATTTACGGCTGCTTCTGTTAATATTTTTGTACCAAAATGCATTGCAGAACGAGCTATAGTCATACTTAACTCACCAGTTCCTCCTCTTTGAAAACCCCAGGCACGAAATGAACCATCTATGTCACCCATATAATGATGTAACATAACATATGCTGAGCCTGGTGATCTAGGACCCATAAATGTACCAATAATTCCACTAGCTGCCATTGTTGACTTTAAAGGTTCAAATTCAAACCATTCATCAAGAAAGTCTGCGGAACTCATAGTCATAAGTTTACATAAATATTCAAAAGTTTCGTTATTAAGTCCTTTCACATGATTAAATAAACTTTTTAATGACATCAAATCCTTAAAACTTGGTCTTATAGCATTAGGAGCAATAGTTTCTAAAATTGGCCTTACCGCCATTCCAACTTGTCCCATCAATGGACCGAATCTCATATAATTCTCAGCATCTTTTTGAGAATGTCTATAAATTTCCTTATAAGTTTGATCATAATCTGATGTTCTAAATAAATAATCATTATCAAGTGGAGTAAAAGTGCTTTCAAGAGGTAAAATTTCAAGACCAAAACGAGGTAACATAAGTTCCCTTATTACATTAGCTTTCAATAAGCTTACTACATATGAACAAACAGAAAATTTAAAACCAGGAAAAACTTCTTCAGTAACAGCTGCACCACCTAATACGTGTCTTCTTTCTAATACTAAAACTTTTTTTCCAGCTTTTGATAAATATGCTGCTGCGGTCAATCCGTTATGACCCCCTCCTATAATTATAACATCATATTTATCTATTTTGGACATGACATTTTTCTATTAGGATTATAAAAAGGTGTTTTTACAATTTTAGCTGGAGTTAAATGTCTAAAATGTTCTACTTTAATTTCAAAATCAAGAACAGTATCTAAACCAGCATATTTAGAATTAACATGAGCAAGTGCAATATATTTTTTTAGTATAGGTGACCAGCAACCACTAGAAGCATATCCAACTTGATTTTTTCTATAATATAAAGGTACACTATCCCTCCAAGCACCATAAGGAAGATCAGGGGGAAGCCCAACATTTTTAAACAATTTCTCAAGATTATCCCACAAAATCTCAATACCAACAAATCTCCATTCCGATGGATTTTTTTTTTCTAATCTAAGAGCTTCAGACCCAACAAAACTTTCATCATTTAACTTTACTGTCCATCCCAAACCCAATTCAAATGGAGAAGATTTTCTATCTTCAATTAATGCAGTTCTAGACGAAATATAATCAACATCCAATAAAATAAGAGAAGCTTCAATTCTAGATATATCAAGTGCATTTAATCCTACTGGAGTTATTCCATAGTTTTTGCCAAACTTAATTAACATATCCCAAACCTTTATAGAATCATCTGGCTTAATCCAAATTTCATAACCTAAATCACCAGTATACCCAGTACGAGAGATTGAAACATTAATATCGTTTAATTTAGTATTCATGATTTCAAAAAACTTTAAACTATTGATAGATTTTGAAGAAATAGAATTAATAATATCTCTAGATTTTGGGCCTTGAAGGGCTAGAGCAGCAATTTTATTTGATTCATCGTATATGTTTACATCCATACCATAAGAATTTAATTCTAACCATGATAAGTTAGGTTCGGCGCTGGTAAGCCTAAAGTCATTTTCACCCAATCTTTGAATCGTGCCATCATCAATTACTTTACCATTTTCATCACACCAGGTTGAATACATTACTTGACCTATTTTACAAATTTTAATATCTCTTGTTACCAATCTATTCAAAAATAAACTTGAATCTTTTCCAGCAATTCTGTACTTATAAAGAGGTGAAATATCTAATAGTCCGGCTTTAGTTCTAATTGCAAAGTATTCATTATCATGATTGAGATCATATTTGGTAGCAGATAGATATCCACCCCATCTTTTCCATTCCTGAGACGTATTTAATTTACTTGTTCTTTCAAAAAAAGGAGATGTTTTCATCTGCGTATTAGCAGTAAAATTCATTGAATTTTTAGATTGAAGCATAGAAAGTTTATAATTAATAATAGAAATGTAATTTTATGGATTTAATTTTCTTTTTGCAAAAGATATGCTTTAATAAAATCATCAATATCTCCATTTAGAACATTTGAAACATCACTTCTTTCAATATTTGTTCTTATATCTTTAACTAATTTATATGGATGTAAAATATAATTTCGAATTTGGGACCCAAAATCAATTTGCAGCTTTGTATTTTCAATTGATTCTCTCGATTTCATTTTTTTTTCTATTTCTAATTGATAAAGTTTGGATTTCAACATATTCATTGCTTTATCTTTATTTCGTAATTGACTTCTCTCCTGTTGACATTCAATAATTATACCTGATGGATCATGTTTTAATCTTACTGCAGACTCAATTTTATTTACACTTTGACCACCTGCTCCACTTGATCTAAAAGTCTGCCATTCAATATCAGAAGGATTAACAATTATTTCAATTGTTTCGTCAACTTCAGGATACACAAAAACTGAAGCAAAAGAAGTATGTCGTCTTCCTCCTGAATCAAATGGAGATATACGAATTAATCTATGAACTCCAATTTCAGATTTTAAGTAACCATATGAAAAAGATCCTTCTATACCCAATGTTGCTGATTTTAAACCAGCAGTTTCTCCTTGTTGAATATTAATTTTTTTTACATTAAACTTATGAGATTCAGCCCACATCACATACATTCTCATTAAAATTCCAGCCCAATCTTGACTTTCTGTTCCCCCAGCTCCTGGATTAATTTCAATTATTGCATTTAACTGGTCTTCTTCTGAAGAGAGCATTTTTTGAAATTCAATGCTTTCTAGTTTTTTTAATAATTTATTAAATTCTTTCTCAATTTCTTCTTTATCAGCTTCTCCAGTTATATAAAACTCATTTAATGTAACAAGATCATCGTACATATTTTGAATTTCAAAATAAGAATCGGTCCAAATTTTATTTTTATTAATTTTTTTTAGAACAACTTCAGCATTTTTTTTGTCATTCCAAAAATTTGGTTTTGTAGTAGAAGATTCGTACTCCTTGATAATTTTTAATCTATTATCATAGTCAAAGATACCTCCTCAAAGCATCAACTCTTACTTTTAAATCTTTTATTTGATCTGAATTCATATCTATAATTTAGTTATCCAATTATGATTATCATCAATAGATCCATACTTTATTCCATCAAGTAAGTTCAAAAACTTACTTGAAAGCGAAGAGGAAGTATGATCTGGTAATTCATAATCTTTATTTTGATATCCAATAGTTTTAATCGGCGCAATTGTAGCTGCAGTTCCAGCACCAAAAGCTTCTTGCAATTTATTATCTTTGATTGAACTAATTATCTCATTAACTGATATTTTTCTTACTTCAGTTGCAATATTTAAATCTTCAGCAAGAGCTAAAATACTATTTCTTGTAACACCATCTAAAACTGTATCCCCCAAAGGAGCGGTTAGCAAAGTATTATTTATTACAAAAAAAAGATTCATAGTGCCAGACTCTTCAACATAATCATGAGTTTTTCCATCAGTCCAAATTAGCTGATCATAGTTTTCTTTCTGCGCTAAAAAAGAAGGGTATAGAGCAGCAGCATAATTTGCAGCTGTTTTTGAATACCCTACTCCTCCTTTAATAGCTCTAGTAAATTCTGTTTCAATTTTTACTTTTACGGGTTCAGAATAATAATTACCTGCAGGACAAGTGAATATATAAAATTTAAAATTTTCAGCTGGTTTAATACCGATAAATGGATCTAAAGCAATCATCAAAGGCCTAATATAAAGAGAAGTATTTTTTGTATTTGGAATCCATTTTTTATCTATAATTAATAATTCAGATATTGCTTGAGTAAAATATTTTTCTGGAAAAGTAGGCATACACATCCTTTCGGCACTTATATTAAATCTTTTAGCATTTTTATCCATCCTAAAAACTGAAATTTTATTTTTTTTATTTTTATAAGCTTTTAATCCTTCAAAAATTGTTTGACCATAGTGTAAGGTAGTACAAGCTGGAGAAACAGTAATATCGTCAAATGGAATAATTTTAAAGTTTTTCCAAGCACCCTCTGAAAACTCGGCTTCAAACATATGATCAGAATGGAATTGACCAAATTTAATATTTGAAAAATCAACTTTATTTATATCTGATTTTTTTTTATGTATAACATCTATTTTCATTAAACTTATTTAGGATTTTTTTTGTCCGATTCAATATTTCCATCCATTAACCTAACAATTCTTTTAGAATAAGCAGCAATATCATTTTCATGAGTAACCATAATTATAGTATTTCCAGAATCATGAAGTTTAGAAAACAAATCCATAATTCCCTCTGAAGTTTTACTATCTAAATTACCAGTTGGTTCATCTGCCAAAATAATACTAGGATTATTAACTAAAGCCCTAGCTATAGCTACCCTCTGTCTTTGCCCCCCCGATAATTCATTTGGTTTATGAGTAGCTCTATTTGTTAAATCGACACTTTTTAATGCTTTCATTGCCATAATATCTCTGATATTTTTTTTATAACCAGCATAAACTAAAGGAAGTGCTACATTATCAAGTGCAGAAGCTCTAGGTAATAAATTAAATGTTTGAAAAACAAAACCTATTTCTTTATTTCTAACATCTGCTAATTCACTTTCTGACATCGAGCTAACATTTTTACCATTAAGTACATATTTACCACCTGTTGGGGTGTCTAAACATCCAACAATATTCATAAGTGTTGATTTTCCTGAACCAGATGGTCCCATAAATGAAACATACTCGTTTTTATTTATAGAAATTGAAATAGACCTTAAAGCTTTAACAACTTGTTTTCCTACCTGAAAATGTCTAGATATTTTAGATACACTAATTATATTTTTCATCTATTTAAAATAAAATATTTGATATTAAATCTATAAATTTTGATCAAATTTAATATTTTTATATCCTTTAAAAGACTTTTAATTGTGGAAATATTTTTTGAATTAGAAACCTATATTGCACTTATTACACTCACTTTCCTTGAAATTATATTAGGTGTTGATAATATTATTTTTATTTCTATAGTTTCAAATAAAGTAGATAAAGAGTTTAGACAAAGAATTAGAACAATCGGTTTATTTTTAGCAATGATTTTAAGAATAATTATGTTACTTGGATTAACATGGTTTATTGGGTTAACTGAACCAATATTTGAATCTACTGATGTTTTTAACACAGGGATAAATGTAAGTGTCAGCTGGAAAGATATAATTCTTGCTGCAGGTGGAATATTTCTTATTTTAAAAAGCTCAATGGAAATAACACATAAAATTGATAGTAATTTTGATACAAATTCAACAAAATCATTACAAGTGTCATCATTGTATACAGTTGTTTGGCAAATAGTTGCTATAGATTTTATTTTTTCTGTGGATTCTATTCTAACCGCAATAGGACTTACTGAACAAGTTCTGCTTATGATAATAGCAGTAGTAATATCAATAATTGTAATGATGGTTTATGCATCAAAAATAAGTAATATTATTGAAAGATACCCTTCATTAGAAATTCTTGCATTATCATTTTTAATCCTAATTGGATTTAATTTAATTGTAGAAGCAGCTCACTATAGCATACCTAAGGGATATATATATTTTGCACTATTTTTTACATTAGGTGTGGAGTATATCAACATTATTTTTAGGAATGTAAGTAAGAAAAAAATAAAAATTAAGGATTAGAATTATATTACTTTATAATTATTTTCTTATATAATTTTTTCTCTTTGTGATTTAATTCTAATATATAAATACCTTGAGAATTTTTTGAAAAGTCTACCTTATGAGTATTGTAGCCAGATTTATTATTAAATATAGTTTGATATTTAGATCTCCCAAATATATCCAATACATTAATTCCAACATCACCTTTAAATACATCATTAAATTCAATGTTAAAGATTCCAGTAGAAGGATTTGGGTAAATATTAATTTTTTTGAAAGAAAGATCTTCTAATCCAGAAACAACTGGTTTATCCATTTGAACATACAAATCATCAATTGCCCATCCCCATCCTACAGTATATGGATCAGAGTGTAATTTAAATCTAACCTTAACTGTATCTCCAACAGAAAATGTAGGAGTAAATTCTATTTCTCTGTCTTTTAACATCGATGATGTAGCTGAAACTTCTGCAGCATATGCAGATAACCAATCTGAATGCGCTCTTGAATCATAGCCATCAACCAATGGCTTCCAACTATTTTCATTATGTTTTGATGCTTCAACAATAACATAATCCCAAAATTCTGGATCTCCATAAGAAGTCCCTGCTTCTCCTATTTCAACAATGGCTACTTCTCTAAATTTTATTGATGGAGTATAATTTGATACAACAATTGGAGTATTTAACGTAGCAAATAACTCTATGTATCCACCCGAACCAGCATTTTGATAAGGATGTGGCTGGGTATGAAGAATATCTCCAGAAAAACCACTATATGAGCTTATAATAAATCCATCAAGGGTAAACTCATTTCCTAGCATATCAGAAAAATTTGTTCCATACTCACTTGAAACTTCAAGAGTTACACCTATTATAATATCCAAAGTATTTGAAGGATAATTTAAACCATTTTTGTATCCAGTAGCAATAACAGGGAATGTACCTGCGTCATTAAAGGTTATATTAACAGTATCAATCCCTACTGAATTTTGAGTAGAAATCGTGTGTAATAAAGTTGATCCAGTATTAAAAAGTACTGAATCAAATTCTGATTTAAGGTCAATTCTTATATCTATCTTGTATTCGGGTCCTGGTTGATTATATCCAATTAATTCTGGTTGTAATATAGCAGTTTTTGGAACGAAAGAAGATAAAGCAGGAATTGATGCTGTCCAAACCCCTCTTCCATGAGTTGCTATAACAATTTCACCTTGATCTTTTATTTTCATATCCCAAATACTAACGTTTGGTAAATTACTGTCTACTAAATTCCATGTTGCTCCTCTATCGATAGATTCTACAAGTCCAATGTCAGTTCCTGCCCAAATTACATCACTATCAAACGGCATAACTACTAAACTATATACACCTACATTAGGAAAACCATTTGAAGATACACCTATCACATTATTAGCAGGAAATCCAGTAATATCATTCCAAGTTGCACCTAAATCTTTAGTTTCAATAATTTTTGCCTTGCCATAAACTGAAAAAAGAACGTATGCAGTAGAATCTTCTGTTGGATGTGAATATAAACCAGAGATAGAACCAATTTCTTCAAAAACTGATGTAGGTAAAAAAGTTTCACCCCAATCATTTGAAACAAAAATCTTACCAGGAAGAGTTGTTCCACTTAACTTCATCCTTCCTCCAGCCCAAACAAATCTTGGGTTTGCTTGAGACACCTCAACATCTGAGCCAGCCTTAAATCCCCAATCATCAACAATTTCAGATGTTTTCCATGAACCCCCAAAATTTGATGATTTATGAACACCTTTCTGACTAATTGCATAAAGAACATCTGGGTTTTGGTAAGAAGTTGATAATCTAGTAAGAAATGGACCAAATTCCCTCATTTCACTGGTTGGAACATAATTCCATTGAGCTCCACCATTTAAAGATCTCCATAGGTAATTACCTTGGGCTCCACCAATCATAGAGTCTGGATTATTCCAATGAGTTATAACTTCAAAACCATCTCCACCAATTTCATATGAATAGTCAGATGAAGAAGAAGCTATTTCACTTGAAGGAGAAAGCCAGGTTCCATTATCTTGAAACCCGCTAAAGTATTGATGTTTCCCTTTAACTTTATCTGCTCCATATGCTTGAGAAGTGTTGTAACCAGAAGTTCTTTCAAGTATAAAATCACCTTCAACTTCACCTGGAGTAGTACTTGATTTAGTAAGAGCTACACCACCGTCATTACCATTTAATATTCTGAATTTTCCACCTCCATCTTTAATTACAGTTAAAAAATGATGATCAACATGAACATCATTATTTAATGTATCAATATCATTATAACCATCAGTTAAGTGAGTAGTATTTTTATATAATAAATTTGTAAGCTTAGACTTATAGATATCTACAGATCCTGTATAAAAGATACTATCATTATATGGATGAACAGCAATAGTATTTGCATACCAACCAAATATTTGTAGGTAATCTTCTATGGTACCATCCTGGTTAGCAGCTTCAGTCCATGTTGAACCTCCATCAAATGAAACGAATACATGTGATTTTGCTGAAGTTCCTTCTAAGGCAGCATATAAAATATTAGCTGAATTATGTGATACGGCAATTTCAGCTCGATTGAATTGTCCAGAAACAGAACTACTGTATATAGGTAATTCATTCCATGTTGTGCCGGCATCAACAGATTTTAAAGCACTACCTCTTCTAACTGCAGCATAAATGGTATCAAAACTAGTTGGAGCTGCAACAACTTGTTGTAATCTACCAGAACTTTTTTTTACTTCAGTCCATGTTGAACCTCCATCAGTAGATTTAAAAATATATGAATAACCATCAGGCGCAAGGGTAGTTGCAATAACAATATCAGCATTAGAAGGACTAGCAATTACTCTACTCACTTGATAGAATTTGTCATCAACTATACCAGATGTTTTTGGAGAAACATTTGACCAATTTAAACCCCCATTAGTAGATTTGAAAACACCACTACCGTCAATAGCATCAAAATTCCCTACCCAACTTTCTCCGGTACCAACATACAATACAGAAGGATTAGCTGCAGACTGTGCTAAACTTGATATGGCTATATTTTCTAAGTCTTGAGATAATGAAGTCCATGAAGTACCAGAATTAGATGTTTTCCAAACTCCACCACCAACTCCACCAGCATACCATGTATTTCCAGTATTATCAGCTGCATCTACTACAATAGCTCTTGTTCTCCCAGGGACATTAGTTGGACCTCTTTCAGTAAATGTTGCAGTAGCTGCAGCAGAAGTACCAAAGTTAGGAGTATTGTTATCTTTTTGAACAATTGATGAACGTAATAAAGATTTTTTATATAAGTTTTTTTTCATCTTTAAAAGTTCTTTTTCTTTATATCCTATTGGATAAAGATTTTCATTTGACTCATCGCCTTTTTTAATAGACGAAAAATATTCTTTGAATTTATCTGGACTATCTTTTCTTACAATTTCTGAAACTTGAATTTTAGTAGAATTATCAAAATAATTAATAGTTACAGTTAATGAAATTATTAGTAGTAATACTGTTAATGATATGCTAAAAATATTCTTCATAATATGTAAATAAGAGTATAAATATAAGGATTTTTAAAGTTATTATTAAAAATTATTGTTTAACAACTTTTTTAATAACCTTTTTATTATCCATTACTAGTTCTATTACGAAAATACCGTCAGATTTGTTTGATATATCGACTTGATGTTCTACTTGACCAGATGAATTATCAATATTTCTTTGATATTGTGATCTTCCAAAGATATCTAATACTCTAAGATCCAAATTACCTTTCCAAGTATCATTAAATCTTATATTAAAGATTCCAGAACTAGGATTAGGATAAATACTGATCGAACCGTCAGATCCTTGATCTTCAATTCCTGTTACCGTATCATCATCTGTGATGGTAATGGTTACAGTTGTATCACTAGATAAAGTTGCATTGATAACAGAATCAATTGATATTACTACGGTTTCATCATCTTCATCATCTGAATCCTGAACAGCAGTTACTGTTGCTGTACCAGTGGTTCCTGATGAAATTGTTATAGTTTTTGAACTTAAGGTATAATCAGCTGCAACAGCAGTGCCTCCAGCACCAAATTCTTTTAAAGCAACAACTACATCACCTGAATTTGGAGCTTTATCTAAAGTTGCAGTAATTGTTGATACACCTGAGTCTTCGATTATAGAAGTATTATCAACAGAAAGAGATACAACTGGCGGAGTATTAGCTCCGTCATTATCTTTTACAGTTATTGTAACCTGTTGGGTGCCTGATTCTTTACCGTTTACAACAGTTGAAATATCTACAATAATTGTTTCATCAGGCTCTACATCATTATCATCAGTAGTTGTAATTATTATATTTCTAGACTTATTTGCAGAATCAAGTATTGTATAACTTGGACCTCCTAAAGTATATTCAAACGCTGAAAGAGTACCAGTTACAGATAGATTAACTGTTATTGGACCATTAGGTGAAACATCCTTTTCAGCTGTAATAGTTAGTTTTGCATCTTGACCCTCAATAATATTAACTGTATCAACTGATAAGGTAACAATATTTTCTTTTGGTTCCCAGTTAACAAGATCCGGTATAGTAGCTGTCCAGATTCCTCTTCCATGAGTAGCAAGCACAATCTCTCCTTGATCTTTAATTTTCATATCCCAAACTGTTACATGAGGAAAATTGGATGTTGCATAAGGTATAATATTCCAACTTGCTCCCCTATCTGTGGTTTCAACAATTCCTATATTAGTTCCAACCCAAATAACATCAGGATCATGTGGCATTATAACAAGACTATGAGTTTCTACATCAGGAAAACCAGCAGTTGAAGTACCTTCAGTAAAATTTGCTGGAAAACCAGTAATATCAGTCCAAGTAGCTCCTAAATCTCTACTTTCTAATACTTTTGATTTTTTTGGTCTTGAAAATAATATATAGACTGTGGAATCTTCGGTTGGGTGAGAATAAATTCCGGAAATTGAAGAGCTAACTCCAGCAGGCTTTGTTATAGGATTAAAAGTTTTTCCCCAATCTTTGGAAAGAAAAAGATTATGATCAGATGTTATTGCACCTCCTGCCCAGACAAATCTTGGATTTGCAATGGATACTTCGACATCACTCCTACTATAATATTTGTTAGGTGAAGGATTTAAAATTTCAATGAGCTTAAATCTATCTCCTCCGAAGTCTTTAGACCTCCACACACCACTATCTCTATGAACAGCATACACAACATCAGGATCTTGATATGAAGTTGATAATCTTGTTATAAATGGAGCAATAGCACTACCTTTGGTGTTTTGTCCAATAGAACTAAACCATATACCATTGGTCATTCTTGCTAGTCCATTATATTGAGATCCTGTCATCATTGAATCTTTATTTTCCCAGTGAGTAATAACCTCAAATCCATCGCCTGACCAAACTCTTGCATGAGGAGTAGTTCCTTTAGCTATAGAGTCTTTAGGGGATAGATATGAGCCATTATCTTGAGTTCCTCCAAGATATTGTTTTCTACCAATGACTTTATCTGCTCCATAAAATTGAGTGGACCTATAACCAACATCTGTGGGTAAATATGGAACATTAGTAAATGCCCATTTATATTTAGTTGCTATCCATTCACCCTCATTTACACCCGGATCTGAAGAGGAATTTGAAATGGCCAAACCGCCATCATTTCCAACTATAAGTCTAAATTTTCCACCACCATCTGATACTGTTTTTATCGTATGTTGATCTGGATGAACATAACCATTTTTTTTATTAATTCCATCTGATCCAACATCTTCATATACATCTGTTAAATGAACTGAATTTTTTGTGTTATCTGCTAAAACGGTAAACTTAAAAAGGTCTATACCTCCAACATAAACCACATTGTCATTTACTGGACTTAAGACAATACAATTATCATAATACCCTTGTTTATCTAACCAAAAATCTGTTGAATATCTAGGATCACCTGAAGTACCATTCTCTTGAATATGCGTCCAAGTAGAACCACCATCAAGGGTTCTGTATAAATACGAAGGGCCACTAGTTGATGTTCTTATACCAGCATAAACTTTATTAGGATCAATATGAGAAACAGCTATTTCATAGCGACCATAGCTTCCAGATATTCCAAAAGGTGTAGTAGCTGTCCATGTATCTCCGGCATCAGTAGATTTTAATACAGGCTTACCTTTAGATACTGCATATTGAGTATTAAAATCTGATGGTGCAGCAACAATTTGAGTAATCTGATTACAAGTTGAACCATTCCAACCACTTTCTAATTTTGTCCACGAAGTACCCCCATTAGTAGTCTTGTATATAAAGGTATCACACCAATAGTTTTCTCCAGTTGCAGCAATTACTACATCTGGGTTAGTTGGATCAACAATTATTCTAGTAACCGTTCCAAAACCAGAAATAACTTTTCCACCAGATTTTTTAGATACATTTGTCCAAGAACTACCGCCATCTGTTGATTTAAATATACCATCACCCCATCCACCTGATCCACCAATATGACTTTCTCCTGAACCAGCATAAATTATATTTGGATTTGATTGAGATTGGGCAAGTGAATTAAAATTAATATTTGGCAATCCAGAGGTAAGATTCGTCCATGACACTTTCTCGTTAGCACCAGAGCCACTATGGATTCCTTTCCATATACCACCACCAGGACTAGCAGCATAAAATGTTTTTCCAGATGCATCAGCAGCATCAACAATTAAACCCCTTGTTCTACCTGAAACATTCCCGGGCCCTCTTTCAGTAAAAGTAGCAACCGCAGCTGCAGAACTCCCAAAATTAGGATTATCTTGATCACTAGAAGCACTTAAGGTAGGTCCACTTAATCTAGTAAGCATTTTATCAAGTTCAACCTGTTTGTATCCTGGATAATAATTTGATCCTATTTCATTATAGGTAATGTCTCTAAAGTATTTTTCAAATTCATCAGAATATTCAAGCTTAGAGTCTACAATAAGCCTCTCTTCTTGATTATAGGAAACAAAAATTAAAAACGAAAAAAAGAATATAGATATAAGAAAGTAATATTTTTTCATAAAGTGGTTTAAAGATATAAATCTAAAAAATATAATTTAATTTATATAGAAAAAATTGAAGTGATTATTGTTTAATAATCTTCTTTATCACTCTTTTATCCTCTTGTGATAACTCTACAAAGAAAACTCCATCGGATTTGTTTGAAATATCTACTTCATGTTCAACATGACCAGA
This sequence comes from uncultured Marinoscillum sp., assembly GCA_902529805.1. Classification (GTDB taxonomy): domain Bacteria; phylum Bacteroidota; class Bacteroidia; order Cytophagales; family MED-G16. The sequence continues at coordinate 27,386 of CABZXU010000003.1, forward strand.
TGAATTATCAATATTTCTTAGGTATTGTGATCTTCCAAAAATATCCAATACTCTAAGATCCACATTGCCTTTCCAAGTATCATTAAATCTTATCTTAAAGATTCCAGAAGTAGGATTTGGGAAAATGGATATAGCTTTTCCTACTACAATATCTTCTAGTCCTGCAACCGTATTATCTCCATCCTTTATTGTGATTGTTACTCGTTGTGTTCCTACTTCTTTTCCATTGGTTACAGAGGAAACATCTACAACCACAGTTTCATCATTTTCAACTTCTGTATCATTAAGTGCAGTAATTGTTGCTGTACCAGATTTTCCAGAAGTAATTGTAATTGTAGTTGAACTTAAAGTATAATCAGATGCAGAAGCTGTACCTCCAGCGCTTAAAGAAACTACTACAGGAAACAAAGGGTTTACATCTCTTGTGGCAGTAGCGGTGATTGTAGCAACCCCTCCCTTTTCTTCTATATCTATACTTTGAGATCCATTAGTGGTTATTGTAATTGAATTTTCTTTTGGTTCTGAATTAATAAGATCTGGAATTGTCGCAGTCCAAATACCTCTTCCATGAGTAGCAAGTACAATCTCACCTTGATCTTTGACTTTCATATCCCATATGTTAACGTGTGGTAAATTAGAAGAAACAATGTTCCAACTAGCACCTCTATCTGATGTCTCTACTATTCCTATATCTGTTCCCGCCCATATTATATTGGAATCAAAAGGCATAACACATAAACTAAAAACCTTTACATTTGGGAATCCTCTATCTGATACACCTTTTTGCCAATTAGCAGGGAATCCAGAAATATCAGTCCAAGTAACACCTAAATCTTTTGTTTCATAAATTTTAGATCTTCCAAAATAGGATAAAAGAACATATGCAGTAGAATCTTCATTGGGATGGGAATAAATTCCTGAAGAACTTATATGATTATAATTTGGAATAATATCTGTAACTGGACTAAAAGATTCTCCCCAATCTTTAGAAAGATATAAATTACCACCTTCATTTCCAACTCTTGAACCAGCCCAAACAAAACGAGGATTAGCAAGTGATACTTCTACATCTTTACGATAACCATTCCATCCTCCATCTGAAATACTTTTCAAATTCCAATTTGCTCCAAAATCTGTAGATTTCCAAATTCCAATCGTATCATGAATTGCATATACAACATCAGGTTCATGATATGGGCTTGATAATCTTACCAAAAATGGAGCAATGGGACTACCACTAATCCCTGATGAAATAGAAGTCCAAGTATTTCCTCCATTCAGACTTCTTCTTAACCCATTGTATTGAGATCCCCCCATCATAGAATCAGGGTTATTCCAATGAGCAATCACTTCGAAACCATCCCCACCTATTCCATAACTATAATTTGTTGTTGCACTAGCATTTTCAGAACTCGAAGAGAATTGCGTTCCATTGTCTTGCATTCCACCAATGTATTGTTGTTTGCCCTTTATCTTATCTGCACCATAGAATTGTGCTGTATTAAATCCATCATTAGCTCTTTTCCAATCTCCAAAAGTCATACCGGGATTAGAAGTTACTTGAGTAGTATATGCAACACCACCATCGTTGGCATTTAATAATCTAAAATTACCAGCTCCATCATCTATTCCTTGAATAAATTGATGATCAACATGTGGACCACTCGCCATAGCTTCAGTATTTTTTGAACTATCATTTAAAACTGTAAATTTATAAAGGGTTACACCCCCCCCGTATAATATATTGTCATCATAAGGATTTATACCTAGCGTATTATCTCTCCAGCCTTGTTGATTTAACCAATAATCTGGCATATGGTTTACATTACCAGAAACAACATTTTCCTGTATTTGATACCATGAACTACCGCCATTAACCGTTCTAAATAAATAAGAAGCTGGTGTTCCATGGCTATATCTAGTTCCAGCATATACTTTATTAGGATTAGTATTAGATACAACTAATTCAACACGGCCATAATTAGATATACCAAAAGGAGCTGTTTGATTCCAGGTAGAGCCTGCATCTATTGATTTTAAAACTTTGGCACTTTGATTTCCAGCATATTGTATACTAAAATTACTTGGTGCTGCAACAATTTGTTGTATTATTCCTATTCCTTCTTCATGTACTTTATTCCAACTTGACCCACCATCAATTGATTTAAATATATATGATTCATTTTGTGAAAAAGAAAAAGTATTTGCAATAACTATGTCTGAATTAGAAGGATCTACTATTAATCTATTAACACTACCAAATCGGTGGTCAATTAAGCCTCCAACTTGAGGAGAGATATTTGTCCATACTGGATCAGGACCACTAACATCGATTTTAAAAACACCATCACCATCAATTGCAGTCGAAGCACCTAAAGCAGATTCTCCTGTACCAGCATATATAATGTTTGGATTACTAGCAGATTGTCCTAAGGTAACTATAGCGAGGTTTTGGATTGTCACTGGGGTCATATTTGTCCAAGAGACATTTGTAGTTGTTGGATTATAAACTCCTTTCCATAATCCACCACCAACACCAGCAGCATACCATGTATTTCCTGTTGCATCAGCAGCATCTACAACAACACCTCTTGTCCTTCCAGGCACATCATTTGGCCCTCTTTCGGTAAAAGTTGAAGTAGCAGCAGCAGAAGAACTAAAAGGGATATCTTCCTTTCCTTGATTATTAACAATAGCAAAGCGATTAGTATTGTTTCTTTCCAACATCTTATTCAGTTCTACCTGCTTATATCCAGGATAATAATTTGGTCCCTCATCTAAATGTGAAATTTCATAAAAAAATTTAACATACTTGTCTGGTTCAGCATAATTAGATAAACTTTTATTTTTTATTTTCTTTTCATTATAAATTGAAAGAATAAGAAAAAAGGAAAATAATAATATAGATAAATAAATAAATTTTTGCATAATGATGTTTACAAAAACCAATCTACAAAAAATTATTAATCTTTAAAATTTACTTCTTAAAAATCTTCTTTATGACTCTTTTATCCTCTTGAGATAACTCTACAAAGAAAATACCATCGGATTTGTTTGAAATATCCACTTCATGTTCTAGCTGACCAGATGAATTATCAATATTTCTCCTGTATTGTGATCTACCAAAAATATCCAATACTCTCAGATCCACATTACCTTTCCAAGTATCATTAAATCTGATCTTAAAGATTCCAGAAGTAGGATTAGGATAAATACTAATCAAGCCTTCAGATCCTTGATCTTCAATTCCTGTAACAGCATCATCGTCTGTAATGGTAATGGTTACTTGTTGCGTACCCGACTCCGTTCCATTACTTACTGATGAAATATCAATAACTACAGTTTCATCATTTTCATTATCAGAGTCCTGAACAGCAGTTACAGTTGCTGTACCAGTGGTTCCAGATGAAATTGTTATAGAAGTTGAACTTAAAGTGTAATCAGATGCAGATGCAGTGCCCCCAGCACTAAAAGAAACAACTACATTTCCTGAATTTGGTGCTTTATCCAATGTAGCAGTAATAGTAGAAACCCCTGCAGCTTCAGCAATAGAAGCATTATCAACAGATAAAGTTGCAACAGGAGGAGTATTATCTCCATCATCATCTTTAACAGTTATTGTCACTTGTTGACTACCAGATTCCTTACCATTCACAACAGAGGAAATATCAACTATTACAGTTTCATCGCTCTCTTGATCTGAATCATCTACTCCAGTAACAGTAACTGTTTTCGTAGTACCTGTAGAATCAAGAGTAACAGAAGTAGCACTTAACGTATATTCAGAACCAGCAGCAGTACCACTTGCAGCTAAATTAACTGTAATTGGTCCATCAGGAGAAACATCTTTTCCAGCAGTTATAGTTAATGTTGCAACACCTCCATTTTCAGTAATATTTACAGTATCAACAGATAATGTAAGTAGATTTTCTTTTGGTTCCCAACTCACAAGATCTGGTATGGTAGCTGTCCATATTCCTCTTCCATGCGTTGCTAATACGACTTCTCCTTGGTCTCGAACTTTCATATCCCAAACACTAACATGAGGAAAATTAGTTACTAAACTCCAACTAGCACCTCTATCAGTTGTTTCAACAATTCCTATATCTGTTCCAGCCCAAATTACATCAGTGTCATATGGCATAACAGCAAGGCTAGTTACTGCTACATTAGGAAAACCAGCTGAAGAAACCCCATAGCCCCAACCAGCTGGAAATCCTGAAATATCAGACCAGGAATCACCTAAATCTTTGGATTCAAATATTTTCCCTCTTCCAAAAGAAGATAAAAGAATATAAACTGTTGAATCTTCAGTTGGATGAGAATATATTCCTGAAACACCAGCTCCTACACCAGTTGGTTTATTTGTAATCGCTTGAAAAGTATTACCCCAATCTTTAGATAAGTAAAGGTTTCCAGAACCAGATATAAAACCTGAAGCCCATACAAACCTTGGGTTTGACATTGAAACTTCTACATCTCCAGGACTCCAACCTCCAATATCAGGTGGAATTTTTAATTGCCAATTAGCTCCAAAATCTTTTGTTTTATATATGCCATCATCTCCTATTACATATGCTACATCAGCATCTTGATAAGAACCAGTAATTCTACTTATAAATGGCCCTCCGCCAGTTCCATTGTGAGGAGACCAAGTTGTTCCAATATATGTCCAATTCGTACCTCCATTAAGACTTCTACTAAATCCATTATATTGATAACCACCTATCATTGAATCTGCATTGTCCCAATGAGTAAGAACTTCAAGACCATCTCCACCAACACCTCTAGTATAACTAGAACTAGCTACGGCTGTTGCAGCTGGATTGGAATACCATGTGCCATTATCCTGTGCTCCAGCAAGATAAGCATGGACACCTTTAATTTTATCTGCACCATAAAACTGAGTAGTTCTATAACCATCAGTCGATGCAAAAAAATCATTATGGTTGATACCTGGATCTGCTGCAGAATTTGAAACTGCAATACCACCATCACTACCATTTAATATTCTAAATTTACCTCCTCCATCATTTATAGTCGTTAAAAAGTGATGATCTACATGAACATAATAGTTTTTACCATCAACATCCCAATAACCATCTGTTATATGAGTTGAATTTTTTGTATTATCTCCTAGAACAGTAAATTTAAAAAGCTGAATACCGCCAAGATAAACAACGTTATCATCTAATGGACTTACTGTAATACAGTTGTCATACCACCCCTGACCATCCAACCAAAAATCAGTTGTATATCTAGCATCTCCTGATGCACCATTTTCTGTAATATGAGTCCATGAAGTTCCTCCATCAAGACTTCTATATAGATATGATTGATCACCAGATTTTCTAACTCCTGAATAAACTTTGTTAGGATCAGTATGAGAAACAGCCAATTCGTACCTACCATATCCTGAAACTGAAAAGTCAGTAACTGCCGACCAATTATCACCAGCATCTGTAGATTTTAACATAGGATTTCCCCTAACAGCAGCATATTGTATATTAAAGTTACTTGGAGAAGCAAGAATTTGTTGAATATTACCACTCCCTTGTTGCACCTGAGTCCATGAGGTTCCACCGTTGGTTGTCTTAAAAATATAAGAATTACCACTGGCAATTTTTAGTGTACTTGCTAATACAATATTTTTATTTGCAGGGTCTACAATTATTCTACTAACGTTACCATACTTAGAGTCAATTACCCCGCCTGAAGTTGGAGTTATATTTGTCCATATTGGAGATGCTGGATCTGAAACATCTACTTTAAATATACCATCACCTGTAATTGCATCTACATTATATGACCAATCTTCTCCAGTTCCTACATATAGAATAGTAGGATCATTAGCAGATTGTGCAATCGTTGAAATTGCAATATTTGATACAGTTGTAGGAGTTAAATTAGTCCATGTAACACTTTCTCCAGAACCATCACTAGCATATACACCTTTCCATAATCCACCACCTACTGCACCAGCATACCATGTGTTTCCAGTAGCATCGGTTGCATCGACAACTATAGCTCTAGTCCTCCCTGGAACATTATTTGGTCCTCTCTCCGTAAAAGTGGCAGCTGCAGCAGCAGAAGTTCCATAACGAATAGAATTATCACCTTCTTGAACATTACTCTGACCTAACCTAACAACATCTAACCTTGAAATCATTTTATCAAGTTCAACCTGTCTATATCCAGGATAATACCCTTCGCCCAATATTTCACTCTTATACTTATGAAATTTTTCTGGCCCCTTATATTTAGCAGTTTCTAAGTTGTTTTTTTTAAAAAAAGAAAAGACAAAAACGGAAATAAATATTATAGAAAAAAAGTATTTTAAACTATTTTGAAATTTTGTAAGTGAGATCATATTTGATATAAGTTATAACTTATCAAATATATAGATTTTTATTTAGTGAATGAAGCTATTAAAATTAATTTGCAGTGAATTCTTTCAACCTCATATTTTTTCCTGGCTCTCTTAATTTTTGTAAAGCTTTTTCTCTAATCTGCCTTACTCTTTCCCTGGTTAATCCCATGACATCTCCAATTTCTTCTAAAGTATAAGGGTTATCAAAACCAATACCAAAACTCATGACAATAACATCTCTTTCTCGAGGAGTCAATGTAGACAAAGCTCTCATAGTCTCAACTTTTAAGGAATCATTAAAAACTAAACCAGAATCTGTTGGATCTTCTGCATCATTTTCTAAAACATCTAATAAAGAGCCTGAATCATCTTCACCAAAAGGAGCGTCCATAGACATTTGTTTAACCTCAGCTCCTAGAGTACTTCTTACCTCACTTGATTTAATATCTAAATTTTCAGCTAATTCCTCTTCAGTTGGCTCTCTTTCAAATTTTTGTTCTAATTCAGCGTAAGCTCTTCTTATTTGATTGATAGCCCCTGACTTGTTCATAGGAAGCCTAACAATTCTAGATTGTTCAGCTAAAGCTTGCATAATTGATTGTCTTATCCACCAAACTGCATATGAAATAAATTTAAAACCTTTTGTCTCATCAAACTTTTTTGCAGCTTTGATTAAACCAAGATTTCCTTCATTTATAAGATCATTAAGAGGCAAACTCCTATTTTGGTACTGCTTAGCAACTGAAACAACAAATCTAAGATTTGCTTTAACAAGTCTATCAAGCGCTCTTTGACTTCCCTTCTTAATCTGCTTAGCAAGTTTTACTTCTTCTTCAGGTGTTATCATAGGAACACCACTAACTTCAGTAAAATATTTTTCAAGGGTATGACTCTCTCTTCTATTTGTTATTGATTGTGTTATTTTGAGTTGTCTCATGCGGGATAAGGTGGTTTTGAGATGTTAAACAATTGACAAATGTATTATATTATTATATATATATCAAGATTAAATACGAAAGAAATCGATTAATGTTCCTTCTAATCAATCAAATTAATTATTTAATCAATTTCAATAATAATTTTTTCAGATCTAGGAAAAGACTGACAACATAAAACATACCCATCTTTTATCTCATCATCAGAAAGACCATCGTTTACTTCCATTTCAACATCACCCTCAACTAATTTACCTATGCATGATGTACATATTCCACTTTGACAAGAAAAAGGTATATCAATATCTTCATCCATAGCTTTTTCAAGTATTGTAGTGTCTTTATCTACTTCCATTTCAAAAGTTTTGCCATCCATAAATACTTTTACGATACTCATTTGTGTAAAATTTAATTGATGCTCAAATATAATTTAATGATTTGTTTTAAAATATCTCTTTCGTTAAATATTTCTTAATTTTGCAAAAATCATAAAAATGAATACACTTAATCTATCAGCAATAAGTCCCATAGATGGAAGATATAATAAAGTTACCGAAGACATATCTAAATACTTTTCAGAATTTGCATTGATAAGATATAGAGTTTATGTAGAAATAGAGTATTTCATAGCCCTATGTGAATTTAAATTACCCGAATTAAAAAATATTAAAAAAAGTGAAATAAAAAATTTGCGTGAAATCGTAAATAACTTTTCTATAAATGATGCAAAAAGAATAAAAAAAATTGAAGAAAAAATAAATCATGATTTGAAAGCAGTAGAATATTTTATAAAAGAAAAATTCAAAAAATTAGGAATAGATGAATACAAAGAATTTGTACATTATGGACTTACTTCACAAGATATTAATAACACGGCGGTGCCTTTAATGCTAAAAGATTGTCTTAAAAAATCTATTATTCCTTCAATTAAAATTCTTTTGAAATCTATAAAAAATAAGTCAAAAAGATTTAAAAATATAGCTATGGTTAGTAGAACACATGGACAACCAGCCAGCCCTACCACTTTTGGAAAAGAATTTCAGGTTTTTCATGAAAGAATCAAGGTTCAATTAGATTCTTTAAACAAAATTCCAAATAATGGTAAATTTGGTGGTGCATCTGGAAACCTAAATGCTCATTATGTATCTTATCCAAAAATTAATTGGGATTCCTTTTCAGACACATTTTTAAAAAAAATTGGATTGATTAGAAGTAAGCCAACAACTCAAATTGAACATTATGATAACATGGCTGCTATTTTTCATTGCTTGTCTAGAATCAATACAATTTTAATTGATTTTTCTAGAGATATATGGCATTATATATCCATAAATTACCTTAAACAAAAAGTAAATAAAAATGAAGTAGGATCCTCTGCAATGCCACATAAGGTTAATCCAATAGATTTTGAAAATGGTGAAGGAAATTTAATGATGGCAAATAAAATATTTCAATTTCTTTCTGAAAAATTGCCAATTTCAAGACTTCAAAGAGATTTAACAGATTCAACTGTATCAAGAAATATTGGCATTCCAATTTCACATACTAAAATTGCATTAAACTCCTTATTGAAAGGGTTAGAAAAAATAGAGGTTAATAAAAAAGAAATAGAAAGTGATTTAGAAAACAATTGGTCAATAATTTCTGAGGCAATCCAAACTATATTAAGAAGAGAAAAAGTTCCAAATCCATATGAAAAGCTAAAACAAATTACGAGAGGAAATTCAAAAATTGATAAAAAATTATATTTAGAATTTATAGATAAACTTCCGGTTAATAATAAAGTAAAAAAGGAATTAAAAAATATATCTCCAAAAAATTATTTAGGAAATAGTCAAAATCAATAAAAATGTTCAGTAAAATTATTGGGTTTTTATTAAAAAAATTTCCTAGACCTTTCTTACAAAGAATCAGTAAGCCAATCTTTTTAATTATCAGATTATTTTATATAGGAGATAAAGTACTTTGCTCTATTTGTAAAAAAAAATTTGATAAGTTTCTTCCATATGGAAGAAAAATTAGAAAAAATGCTTTGTGTCCAAATTGTTTGTCTCTTGAAAGACATAGACTTCTATATCTTTTCCTTGAAAGAAAAACTAATATTTTTAAAAAAGATATAAAACTTTTACATATTGCCCCTGAACAATGTTTGATTAATGTTTTTAGCAATTCAAAAAACATAGATTATGTATCAGGGGATTTATTTTCACCTTTAGCAAAAATAAAAATGGATATACATAACATGCCATTTCAAAATAATTCGTTCGATATTATTCTTTGTAATCATGTTCTTGAGCATGTTGAAGATGATAAAAAAGCAATTAAAGAAATAAATAGAGTTATGAAAAAAGATGGTTTTTCTATTCTTCAAGTTCCATTTTATTATCCAATTCCGAAAAACACTATAGAAGATAAATCAATACTATCTGAAAAAGAAAGAGAAAAAGTTTATGGGCAATCAGATCATTTAAGAAAATATGGAAAGGATTATGATAAAAGGATATTATCCCAAGGGCTGAAAGTAAAAAAATCAAATTTTATTAATTCATTCTCTAAAAAAGAAAAAAAATATTTTGGGCTACAAGAAAAAGAGATAATATATTATTGCTATAAATAATTTTTAATCCAAGCTTTCAAATATCCTGTTCCATAAGCAAAAAATTGAATAAAAGTTGTTATTACTGATAAAAGACCAACTAATGGATTTTTGTTTAAGATACTTGATTCTAAAAATATTAACATAAAATAGATACCATAAATACATTGAATTAAAAAAATGAAATTAAAATCAATTTTAAATAGTAAAAGTAAACACATGAAAACAAAAAAAATAAAAAATAAAGAGGGTAATAAATGAAAAAATCTAAATGTACCCTTATGCTTTTGGTTTAATTTAACTCTAGCATTACCTGAAGAAAAAATTTGATTAAAAAATCCAATTAAATTATTTCTTCTTTTATGATAAACATATGCGGCTTTAAGAATACTTGATTTTGCACCTGAAGACAAAAGTCTATATGTCAAGTCTAGGTCTTCACCAAATCTCATAGAGGAAAACCCTCCTACCTGCAAAAAGTTTTCTTTCTTCACACCCATATTAAATGATCTTGGTAAAAATTTATCAACTGTATATTTAGAACCTCTAATACCACCTGTTGTTAACATTGATGTCATTGAATAATTAATTGCTTTTTGTAAAAAACTAAAACTTTTATTTGATTTATCTGGGCCACCAAAAAAATCAACTTCTGTATTAGATTTTAAAAACTCATTGACTTCATAAAAATAATTTTTTGGAATTATACAGTCAGAATCAAAAAAAATTATCCACTCAGAATTTGCAAATTTTACACCATGATTTCTAGCTAGGCCAGGGCCTTGATTTGATATTTCATGATACTGCAAATTAATTTTATTTTTAAAACTATTTATAATATCATTTGATGATATTGAAGATCCATCTTCAATAACTATAATTTCAAGATCTCTATATTTTTGATCTATTATACTCTGAATTAAATCGTTTATTTCATCAGGCCTGTTGAATACAGGTATAATTATCGAAAATTTCATCAATCAAAACCTTTCTTATCACTAACAACCTGGTCATCATTTTTAGAACTAACTTTCACAACTATTTCTGCTAAAAAACCAGCTAAAAATAATTGAACACCAATAATTATAGATACAAGTGCAATAAAAAAGAGAGGTTGGTCAGTTACCGGTCTAATTTCATCCAGAGGGACACCTGTATATATTTTAGAAACTTTATCATAAATTATAATACCTGCCCCAATCAATCCAAATAAAAAAGAAAAAACACCCATCGTTCCAAAAAAATGCATAGGTTTTTTCTTAAACCTATAAACGAAACTAACAGATATCAAATCTAAAAATCCATTGATAAACCTTTCGATCCCAAATTTTGTCTTACCGTATTTTCTTGGGTTGTGATTCACTATTTTTTCTCCTATTTTATTAAAACCATTCCATTTTGCTATTAAAGGAATATATCTATGCATTTCACCATATATAGAAATATTTTTTATAACAGAATTTTTATATGCTTTAATACCACAATTAAAATCATTTAATTTAATTCCTGAAAAAAGTCTAGTTACAAAATTAAAAAATTTTGAAGGTAAAGTTTTAGTTATAGGGTCAAATCTGATTTTTTTCCAACCTGAAACTAAGTCATAGTCTTGATCAACAATCATTTTGTAAAGAGGCATAATCTCTTTTGGGTCATCCTGTAAATCAGCGTCCATAGTAATAACTACTTTGCCGGATGAATTTTTAAAACCAATATCTAATGCTGCTGATTTTCCATTATTTTTATTAAATTTAATACCTTTTACAGATGAATTTTTTAAAGCTTCATTTTTTATAAACTTCCATGAGTTATCTGAACTACCATCATCAATGATAATAATTTCATATAAAATGGATGAAGAAATAGTATCATTAATTGAACCAATTAACTCAGGGATAGACTCTTCTTCATTATATGCAGGAATTATTATAGATAAATCCATATGCAAATTTAGTTTAATAATTAAATTTTGATTTTTTAGAGTTTATGACACCAAAGACTTTACCTTTCAATGACCAATTTAACCAAGGGGAATTAAAAGATTTGGAGATATTATTATCTAAAGTATAATCCCATGAACCATTACTATCGAAAATAGTCATAGAAGCATTTGACCCGACTTTTATAGATCTATCTTCGATATTAAGAATTTTTCTAGGATTAGAAGTAAATTTTGTAATCAAAGATTCTAAAGAAATTTTTGAAGATAAAATTAATATATTACTAAAAAATGTTTGAAGAGAAATCATTCCATTTTCAGCATTATTAAATTCAACTGATTTGTTTTCAATGTTTTGAGGTTGATGATATGAAGAAATCACATCTATGATCCCATCCTCTAATCCTTTTATCAAAGCATCAATATCATCTTTTGTTCTAAGTGGAGGATCCAATTTATAATTGGTATCAAAATTTGTTATATGACTATCATCCAATAATAAATTATAAATAGAAACATCACAAGTTACATTTAATCCCTCTTCTTTTGCTTTTCTTATTATATCTACTGAAGATTTAGTAGATATTCCTGAAAAATGTAATTTTCCTCCAGAATATTTCAAAATTGACAAATCTCTATTTAACATTATTTCCTCAGCAATATTTGGGATACCTTTTAAACCAGAAATGGTACTATTATGTCCTTCATTTACAATACCTAGCCTTGATAAACTAAAGTCCTTAGGTTTATTTATTAAAAGACCATCAAATTGTTTAATATAAAGTAAAGCTTTATACATCATATCTGAATTTTGCAATTCTTTTTCACCATCAGTAAATGCGACTGCACCTGCTTCATTTAAATCTAAAATTTCATTTAGTTGAGTTCCGTCTGTATTTTTAGTTATAGCAGCTGTTGGATGAATAGTTGAAAGGCTGTTTTCAGTTTTATTTTTTACATAATAAATATCATTTTTAGATTGTAAAACAGGATTTGTATTTGGCATCAATAAAATATCTGTAAAACCTGAAGATGAAGCTAAGTTAGATCCTGAGGTTAAATCTTCTTTATGTTCATGTCCAGGATCACAAAAATTTGTTCTAAAATCAAACCAACCATTAGATACCATCATTCCATTACAATCAATAACCTTTGTGTTTGAATTTTTTAAATTTATTTTAGATGAACTGATCTTATCTATGATACCATTATTAATTAAAATATTTACTTTTTTAGAATTATACTTAGAATTTAAATCAACAACTATAATAGATTTTAAAAGTAATGACATAAACAGCTAGAAAATATTTGCACAAAAATATAATATATTTTGATATATTATAATTAGTTTGATAAATCGTATTATAATTTATTTTTTAAAAGGTGAAGCTTCAAGATGTTCTATTATTGCCATTCTAGCAAAAAGAATTGCAACACCTAAGGTAGCAACGCCGCCTAACCATATACCAGGCACAAAATCCAAGAATAAAAAATAATCATAAAATGCATGCATGGTTATAGATACAAAAAGGGATAAGAATACATAAAACCATTTTTTTCCAAGGTTGCAAGTTTTTGCTTTACCTAAATAATATCCCATTATAACAGCAAAAGCAAAATGTGCAGGAACTGCTGTCAACATTCTGAAAAATGCAACTGATGAGGATCCTTGTAAAACGTAAGTAATATTTTCAGCAGTTGCAAAACCCATACCAACAAATACTGAATAAACAATGCCATCGAATGGCTCATCAAAACTTTTATTAGGAAAAATAATTAAGAATACCACAATAAATTTTAACATCTCTTCGGTTATAGAAACAGTTAATGCTTCTCCTCCCACTCGTAAAAAAATATTTTCAGCATTTATATATGAAAAAACAAACTCAAGAATATCAACATCAAAATGTAAATTTATTGCTCCAAGAATAAAACAAGTTGCTAGAAGCCATACCGGCTCTTTATCATATTCATCAGAATGATAAATAAAAAACATAATGAAAATTCCAGGTGAAATAGAAAGAGTCACAAGCAACATGTCGTACCAATCAAATCTATGAATTAATACCAATGGATAGAATAAAACAAGATAAAGAAGTGTAGCCATTATGCTACCATATAAACTATCTAAAAATATTTTTTTCATTCAACTAAAATTTTAAAGAAACCATCCATTCATCATAAGTCAAACTACTATCATCTAAATCATATGCTTTAGCCCAACCTACAGATAAAGTTGCTGCTAGATGAGAAAACATTACAAGTCTCGTATCCAATTGAAACCCTATATTATAAAAGTTCTGATTAACATCATTACCAGAGATGTTAATATCTTTTGCAGTAAGAAACCCTGCAAAAATTGTTGGATGAGACCATGATGCAAAAAAGTTAAAAAATCCTACTTTTCTATACCTTAGTGGAGGAAGCAATAATTCAGCTGTAGTTTTAAAAAAGTTTTTTGCAATAATATTTCTACCTGAATCAAAGCTTACCCCAGGAAAAGAATAAATCCCTCTATATCTTTTTGAAGATAAATAGTCTATATAATTATTGCCAAAAGCTGCAAATCCAAATCTAGTAAATGGATTTACTTTTTTACTAAATGAATTTCCAGAGGATGTTCTAAACCAAAGAGAGGTGTGATTAACTGGTAGCTGAATACCAAAATCAAAATTACCAGTAAAAGTTGGATAAAAATTCCCTTCAGAAATTGAAGAAGAAGCATTTAATGACATATTAACTCCTTTTTCTCCATCTACTGCACCTACAGATCTTCTAATATTTCTATAAGTTAATGAGGAAAAAATATCATAAAATAGATTTGTATCATAATCTTTATCAAAATTATCAATTTGCTGAAAATCTGGCGATTGATCTAAACCATAAAAACCTCTAAAACCAGTGGTTAAATCTAAGTTTTTTGGATTATCCCATATCAAGGACTTTTTATTATTAAAACCAAACAATAATCCTTTTCTTGATCTTTTAGTAGGGCCAAATAAATCATAAAAATTGTCTTTGTTATAATGTGCAAAGAAATCATAACTTCCAGATAAAAAGCCACCAATTTTACTTGTTGAAAAGTTTAAAGAGCCATGAAATTGTTCGTCATCATCAATAGTTGCATTACCATCACTTAATTGATTTTTCCATTGTTTTGGCGTAAAAGAAAATGAAAGATCAAATGATCTAAAGCTAAATGGATCTTCAAAATTAAATTTATAACCTATACCGATATTATCTTTATAACCTACCACTATTGGATAAGCATAATTTAATTTCATTTCCTTTCTAGGAAGATAAAGACCGTTTTTTTCAATAGTTATTTCATCTAAATTGACTGTCTGAGGAGTAGGCAAATCATTCCTCCATTCTTTAAGTTCTGGATGTTTTTTGATAGTTTCATTTCCTAAATATTTAATCGTTTCAATTTCTAGAACAGTATTATTAGGTATGTAAACAGGAAGAAAACCATCACTAGTATATCTAAAAGCAAAAATTCTATCTTTATCTATTTGAATAGGTCGAAAATACCCTGTAACTGCATTAGACATTAAATCTATATCATCTGCTTGATAAGTATTTGCATCTACTCTCCATATATTACTTACACCTGTATAATAAGAAGAACCAAAAAGATAATTACCATCTTCGGTATATCTAAAACTTTGAGGTGAAGAAACATCAAAATTAAAAACCTCCTTATAAACTATATCTTCTTTACCTCCTTTATCAAAAGATTCAATATCATATATATGAAGGTATTGATTGCCAAAGTAATCAGCAACCGCTGCACTTAAACTTTTACCGTCAGGTGAAATATCTATATCAAAAATATCATGACCAAATGGTAATGTATATTTTTGATTCCAATTTGTATAATAATCATTTGGAGATTCAGAATTATATTTTGGTATCTTAACGATTGTATTGTAACCATTTAGGTGTCTAATACCCCATAAAGATTCGTCTTTTTTATTAAAAGCTAAATCACCAATGTGTTCATTTTTTTGTAACAATTTTGTTTCACCAGTTTTTAAATTGTAACTATTTAAATCTCTATTTGCATTGTTATCAGTTGAATATATAAGAAGATCATTTTTTTCATCGTAGGTAAGTGAAGCAACATTAAATAAAGCTGGTCCCTTTACATCTTTTAGTCTATCAATCTCACCTGTTTCTAAATCAATGCTAGCGATATGAGGAACTTTGCCAGGATAATTAACAGCAACATAAATTTTATTTCTTTTTTTATCATGAAATGCATGAGAAACACCGCCCAGTACTTTTTCAGTAATAGGTTCATATTGAGTAATAGGAAATTTTTTAAGTCTATTAATATTTTCATCCTGAAAGGAACGTTCAAAATCAATCCAAGTATCCCAAGCTTTACTAATTGATAAACCAAATACGTTTTTAAAATTGGATGCAAACCCACGTTTGCTTTGATCTTTTCTTTTTATCCATTCAATTAAATTATTAGGTCCATATTCGTGAGCTACATAACTCATAAATCTTGTTCCATAGTAGTATGAATTAGCTTTAGACATAAAATCTGCAGAAGTACCTTCTGATTCCAATCCTTGAGCTGAATAAATCCTAGAGTTTTCAAGTGTTCTAGTTCTAAAAAACATTTCATCATAACTACCTAAAGCATTTCCCTTTCCACCATCCATCCAAGTTTCAATAAATACAGCAATACCTTCATGGAACCATCTAGGAGAATAATATCTTGGATTAGTGAGATAGCTATAAAACATAGAAACAGGATGGTCGTTTGTATTTCTAACTTTTCCAGCAAAAAGTTTTCTATAAAAAACATCTGTTTTTGAATAATTATCGAGCGCAACTATATGTACAAGTTCGTGATTCATGATAGCAAATACTCTTTCACCAGCTATACTTGACTCAAAAGAATAATTCATTGGTGAAATACAAGTTGAAACCATATTATTAGGAATTGAGGTTGCTCCTCCATTTCCATAATCTCCAAAATCTTGAATCATAACATGAATTTTATCTCTTGGTTCGTAGTCAAATAACTTTTTATGAAAATTAAGAGCACTATGAGCACATCTTGCTGCATGAGGTAAAACAAATGCTTCACCAATTCCCATAGAAACAATATCAAAATTTTCTATTTCTAATTTATCCATTTGAGAAAAAGAACTATTAAAATAAAAAAAGAAAATAAACGATAATGGAATGGATAATTTTTTCATTAGATAATTTTTTTGTTTAAGATAAAAAAAAAAGGAGAAAAATTAATGTTTTCTCCTTTTTTATAAAATGTAAATTAATGTAAATACTAATTTACAGCACCTTTAGCAAATTTTTGAAATTCTGCTCCTTTCATAAACTTCTGAAATTCTGCTCCTTTCATAAACTTCTGAAAAGATGAACCTTTTGCAAATTTAGAATAAGCACCGCTTTTCATAAATTTTTGAAAATCAGCACCTTTCATAAACTTCATAAAGTCTCCATTTTTAGCAAACTTCTGAAACTCAGCTCCCTTAGCAAACTTCTGAAGATCAGCTCCCTTAGCAAACTTCTGAAGATCAGCACCTTTCATAAACTTCTGAAGTTGAGCATCTTTCATAAACTTCTGCAGTTCAGCTCCTTTCATAAACTTCTGAAATTCTGCTCCTTTCGCAAACTTCTGAAATTCTGCTCCTTTAGCGAACTTTTCAAAGTCTGCTCCTTTAAAAAACGCTGATCTAATAACTGGTGCTGCAACTAATACACCTAGTGTTATCGCGAAGTTGAACTCACCACCCACTTTCATAAACTTCTGATATTCTGCTCCTTTCATAAACTTCTGAAATTCTGCTCCTTTCATAAACTTCTGAAATTCTGCTCCTTTCGCAAACTTCTGAAATTCTGCTCCTTTCATGAACTTTTGAAATTCACCTAACTTCATTAGAAGCTTTCCAGGAGTACCCCTACTATCTGAAGTTTTATTATTATTGTCACCTAATTCTCTTCCACCACTTGAAGATATTGATCTTCCAGCTCCACCATCTTGATTAAAATTAGATAAACTAGAAGTTCCTTGTCTTAAATCATCTTCGCCAATACCTCCTCCAGAACCTCCTCCAGACTTACCGTCTCTTTGTGTATATGGTTCTTGCTCATTTGAGGTCATCAAATCATCATTTCCCATAACATCAGCAACAATGCTGAATACAGGATCATCAAGGACCTTCAAAAACTCATCATTCTCAACAAGTTTAGCAAATTCAGGAGTTGCAATCATTTTCATGAAGTCTTCATTTTGTAAAACTTCCTGAATCTCCTCACCTTCTAACTCAACAGCAATAGTATTTTTCTCAGAATACTTCTCAGCTTTCTTAATACTAGTAATACCTGAACCAGCACCCATTGACGGATCAATAGAACCAGTTTGAATAAGAAGATAACCTACAGCAGCAATTGCTACTACAGTACAAACAATCAAAATATTTAATTTATCATGTACTCTTTTCATAATATTTAAAATTTATAATTAATTAAATTGTAAAAAATTTAAAAAATTATTTTATAATGGAGTTGTATGAGAAAAGTCATAGTTCGATTATAAAATAATTTAAAAACGTAGGCAAAGATAATAAAAAAATTATAGTTTTTCTATTTAAATTATACTAATACCGTTTGATTTCTATCTGGACCAACAGAAACTAACTTAATAGGTATTTTTAAATTATTTTCTATAAACTGAATATAATTTATTAATTCTTTTGGAAAATCAGATTTTTCTTTACAATTAGATATATCATTTTTCCACCCATCAAATGATTCATAAATAGGTTCGAGTGTGGAATCACCAATAGTAGATGGAAAATAATCAATTTCTTTTCCTTCAAATAAATATTTAGTGCAAAGGAAAACTTTATCAAAACCTGATAAAACATCTGCTTTCATCATAAATAATTCTGTAACACCATTTAACATTAACGCATATTTAAGTGCTAATAAATCTAACCATCCACATCTTCTCGCTCTTCCGGTGGTAGAGCCAAACTCATTTCCTTTTTTTGCTATTTTCTCACCTTCTTTGTCAAATAGTTCAGTAGGAAAAGGTCCTTTCCCAACTCTTGTGCAATATGCTTTAAAAACACCATACACTTTATCTACTTTTTTTGGTGAAACACCTAATCCTATACATGCGCCTGCAGTAGTTGTATTAGAAGAGGTAACAAAAGGATAGCTACCAAAATCAATATCCAGCAATGTTCCCTGAGCTCCTTCAGCTAAAACATTTTTTCCTTTATTTAAATTTTTATTAATCAAGTATTCCGTATCTGTTAAATTAAATTTTTTTAAAAAATTTATTGAATCAAAAAATTGTTTTTCTTCAGAATTAAATTCTTGTAAATTAATATCCTTAAATAAATATGAATGCATCTCTTTTTGTCTTTCATATTTATTTTTAAAACTTTCATATTTAATATCTCCTACCCTTAAGCCATGCCTACCTATCTTATCTTGGTAAGTGGGACCTATTCCTCTTAATGTTGACCCTATTTTTTTATCTCCTTTTTCTTTTTCTAAAATTTTATCAATAAACCTATGGGATGGAGTTATTAATTGAACTTTATTAGAAATAAAAAGATTATCAAACAATTTTAGTCCAAATTTTAATTCTATTTTTTCTATTTCGTTCTTAAAAATCACAGGGTCAAGAACAACACCATTTCCAATAATATTTAATGAGTTTTTGCTAAATATTCCAGATGGAATTTGATGAAGAACATGCTTTTTATTATCAAATTCAAGAGTATGACCCGCATTTGGCCCTCCTTGAAATCTAGCTACCAAATCATATTTATTTGAAAGATAATCAACTACCTTACCTTTTCCTTCATCACCCCATTGGAGACCTAACAAAACATCTAAAGACATTATCTTAACTTTTCTTTTTCTTTTTCTTTTTCTTACCAAAAAAATATAGAGAATGACTATCTATTTCTACATCATAAATTTTCTCTATTGAATTTTTTATTAGTTGTATTCTAGGATCACAAAATTCTAATATTTCATCATTTTCTAAAATCAAATGATCATGTTGTCTGTACCCAAAAGCCTTTTCATATTTAAATGTATTGTTCTTAAATATATGTTTAGTTACAAGATCTAGGTCTACAAGTAAATCAAGAGTATTATATATAGTAGCTCTACTTACGCTAAATTTACTTTTTTTCATTCTATTATATAACTCATCGGCATCAAAATGATGGTTAAAATCATATATTTCTTCTAGTATAGCATATCTCTCAGGGGTCTTTCTCTGTTTTTTTAATTCTATGTGATTATCAAGAATTTTTTTAATTTGATCCATTACTTTACTTTGACTCATTACTTTTGCTATTAAAATATTTTATTCCTCAAATCTAGATACTTTAATTACATTTCTAACCTTTTGAAGTTTTTTTATTAGTCTTAAAAGATGAATTGTATTATTTACATACAATTGTATCTTACCTTCAAAAACACCACTATTAGAATTAATAGATATTGATTTCATATTAACTTTTAATTCAGATGAAATAATCTTTGAGATATCATCAATAATGCCAACCCTATCAGTTCCTTTAATTTTTAGCGAACTTAAAAAAGAAATTTCATTTTTCGAATGCCACTTTGCTTTTAAAATTCTATAAGCATATTTTGATAATAATTCAGGTGAATTTTTACAATTTGTTCTATGAATTTTGACACCATCTTTTATTGTTATAAAACCAAATACATCATCACCTGGGATTGGGTTACAACATTCAGAAAATTTGTAATCCATTAAACCAACCCTGTCGTCTAATACTATGTAATTATCATTATCAGATTTTTTTAGAGTTTTCTTAGATTTAGTATTTGACTTTGGGTTTATTTTTTTCTTTTCTAAATCAATTGATTCTTTATACTTCTTTAAGCTCTTTAAATCAATTTTATCTTTTCCTGTATCAAAATATAAATCCACAATATTTTTATAACCAAAATAATTAGAAATAGAAGAAATATTTTTTTCAAAATCAATATTTAAATTATTCAATTTTCTTTTTAAAGTTTCTTTGCCAAGTGAATAGTAGTTTTTATTACTTTTACTAAAACTTAGTTTAATAGCTGATTTCGATTTAGAACTTACAACAATATTCAACCAATCTTCAGAGGGTTTTTGATTTTTAGATGTTAAAATATCAATTTGATCACCATTTTTAACTATATGGTTTATTGGAACTAATTTTTGGTTAATTTTTCCACCTATACACTTTAAGCCTATTTCCGAATGAATTGCAAATGCAAAATCTAAAACAGTTGAATTAAAAGGTAGAGTTATCAAATCTCCCTTAGGAGTAAATACAAATACCTCATCATTATAAAGTTCACCTTTGAAATCTTCAAGTAGCTCTAGTGCATTTGAATCATTTTGATCTAAAAATTCTCTAACATTGTTAATCCATTTTTCTAACTTACTATCACTTTTCGAATTTTCTTTATACTTCCAGTGAGCTGCAAATCCCTTTTCAGCAATATCATCCATTCTTTTAGTTCTAATTTGAACTTCAACCCATTGCCCAGTATTACTCATCACTGTAGTATGAAGAGACTCATATCCATTACTTTTAGGAGTTGAAACCCAATCCTTTAATCTATCAGGGTTCGGTTGGTAGCAGTCAGTAACAATCGAATAAATTTTCCAGCAAATTGACTTTTCTTCAACTAATGGGGAATCCATTATTATTCTAATTGCAAATAAATCATAAACTTCATCAAAAGTAATATCTTGTTTTTTCATTTTATTATAAATTGAAAATACAGATTTAGGACGACCAAAAATTTTGATCTTTTTATCTAAATCTTTAGTTCTATTTTTAATTGGTCTAATAAATGATTTTATGAATTTATCTCTTTTCTCTTTGGATGAACTGAGTTTTTTAATGATAGAAATATAATCTTTCTTATTAGTATACTTTAAATATAAATCTTCCAATTCAGTCTTAATTGAAAAAATTCCTAATCTATGAGCGAGAGGAGCATAGATATATATACTTTCTGATGCAATTTTTATTTGAGATTTTCTATTCATACTATCCAATGTTCTCATATTATGAAGTCTATCAGCCAATTTTATTAAAACAACTCTTAAATCATCTGAAATTGTAAGAATCATTTTTTTAAAATTTTCAGCTTGTTTAGAGATTTCAGGACTAAAAAATCCAGATATTTTTGTTAATCCATCACAAATTTTTGAAACTGGTTTTCCAAATTCTTTCTCTAAATAATCTAGTGTTAGATCAGTATCTTCTACCACATCATGTAATAATGCACAAATTATAGATGTAGAATCTAAACCTAATTCTTTAATACAAATTTGAGCAACAGATAAAGGATGCAAAATATATGGCTCTCCAGATTTTCTTCTCATATTTTTATGAGCTTCTAAAGAAATTTTAAATGCTTTTTTAATAAGAACTAATTCATCTTTATTAATTACAGATTGAGAATATCTAAGTAATTTTCTATAATCACGTAGAATAAGTTTTTTGTCTAGTTCTTTAGTAACATTATTAGATTTCATTTAAAAAAATTTCTAATTGAAATTTAATCTAATTTTTCTCATTAAAATAATTTATTTCTACATTTGCTGTCCAATAAAAGCGGATGTGGCGAAATTGGTAGACGCACTAGACTTAGGATCTAGCGCCGAAAGGCATGGGGGTTCGAGTCCCTCCATCCGCACTATAAAAAGTTAATATATGAATATTTCTATTACTAAAAAATCAACAACTGAGTCAATTATTATAATAAAAATTATTCCAAGTGATTATTTAAATAAAATTGATAATAAAATTAATGAGATAAAACCAAAACTTAATTTAAAGGGCTTCAGGCCAGGAAAAGTCCCATCTCAACTTATAAAAAAAATGTATGGTAAAAGCATATTAATTGAAGAGATTAATAAATTAACAAGTCATGAGTTAACAAATTATATAAGAGAAAAGAAAATAAATATGATAGGCGAACCAGTTGCAGAAAAATCAGATGAAACAAAAATAAATTGGGAAAAAGAAACCGATTTTGAATTCAAATTTAGAATTGGTATGGTAAGCGAATTTAAATTAGAAAAATTCTCTAAATCCACAAAATTTAATAAATATGATATTAAAATTGATAAAAAAATTATAAATGAAACTATACAAAATTTACAAAATCAATTCCCAGTATTTGTTGACTCAAAAGAAGTTAAAAATGATTCTATAGTGGAAGGAAAAATTATTAATTCTGAAAAATATCAAAAACAAAATTTAAAATTATTTTTAAAATCATTAAATCAAAATGAAACTAAAAAATTTTTAAAGAAAAAAATTAGCAATAAGATTGATTTTTCATTGTACAAATTAAGTGATTCAAATGTCCACCAGCTAAATCAAATTTTTCAAACAAACCATAAATCAATTAATGAATTTGAGGATAAAATCAGTTTTCAAATTGATAAAATTTCAACACAAAAACCCGCAGATATCAATGATGAATTATTTGAAAAAGTGTTTGGAAAGGGAAACATAAAAAATAAATCAGAATTTGAGAATAAAATTAAAGAATCTATAAAATCAAATTATGATAGAGAAAGTGATATACTTTTGAATAGATCGATTCAAAAACAAATTACAAATAAACATAACATCTCCATCCCTGATGAATTTTTAAAAAATTGGATTCAAAAAAACAATGATAAAAAATCATCAGACGAAATAATTAATAAGAATTATAAAAATTATTGTCAAGAATTAAAATGGACATTTATTGTCGATAAAATTGTAGAAAAAGAAAGTATTAAAGTAGAAAATAATGAAATTGAAGAAACTGCTAAAAATCAAATAAGATATCAACTAGCGTCCTCAGGAATTCAAAACCCAGAAAAGGAGTTAGATAAATTTGTAAAAAGTTATTTAGGCCAAAAAAATGGTGACAACTATTTTAAAATACACAATCAATTAAAATCAGATAAAGCAATGAATGCAATTAAAAAAAGAATATCTATCTCAAATAAAAATATTACTTTTGATAAATTTAAATCTTTATCAATAAAAGAGTTAAAATAATTTATCTTTAATATTAAATTTTAGTATATGAATATCAAAAAAGAGTTTAGAGATTATGTTGTTAAAAACAAAAATATTAGTGGTCATGTGTTTGATTCATATGTAGAAAAAGTTGAGAATATGACAAGAGCAGTAATTGAAGAAAGACCAACTAATTTTAGAGAAATTGATGTTTTTTCTAGACTAATTATGGATCGAATTATTTTTTTAGGGATGCAAGTAGAAGAGAACATATCAAATATAATCACAGCTCAATTATTGTTTTTAGAATCAGTTGATTCAAAAAAAGATATTTTATTATATATAAATAGTCCAGGCGGCTCTGTTTATGCAGGCCTTGGTATTTACGATACCATGCAATATGTATCACCTGATGTGGCAACTATATGTACTGGAATGGCGGCTTCAATGGGTGCAGTTTTACTAGCAGGGGGAGCTAAAAATAAAAGATCTGCTTTAAAACACTCAAGAATTATGATTCATCAGCCAAGTGGAGGAATGCATGGCCAATCGAAAGATATGGAAATTAGTCTTAAACAGATGCAAGAACTAAGAAAAGATATATACACAATTTTATCTGAACACACTGGTAAGACATATAATCAAATCGAAAAGGATTCTGATCGTGATAATTGGATGCGAGCTGAAGAAGCTAAAAAGTATGGATTAATTGATGAAATTTTAGTTAGAAAGGTAAAATAAATTTATTTCTCCATAATATGTGAAGCAATTTTAGAAATAACATTTCTTTTATTTAGAACTCTTATTATTTCTTTATATCCATTTTTAATTTTATTGTTATAATCATTATTTGAAAGTATTCTATTTATTTCTCCTTTTACTTTTTTTGGATTAAAATCATTTTGTATAAGCTCTTTAATTAACTGTTTATTAAGTATCAGGTTAACTAAAGAAATATAATTTATTTTTAATAGCATTTTACCTATTAGATATGATAAATAAGAAGTTTTGTAAACTACTATCTGAGGAATATTTAATAAGGCAACTTCTAAACTAGCTGTTCCAGAAACAGTAACTGCAACATCAGATTGTTTTACTAGGTCATAAGTACGGCCAGTAATTAGCTTAACATTTTTTAAATTTTTAATAGGTTCATAAAGTGTACTATCAATATGATCAACATATGAAACAAAAAATAAATTATCTGGCATTGAACAAATTATTTCTTTAAAAATTGGAATTGAATTAGAAACTTCAGAAACTCTACTTCCAGGTAATAATGATATAGTATTTTTATAGTTAGATTTAAATTCAATTTTTTTAAATTTATATTCATCAATTATTGAATATAATGGGCTTCCGTAATAAAAGATTTTTAAATTATATTTTTTATAAAAATCTACTTCAAATGGTAATATTGAAAATGTTATATCTACATGTTTTTTAATTTGATAAATTCTTTTTGAGTTCCATGCCCAAACTTTAGGAGGTATAAAATAAATCACTTTTATACCCTTTCTCTTACAATATTTTGCAAGTCTTAAATTAAAACCAGGAAAGTCAATTAATATTACAACACTTGGCTTAGTATCATCCAAATGTTTTTTAATTAAATTAATCTTATTTAAAAAAATATGAAAATTTTTAATTACCTCATAAAAACCCATAAAATTATAGGACTTGTAATGCTGCAGAAGATTTCCTCCAGCTTCTTTCATCATATCACCACCCCAATAATTAATGACTGCATTTGGATTAATATTGAGTAACTCCTTGATTAATTTGCTTCCATATAGATCTCCAGATTTTTCACCAGCAATTAAAAAAAAATTATTTGCCCTCTGAACCATAATATTCTACTGAATTTTTTGGGGTTTCATAAAGTTTAATACGGTGTAAAAAACATTTATAATCTTCTAAAGAAGAAATTTTTTTCTCTAAAATATTCCAAAACTCTATAACAACATTTTCGGTAGATGTAATTTTATTTTTTAAAAATGGGACATCTAAATTCAAGTTTTTATGATCAACCTTACTTATTATTTCATCATTAATTATTTTAGATAAAAGCTTTAAGTTAATAACCATTCCATCATCATTATTAACTTTTCCTTTTATTGTAACAAACAATTCATAATTATGACCATGCCAATTTTCATTAGAACAATCACCGTATACTTGAAAGTTTTTTTCTTTTGACCACGATGGGTTATATAGCTTATGAGCTGCATTAAAATGCTCTTTTCTAGTTAAATAAATCATAATAAATATCCTTCATTTTTTTTAAAATCAATTTTAATATGTTCATTAATTGTTGTATTTAATTTTACTCCACTATATTTTGCAAGAATAGGAAATTTTTTATGGCTTCTATCTACCAAAACTGCTACTTCTATTTTTTTTGGATAAAAAGGTAAAATTAAATTAATAGAATACGCAATTGTTTTACCTGAATTAAGAACATCATCAACTATAATAACAACCTTTCCATTTAATGAATCCCTTTCTAAATCTAATTTATTAAGTGTAGAATTATTAACATCTATCTTAAGGTTATAAGATTCTATATTTACTGGAAATAAATTATCTAAATTTTTTTTAATTCTATTTGATAAAATATTTCCATTAGAATTTATTCCAAATAATATAACTTTTTTCTCTTCTAAATTATTTTCATATAATTCATATGAAAGTCTTTTTATTTTTTGACTTATTTGATTTGAATTCAGGATTACATTAGACATAAAACTAAAATATTAAATATATAATTATTGATTGGCAAATATTATTATAATAGTATAAAGAACTATACAGTTACCTCATTTTTTTTAGAAAAATCCGTGAATCAGCATTTATTTTTTCACCTCTCTTAGTCAATCTCATAACTTTATTAAAATATCTCTTTGCAGAATAATAGTCCTTTTCATTAAAAGCAAATTTTCCTAGGGAAAAATATGAATGTAATGTATAACCCATTTTTTCAGCATTAATTATTTTAGCCATTTCAATGGATTCATTATAAAAATTTTTTGATAATTCGATTTCTGATTTGCTATTATATATTTCTCCTAAAAAAAAGGCAGCTTGTCTTACTAAATTATGTTTATATCCATATTTATTTTTTTTAAAATTTTCAATAATAATTAATGACTCTTTCTCACATTCATTAAATCTACCTGATCGATATAGTAGTGAATTATTAACACCATGAAAAATAGAGTTGTTTGGAAATAAATCAGACAAATAATTAGATAATTGAAAAGACTTAGAAATATTATTCTCTTGAGACAAAATTTTCATTAAAAAAAATTGAGCTTCAGTCCTTGTATAAAAAGAATTTTTTGCTGCATTATCTAATTGAGAAATTCCCTTTTTCTTATCACCTTTTGGAAATAATCTAATTATCGGTTTTAATAATGGATATTCCTCTGCTACCCATATCGAATAGTAATTAAAAAGCCCATTTCCAAAGGAAATTTCGGGAATAAAATTGTCTTCACCTTTTACCTCTTTTAGAAATTTGAGCGCGTTCCTTCCTGAAAATGCAGCTTTTCTCCATTTTTTTCTCTCAGAAAGTAATCTGCCCTTAAATCCATAAGATGCAGCTAAAAAAAAAGCTCCTTCTATTTTATTGTAATCTTTATAAATTTTCTTCGATAAAATTATTGAAGTATCCATTAAAAATAAAAACTGATTATCTAAACTTTTATTTTCTAAATCTGGAGCAATTTTCCACCAGGTGCTTAATCCTAGTAGAAAATATGGAAGTGGGTGCCAACCATATTCTTGGATTAACCAATTAAATTGTTTGTCCGATTTTTCAAATTGAAAATCATACATTAAATTGATAGCTTCAGTAGTTTCTATCTGAATATCAATATTTAATAAAAGTGGTATAGAATCATAATCAGCTTTTTTTGCATATATATTTTTTTCTATTGAAAAGAATGAAAATAATATCAATATGAAAAAAAAAGATTTTGATTTTCTAAAAAACATATTTTTCGCAAATTAAGTCAAACAATAGATTATCATTAATATAATTTGTATTATTTTCGTTCATAAAAATAAAAAAATTGAATTTTCAGAAAATAAATGATATAACTGGATGGATAATGTTTGTTATATCTTTTATTGTCTATTCAATAACTGTAGAAGATACAGCAAGTTTTTGGGATTGTGGTGAGTTTATCGCTGTATCCTATAAGCTAGAAGTGCCACATCCTCCAGGAGCTCCATTTTATCTATTGTTAGGTAGAATTTTCTCATTCCTGGCTTTAGGTAATGTTGAAAAGATATCTTTAGCAATCAATTTTCTTAGCGTAATAACAAGTGCTTTTACTATATTATTTCTATTTTGGACTATAACTCATTTTTCCAAAAAACTTTTTGAAACTAATAATAATATTAATCTTATTTTAGTAATCTCATCAGGTATTATTGGTTCACTTTCATACACTTTTACGGATTCATTTTGGTTTTCAGCTGTCGAAGCTGAAGTTTATGCTATGTCATCTTTTTTTACCGCATTTGTTTTTTGGGCCATATTAAAATGGGAAAATATTGAAGATGAAAAGAAAAAAAATAGATGGATAATATTAATCGCCTATATGATGGGGTTATCTATAGGGGTACATTTATTAAATTTAGTCACTATTCCAGCACTAGCCCTAATAATATATTTCCATAAAACAAAAACAATTAACTTATTAGGAATTTTTTATACCCTAGTTATAAGCGCATTTTTAATTGGTTTTATAATGATAGGAATTATTCCTGGATTACCCACTTTAGCCAGCAATTTTGAAATATTTTTTGTAAATAGTCTTAACCTCCCATTTGGATCTGGAATAATATTTTTTTCAATTTCTTTACTTTTAGGATTAGTATATTCTATAATATATTCTCAACAAAAACAAATTGTTTGGTTAAATACTTCTTTGATTGCTTTAAGTTTTGTGCTAATTGGTTACTCATCATATTCTTTAGTATTAATTAGGTCAAGCTTTAATCCTCCAATAGATGAAAACAATCCGGAAAATATTTTGAGTTTCATATCTTATTTAAAAAGAGAGCAATATGGAAATAGACCACTTTTTCATGGGCAATATTATGATGCAGAAGTTATAGATCAAAAACAAGAAAAAATAGTTTATAAACGAGGAAAAGAAAAATATGAAATAAAAGATAAAAGCTTTAGTTACGTCTATGATCCTAAAAGAACAACAATATTTCCAAGAATGTACAGTGGATCAAATCCAAATCATAAAGAAAGATATAGAGAGATTGTAGGGCTTGGAAAAAATGAAAAACCAAATTTTTCAGACAATTTGGAGTTCATGTTTAAATATCAAATTGGCCATATGTATTTAAGATATTTACTATGGAATTTTTCAGGAAGAGAATCTGATATTCAAGATGCTAATTGGTTAAGCATTAATGATAAATTTAAAAATGTGCCTGAAGAAATTCATAATAACAAAGCAAGAAATAATTATTATATGATTCCTCTAATTTTAGCTTTAATTGGTCTTTTTTACCATTATTTTAGAGATAAAAAAAACTTTTCAGTTGTAATGGCCCTATTTATACTTACAGGAGTAGCACTTGTAGTATATTTAAATAGCCCCCCATCAGAACCTAGAGAGAGAGATTACATTTATGCAGGTTCCTATTATGCATTTTCAATTTGGATAGGAATAGGAGTTTTATCTATTTTTTCATTTCTTTATTCAATTTTAAAAAATAATAAAATTTCTCTATTTATTTCTATCATAATTGGTGTAATAAGTCCAATAATCTTATGTATTGAAAACTGGGATGATCATGATCGGTCAAATAGATATTTATCCGTAGATTCAGCTAAAAATTTACTGGCTTCCTGTGCTCCAAATTCTATATTATTCACAGGAGGAGATAACGATACATTTCCTCTTTGGTATGTACAAGAAGTAGAAGGTTTTCGAACTGATGTGAGAGTCATTGTTTTAAGTTATTTCAATACAGATTGGTATATAGACCAAATGAGAAGTAAAAAAAATGATTCTGAAAAATTAAAATTTCTACTCACAGATGAAAATTATGAACAGGGAGGACTTAACGACTATTTACCTTTCATTAAAAATCCAAAAATAAACAATGCTTCAATTAATTTGAATGCATATCTTAATCTGATAAAATCTGAAAATAAAGGTATTCAAGTTCCAGCTTCTCTAAGTAATTATAATATTCTTCCATCTAAATCATTATATCTAGATATTGATACAAATAATTTAAATCTGAAAAAAATAATTCCTCAACAGTTTTTAAAATTTTTAGTTAATAGATTAATTATAAATTTAAAAGAAAATAAAGGTGGTTTGGAAAAAAAAGATTTAGCAATATTAGATTTTATTAATTCAAATAACTGGGAAAGACCAATATATTTTAATAATACATCATTAAATGGAACAAATCTGAATTTTAAAAGAAATGTTATTCAAGAAGGACTTGCTTATAGATTGTTACCATTGGTAAATCCAAATCCATCAAAAAACTTTATAAATACCAATATAATGTATGATAATATGATTAATAAATTTTATTGGAGAGAATTAGATAACGAAAAAACATATTATTCTGAAGACCATAGAGGATTTGTTTTAAATTATAGAGCTACATTTAATACACTTGCGGCTGAACTAATCAAAATTGGGGAGACTGAAAAAGCAAAAAATGTAATAAAAACTTGTTTAGAATTAATACCTGATAAAGCAGTGAATTTTGATCATTTTTCTGTACAAAAAGTTGATATGCTTTTATCGATGGGAGAAAATGAAACGGCAAACAATATTGCAGAAATTACAAGTAAAAGATCTGATCAGATGTTAGAATATCTTATTAATAATAATGTAAACAATAAATATCAAATTCAAAGAAATCTAGTTTCTCTAAATGCCTTAGCTAGGGCATATAATAAAGATGGTCAATATGATTTAGCAACCAAGTATAATGACTTATTTGAAAAACATTACAAAAATTAGATGATTTCTATTTCTTAAGAAATTTTAAAGCTTTTTTATACTTTGATTTATCATTAGCTACAATTATAAAATAATAACCGTTTGATATTTCCTTGACTGAAAATTTAATTTTATTATTTGAAATAATATTACTTGAAATATTAATTTTATTACCTATTATACTATGAATTTGAAAATTGAAATCTTGAATATTTTTAGTATTAGATTCAAGAATTACAAATTCTGAAGCGGGATTTGGGTATATATCAAATTTAAATTCATTTTTTAATTCTTGAGCATTTACTAGAATTGGGAATAAAAATAATAAAAATAATAAGATGTGTTTTTTCATTAAAAAAAAATTAATCAATCATAAAATTAGATAAAAAAGATTAATTATCTATTTTTTTAAATGCTTTTGGTAAAGAGTTAATTAAATCTGTTGCCATCAAAGATTCTTCTCCTAGATTTTTTTTTGTAATATCACCTGATAATCCATGAATGTATACACCCATAATCATTGCATCAAAAGGTTTATAGCCTCTACCAATTAAACCGGTAATAATTCCAGTTA
Organism: uncultured Marinoscillum sp.; assembly: GCA_902529805.1. GTDB lineage: Bacteria > Bacteroidota > Bacteroidia > Cytophagales > MED-G16. The sequence goes on from CABZXU010000003.1 coordinate 58,857, forward strand.
ATACATCTCCGCTTCCACCTGTTGCCATTCCCGGATTTCCTGTTGTATTAATAAATAATTCACCATTAATATCTGTCATCATAGAGTAAGGACCTTTTATTAAAATATTTAATTTAAATTTTTTGCTCAGTTTTTTCTGAAGTTTGATCCTTTGATTAGAATCTTTATATGTTCCGACTAACCTTTTGAATTCCTTTGGATGTGGAGTTAATATAGAGTGGTTGGGTAAAAATTTTAAAATATTTTTATTTCTTGCAATAATGTTAATTGCATCAGCATCTATAACTAAAGGAATTTTTGCTACTTTAATTAATTTTATAATAGCCTTCTCGGTATCCTTATGTAGTCCTATTCCTGGACCTATACCAATTGAATTAAAAACTTCTAATTTAGGAATTGAAGATATATGATTTTTTTTAGTATCTGTAATGGTCATTGCTTCAGGAACTGAAGTTTGAATTATTGATTCACCAACTTTTGGAACATATACAGAAAGAAGTCCTATACCTGATTTTAAGGCAGCTTTACATGACATGATACAAGCCCCCATTTTACCTTTACTACCAGAAATAATAAGACCATGCCCAAAAGTTCCCTTATGAGAAATTAAACTTCTACTAATTATTCTATTTTTTATATCATTTTTTTCTATTAAAGATGCTGAAGGCAATAGTTTATCTATTACATCTTTATCTAAACCAATATCTGTTATAAGAACTTCGCCAATAAAATTTATGTATTCAGGGAAAAAAAAAGATAATTTCGGTGTTTGAAATGTAAATATGTAATCTGAATTAAAAAAAACATTCCCAAGAACTTCGTCTGGTGAAATACCAGAAGGAATATCAATAGAAATTTTTTTACCCTTTAAATTATTTAAGTGTTTAATTAAATCAATACATGGTGCCTCTAATTTTCTAGATAAACCATATCCAAATAAACCATCTATTATAAGTTCTGAATCTTTAATTTTAGGAATTATATTATCATTTATATAAAAAACAGGAATTTTCTGATTCAAATTATTTAATTGGAATAAACAATCTTTAGATATTTTATTTTGATGATTTAAAAAAAACACTTTTACATTATATCCATTATCATAAAGCTTATTTGATATAAGTAATGCATCGCCTCCATTATTTCCAAAACCGCAAAAAATTTGTAGGTTATTAGATTTAGAAAATTTTGATATAAACCAAGTCGTAAAACTCTCGCAAGCTCTTTCCATAAGTTTCAAAGAAGATATTCTCTGATTTTCAATGGTTTTAAGATCAAGACTTTTAAGGTTTGAAGAAGATAAAACTTTAAGCATAAAATTACTTAATCAATTGATCAACTCTATTTGCAATCCAATCACCTACCTCATTGGTTTTATAAAATGTATTATCGTTGATATCTTCTGTAACTATTCCATTATTTAAAGCATCATTAACAGCATCGATAATAATTTTTTCTTCAAATCCCATATTAAAAGAATAATTGATCATCATCGCAGAAGATAAAATCATTGCCATTGGATTTGCAATATTTTTTCCTGCTACTTGGGGATAAGAACCATGTATTGGTTCAAACAAACTTATATCTTTTCCCACAGAAGCAGATGGCAACATTCCAAGTGAACCTGTTATTACTGAAGCTTCATCTGTAATTATATCTCCAAACATGTTTTCTGTTAAGATAACATCAAAGTCAGAAGGGTTAGATATAATTTTCATAGCTGCATTATCAACAAATAAATAATCAACTTTCACATCAGAATAATTTTTAGAAATATTTTGAACAACTTGTCTCCATAATCTCGATGTTGACAATACATTTGCTTTATCTACTAATGTAAGCTTTTTGTTTCTTTTTAAGGCCTCATTAAATGCTAAAACAGAGATTCTTTCAATTTCACTTTTTTTATAAACACAAGTATCATAGGCTTTATTACCATCATCTGAAATTCCTTTTTCACCAAAATAAATTCCACCTGTTAACTCTCTGAAAACGACAAAATCTACATTTTTTAGAATCTTATTTTTTAAAGGAGAATATTCAATTAAAGAATTATAAGTTTTTACAGGCCTTATATTAGCAAATAAACCTAAAAATTTTCTCATCTCTAACAGTCCATCCTCTGGCCTAATTTTAGCTTTTGGATCATTATCATATTTTGGATCGCCTATAGCTCCAAACAAGATTGCATCAGATGATTTACAAATATCTTTTGTATTATCTGGGAAAGGATTACCTTTTTCGTTTATTGCTGATGCCCCGACTAGAGCTTTAGAATAGTTAAATTTTATTCTACTTTTTTTAGAAATAATATCCAAAACTTTAATAGCTTCTTTCATTACCTCAGGACCAATGCCATCTCCTTCTAATACAGCAATATTTTTTGTCATACTTTATTCAATTTTTCAAACTCTAATATTGAATCTTTCTTACTATTCAAATAATCGATACTATCATATCCATTAATTAGGCATGTTTTATTAAAACTATTAATACTAAATGACTCATTGAATGATCCATTATTAGTAAAAAATACTTGATTCTCCAAATCAACATTAAATTCAATTTTTTCATTTTCTCTAATTAATTCAAAAACTTTACTTAAAGATTTTTCATTTAATTTTATAGTCAATAGACCATTATTTAGTGCATTGTTGTTGAATATATCTGCAAAAAAACTGCTAACTACTACTCTAAATCCAAAATCATAAATTGCCCATGCAGCATGTTCTCTACTTGAACCACATCCAAAATTTCTTCCTGCTATCAATATTTTATTTTGTTTATCCGATCTATTTAATATAAAATCAGTAATAGGCTTGTTCATGTTATCATATCTCCAATCTCTAAATAAATTATCTCCAAAACCATCTCTAGATATAGCTTTCAAAAATCTAGCTGGTATAATTTGATCTGTATCGATATTCTCAATAGAAATTGGAGTTGCCTTAGATAAAATATTTTTAAATTTTTCCATAATCAAATATAGTCTCTAACATCCGTTACATATCCATTTACTGCAGTTGCAGCAGCAGTTAAAGGACTAGCTAGCATTGTTCTAGAGCCTGGTCCTTGCCTTCCTTCAAAATTTCTATTTGAAGTAGAAACACAAAATTTACTTTTAGGTATCTTATCTTCGTTCATTGCAAGACAAGCAGAACAACCTGGTTGTCTAAATTCAAAACCTGCATTTTTAAATATCTTATCTATTCCTTCTTCGATAGCCATCTTTTCTACTTGTTTAGATCCAGGGATAACCCATGCACTAACACCCGATGCTTTTTGTTTTCCATCAATAAATTTCGCTGCTATTCTTAAATCCTCCATTCTTGAATTTGTACAACTACCTATAAAAACATAATCTATTTTTTTGTTTAATATATGGGTCCCAGATTTTAAACCCATATAATTCAAAGATTTATCAAATGAATCTTTAGATCCCTCCAATGGTAATTCGGGTATTTTATCTCTTATTTTCATTCCCATTCCAGGATTTGTTCCATATGTTATCATGGGTTCAATATCTTTAGCATCAAATTTTAAAACCTTATCATATTTAGCATTGCTATCAGAAACCAAAGTTTTCCAATACTTTACTTTATTATCAAAATCAATACCATCAGGTGAAAATTTTTTATTTTCAACATATTCAAAAGTTTTTTGATCAGGAGCAATCATACCTCCCCTAGCACCCATTTCAATACTCATATTACAAATAGTCATTCTAGCTTCCATTGATAGAGAAGAAATTGTAGAGCCAGAATATTCTACAAAATACCCTGTTCCACCTGAAGAAGAAATTTTTGAAATAATGTATAATATTATATCCTTAGAAAAAACACCATTTTGTAATTCTCCATTTATTTCAATCAACATAGTTTTAGGTTTTTTTTGAAGTAAACATTGAGTTGCTAATACCATCTCTACCTCACTTGTACCTATTCCAAAAGCAATAGAACCAAATGCTCCATGTGTTGAAGTATGACTATCTCCACATACAATAGTCATCCCTGGTTGAGTTATACCAAGTTCTGGACCAATAACATGGACTATTCCTTGATATTTATGACCAAGTCCATATAATTCAATTCCAAAATCTTTACAGTTTTTTGTAAGTTGGTTTAGTTGATTTCTAGATAATTCTTCCTTAATTGGCAAATGTTGATTTAATGTTGGAACATTATGATCAGCAGTTGCAATAGTTTTTTCAGGACGCAAAACCTTAAGTCCTCTTTTTCTTAATCCTAAAAAAGCTTGAGGGCTAGTTACCTCATGAATTAAATGTTTATCTACATATAAAATACTTGGACCGCTAGGAATTTCGTCTACCACATGAGATTCCCATACTTTATCAAATAAGGTTTTAGGATGATTCATATTAGTGAATTATTTTTTTTTCTTAACTAATTCATATAAATCTTCATCATGAATTAATTTCTTTTTATCTGCCATCTCAAGAAATTTAGTGTAAAGTGTTTCCAACTCAATTTTACTTAGTGTAATACCCAATAAAGAAAGTCTATGAGATAATGCTGCTCTTCCACTTCTGGCAGTTAAGTCAATTGAAGAAGAATCAACCCCTACAACTTCAGGATCTATAATTTCATAAGTTTCTCTATGTTTAAGAAAACCATCTTGATGTATTCCAGATGAATGAGCAAAAGCATTTGCTCCCACTATTGCTTTATTTCTCTGCACAGGCATATTCATTAGTTTACTAACTTTTTTGCTTAATGGAACAATTTTTTTTGTGTTTATACCTGTTCTGAAATTTAAATGTTTATGAGCATGAAGAGCCATTACTACTTCCTCAAGAGAAGTATTTCCTGCTCTTTCTCCGATACCATTCATTGTGACTTCAACTTGTCGTGCACCATTTTGTAATCCTGCAATTGAATTAGCTGTAGCTAATCCCAAATCATTATGACAATGAACTGAAATTGTAGCTTTATCAATATTAGGAACATTGTTTTTTAAAAATTTAATTTTTTCACCATACATATCAGGTAAATTATATCCTGTTGTATCTGCAATGTTTATAACAGTAACACCTGCTTTGATTACTTCTTCAACCATTTTAGATAAAAAATCATGATCAGCTCTTCCAGCGTCTTCAGGATAAAATTCAATGTCGTCAAAATATTTTCTAGCATATTTTACTGCTGAAACAGCTTGTTCTAAAACTTTTTCTCTTGTAGATTTAAATTTATATTTAATATGAATATCTGAAGCACCAATTCCAGTATGAAGTCTTTTTCTTCTAGCATCCTTAAGAGATAAATTTGCCATATCAATATCCATTACAACTGCTCTGCTGAGTGCACAAATAATAGGTTTTTTTACGTTTTTAGATATTTCTACAATAGAATTAAAATCTCCAGGGCTTGAAATTGGAAAACCAGCTTCTAAAACATCTACTCCAAGATCCTCTAGGTCTTTAGCAATCTCAACTTTTTCTTTTGAATTAAGCTGACACCCAGGAACTTGTTCTCCATCCCTCAGAGTAGTATCAAAAACTATTATTTTTTCTTTTTTAGTCATAGATTACATGTTTTTTATAATTTCTTCTCCAAATTCAGAACATGATAGTAAAGTGGCATCATCCATTAATCTTTCAAAGTCATAAGTAACTTTTTTGCTAGATATAGATTTTGTTATACCATTGTGAATAAGATCTTTAGCTTCGAACCACCCTAAATGCTCTAACATCATAGCCCCAGATAGAATAACTGAGCCAGGATTTACCTTATTTTTTCCTGCATATTTTGGAGCAGTTCCATGTGTAGCTTCAAAAATAGCATGACCAGTTTCATAATTTATATTTGCTCCTGGAGCTATTCCAATGCCACCAACTATCGCAGCTAGAGCATCTGAAATATAATCTCCATTTAGATTCATTGTTGCTACTACAGAATATTCTTTTGGCCTTAATAGAATTTGTTGTAAAAAAGCATCAGCAATAACATCCTTAATAATTATTTTTCTATTTTCAATATTTATTTCTTGCCATGGCCCACCATCTAAATCTTTAGCTCCAAATTCTTCTTTTGCTATTTTATACCCCCAATCTCTAAAAGAACCCTCGGTATATTTCATAATATTTCCCTTGTGAACAAAGGTGACTGAATCTCTTTTATTTTTAATAGCATAATCAATAGCAGATCTAACTAACCTTGAAGTTCCTTCTTCTGAAATTGGTTTTAAACCTATTCCACTTGATTCTGGAAATCTTATTTTATTAAATCTTTGCTCAAAATTTTCTTTTAATAAAGATTTGATTTTTTCATTTTCTTTTGTGCCGTTCTCAAATTCAATTCCAGCATAAATATCTTCAGTATTTTCTCTAAAAATAACCATATTAGTAGTACTTGGATCTTTAACCGGAGATGGGGTGCCATCAAACCATCTAACAGGTCTCACACAGGCAAAAAGATCTAGCTTCTGTCTTAAAGCTACATTTAATGAGGTGATTCCACCTCCAACAGGTGTAGTAAGAGGACCTTTTATTCCAACTAAATATTTATTAAATAAATCAAGTGTTTCTTGAGGAAGCCATTCACCAGTTTGATTAAATGCTTTTTCTCCAGCTAATACTTCTAACCACTCAATTTTTTTTGAACCTTTATAAGCTTTTTCAACTGCATTATCAATAACTTTTTTACTTATAGACCAAATATCAATACCAATACCATCCCCTTCTATAAAAGGTATAATTGGATTGTTTCCAACAATCAGATTTTTATCTTCAATTGTAATAATATCTCCGTTCATATTTTTACTTTAAATTGAGGGATGTAATTTAGATATTTTTTAAGAAAATGATACCTAATTTATAGATTTTACAAACTTATATTATTTTATTTCCATTTTATGTTACACCCCATACTTGGAAGTTGATTGTGATCAATTTCATTTTCTAAAATAAAATTATCAATTGCGGATCTTAAATCTTCACCAGATGGCTTTATTCCATTTCGAGGTGAAGAGTCATCCATTCTTCCACGATATATAAGTGAATTATTTTTATCAAAAAAATAAAATTCTGGCGTACACTCAGCCATATATTTTTTTGCAATTTCTTGAGATTCGTCATATAAATATGGAATTGAAAGGCTAAGGTCTTTAAAAAGAATTTTCATATTTTCAGGAGAATCTTGCGGATAATTCTCTACATCATTAGAACTTATTGCAACAAACTCAATATTCTTTTTAACATATTCATTAATTAACTTCACAATCTGATCATGATAATGAATAACATACGGACAATGATTACATATAAACATAATAACCTTACCACATTCCATAGATAAATTATTTGAAGAAAATTTATCTCCTGTGATAACATTAGGAAGATCAAAACTTGGAAGTTTTGTGGTTAGTGGTAACATTTTAGAATAAGTTAATGCCATATCAAATAATTTTTTTTTAAAGTTTAAATATAATATTTCAAATTAAAATTAATTTGTAATCTTTATTAAATTTTCTATATTCATCTAAATAAATCAACACAAAAATGAAAATCAATATTTTTTTTACCATAATTCTATTACTTATCAATAATATTTTACTTAGCCAAATTAAAGAACCACCTGAAAGATTTAGAGGAGAAGGTCCATTTGATCAACTCATAATTAGAGGAGCCACATTAATAAATGGAAATGGAGCTCCACCATCAGGCCCTGTCGATGTGGTAGTAGAAAATAATAAAATAGTAAGCATAAGAAACGTTGGATATCCAGGTTTAAAAATAAAAGAAGAGAGAAGACCTAAAGCTAAAGAAGGAGCAAAAGAAATAAATGCTCATGGTATGTATCTTTTACCTGGATTCATTGACATGCATGGGCATATTGGAGAGACAACAAAGGGAAAAGCTGATTACGTGTATAAACTTTGGATGGCGCACGGAATAACAACAATTAGAGACCCTAGCTGTGGAAATGGATTGAAATGGGTTTTAAAACAAAAAGAAGATAGTAAAAAAAATAAGATTACTGCACCAAGAATTCTAGCGTACACTGGATTTGGACAAGGATCAAAAAATGGAATTAATTCACCTGAAGAAGCGAGAGAATGGGTAAGAAAAAATGCAGAAAATGGTGCTGATGGTATAAAGTTTTTTGGTGCTAGACCAGATATTTTTACTGCAGCATTGAAAGAAAATGCTAAATATGGTTTAAGGTCCGCATGTCATCACGCTCAAATGGATGTCGCTTGGATGAATGTTCTTCAAACAGCAAGATTAGGTCTAACCACCATGGAACATTGGTATGGTTTACCTGAAGCCCTTTTTGATGACAGAACAGTTCAAAACTATCCTTTAAACTATAATTATATGAATGAACAAGATAGGTTTGGTGAAGCTGGAAGACTATGGAAACAGGCTGCAGAACCTTATTCTAAAAAGTGGAATGATGTTATGAATGAATTGATAGAACTCGATTTTACAATAGATGTAACTTTTGTTCCCTACAGTATTTTTAGAGATGTAGCAAGAGGTAGCAGGCTTGAATGGCATAAGGACTATACAACCCCTACTCTTCTTAAGTTTTTTCTTCCAGGTCGAGATTCTCATGGAGCAGCATATTTTGATTGGGGAACAGAAAAGGAGTTGGAATGGAAAGAAAATTATAGGCTATGGATGACTTTTATAAATGAATACAAAAATAGAGGAGGTAGAGTTACAGCAGGAGCAGACTCAGGATATATGTATAATTTATATGGTTTTGGTTATATTCAAGAACTTGAACTTATTAGAGAATCTGGGTTTCATCCATTAGAAGTTATCAGATCTGCTACACTTAATGCAGCTGAAGCACTAGGTATGGAAAAAGAAATAGGTACAGTTGAAGTTGGCAAATATGCTGATATGATTCTTATGGAAGAAAACCCATTGAAAAATCTCAAATACCTATATGGAACTGGTGATATAAAAATTAATTCAAATAATGAAGCAATAAGGGTTGGTGGAATAAAATATACCATAAAAGATGGAATCATTTTCGATTCAAGACAGCTTTTAGAAGATGCTAAAAATATTGTAGATGAAGAAAAAGCTGCAAACCCAGGATGGGAAAAATATTTTATGGATAACGTTGAAAGAGAATAGATTATAAGCCTAGCTCTTTTCTTTGAGTAGAATCAATATTAGAAGGTGAGTCAATCATCACATCTCTTCCTGAAGTATTTTTAGGGAAAGCAATAAAATCTCTTATAGACTCCTTCCCTCCAAATAAAGCACAAATTCTATCAAAACCGAATGCTATTCCACCATGAGGAGGTGTTCCATATTGAAATGCATCTAGCAAAAATCCAAATTGGTCTTTAGCTTCTTTTTCAGTAAAGCCTAAAGTCTTAAACATTTTTTCTTGCAATTCTCTTTTATAGATTCTTATAGAACCTCCACCTATTTCAACTCCATTTACAACTAAATCATAGGCATTTGCTCTTACAGAAGCTGGATCTTTCTCAAGAAGCTCTATATCATCTTCTAAAGGAGAGGTAAATGGGTGGTGCATCGCATGAAACCTTTTAGATTCTTCATCCCATTGTAAAAGTGGAAAGTTGACTACCCACAAAGGTTGGTATATACTTGGATCTCTTAAGTTTAATCTTTCTCCTATCTCAAGTCTTAACTCAGCAATGGCGTTATAAATACTCCTTTTTTCTCCAGCAAGGATGAGAATAAGATCCCCTTTGTTTGCTTTAGATAGATTAGCAAGCTCACCTAATTTTTTTTGATTAAAAAATTTATCTACTGAAGATTTAAAAGTACCATCTTCATTACATTTAATATATACAAGCCCCTTTGCTCCTATCTGAGGTTTACATACAAAATCAGTAAGTTCATCGATTTGTTTTCTTGAATATTCACTGCAACCTGGTGCAACTAATGCTAGTATGTTTTCTGAAGAATCAAAGACGTTAAAACCATTTCCTTTTGCAATAGGAGAAACATCATTAATTTTCATCTCAAATCTTATATCTGGCTTATCTGTACCATAATTTTTTATTGCATGATCATATTCCATAATTGGAATAGATCCTATATCTATATTCAAAACACTTTTAAATAAATGAGAAATAAGTCCTCCAAAAGTATCCAATATGTCTTCCCTTTGAGCAAAAGAAAGTTCGCAGTCTATCTGAGTAAATTCAGGTTGCCTGTCTGCTCTCAGGTCCTCATCTCTAAAACATTTAACAAGTTGATAGTACTTATCAAATCCAGAAACCATGAGTAATTGCTTAAAGGTTTGTGGAGATTGTGGTAGGGCATAAAACTCTCCTTGATTCATTCTAGATGGAACAATAAAATCTCTTGCCCCTTCAGGAGTTGATTTAATTAACACAGGGGTCTCTATTTCAACAAAATCTTTTTTATCTAGATAATTTCTAGTTTCTCGCATTAGAGAATGTCTTAGTTTTAGATTTTTTTGTAATGGAATTCTTCTAAGGTCAAGATATCTATATTTCATTCTAAGTTCTTCTCCCCCATCAGTTTTGTCTTCAATAATAAAAGGCGGAACCTTTGATTTATTAAGATATTGCATGCTTTCAACTACGATTTCTACATCTCCTGTATCAATATTTTTATTTTTCGCAGATCTTTCTGAAACAACGCCAAAAGCTCGTAAAACAAATTCCCTACCACACTCTCTTGCCATCTTATAAATTTCTTTTGATGTAGATTCTTCCTCAAAGATTAGCTGAATAACACCATATCGATCTCTTAAATCAATCCATATCATTTTCCCTTTGTCTCTAACTTTCTGAACCCATCCACACAATGATACTTTTAAACCTACATGACTGATTCGTAATTCTCCACAAGTATGAGATCTCAACATTTGAATTTTAGTTTCAACAAAAATAATAGTTTTATAAATAAAGGATTTGTTTTTTTAATAATCTTGTCATGAAATGAGTAATTTAGTTTTTATATGACCTTGGAAACAAAAAAACATGAGCTTTTTATGAGGGAAGCTTTAAAAGAAGCAAAAAAAGCATATGAAGAAGATGAGATCCCAGTAGGAGCAGTAATTGTATGCAATAATAAAGTTATAGCGAGAGGATATAATCAGATGGAAACACTCAATGATGCAACTGCTCATGCAGAAATGATTGCTATTACATCAGCACAAAATAGTTTGGGAAGTAAATATTTAAATGATTGCGAATTATACGTCACTCTGGAACCTTGCATGATGTGTTCAGGCGCAATATTTCTATCAAAAGTAAAAAAAGTAGTTTATTCACTGCAAGATAAGGAAAGAGGTCACCTATATAAATCAAAAGAATCTATCAATAAAAAATTAGTTATTATTGATAAAATCCTTGAAAATGATTCCAAGTTATTAATTAATTCATTTTTTGAGAAAATAAGAAAATAGATGTAAATAATTTATTTATATTAGATGAGAAATTAATGATAACAATTAAAATACAGAAAAATGGCTTTTGAACTACCTAATCTTCCCTATGCTTACGATGCTTTAGAACCTCATATAGATGCTAAAACTATGGAGATTCACCATACAAAACATCATAATCTATATTTAACTAATTTGAATAATGCTATTCAAGGAAATGACCTTGAAAACAAATCTCTTGAAGAACTTTGCACAAATCATTCTGATAATCCTGCAATTAGAAATCATGGCGGTGGACATTACAATCATTCTCTTTTTTGGAATATTCTTTCTCCGAATGGGGGAGGTAATCCAACTGGTGATATTGGAATAGCTATTGATTCCAATTTTGGTGGTTTTGATGAATTTAAAAATGCTTTCTCCACAGCTGCCGCTACAAGGTTTGGATCAGGTTGGGCTTGGCTATGTAAGATAGGAGGAAATCTAGAAGTTTGTTCTTCAGCAAATCAAGACAATCCATTAATGCCTGGAGTATGTAAAGAAAATAGCATTCCTATCTTAGGTATAGATGTATGGGAACACGCATATTATTTAAATTATCAAAATAGAAGACCAGATTATATAAATGCTTTCTTTAGTCTAATAAACTGGGATGAAGTAAATAATAATTTATCCAAATAACTTTTGAAAAAATCAAGAAGAAAATTTATTAAAAACTCATCTATTTTATCATTTGGAGGGATTCTTGGAGCAGGTTTGCCATTAGAAGCTATTGCAAAGATGAGAAAGAGTGTTTCTGCAAATGAAAAAATTAATTTTGCTGTTATTGGATGCAAGGGACAAGGATGGAGTAATATGAGGTCTATTTTAAAAAATAGTGAAGCAAACTGTATTGGGCTTTGTGATGTGGATAAAGATGTTCTTGATACAAGAAGCAATGATGTTGAAAAAATAACTGGAAAAAAACCAAAATTATATGGTGATTACAGAAAAATGTTAGAAAACAAAGACATTGATGCGGTTGTAATTGGAACTCCTGATCATTGGCATTGTCTCAATCTAGTTGATTCCTTAGAGGCAGGAAAACATGCATATTGCGAAAAACCAATTTCTAATTCCATAACTGAAGCAAATATTATGCTTGAATCGTCAAAATATCATGGGAAATGTGTTCAGGTAGGTCAATGGCAAAGAAGTGGAGGTCAGTATCAAGAAGCGATAGATTATTTGTGGACAGGAAAATTAGGAAAAATTAGACTAGTAAAAGCTTGGGCATATCAAGGGTGGTACGGATGGGTTGATGAAAAGCCTAATAAAGATACACCTCCAGGCGTTAATTATAACATGTGGTTAGGACCGGCCCCAATGAGAAAATTCAATGAAAATAGATTTCATTTTAACTTTAGATGGTATTGGGATTATGCAGGTGGATTGATGACCGACTGGGGAGTTCACGAAATTGATATTGCTTTATGGGGCATGAAAGCAAAGGATCCAATTTCAATTATGGCATCTGGAGGAAAATATGGTTATCCAAATCAAGATACAGAAACTCCAGATACGCTTCAAGCAATATATGAATATGACAATTTTACTTTGTTATGGGAACATGCAAATGGCATCGATGGAGGAAATTATGGATTGAGTGAAGGAATAGCATTTATTGGAAGTCATGGTACATTAGTTGTAAATCGAGTTGGATGGCAAGTGATAGCACAAAAAGACCATAGAAATGATGGAGATTTATTTATTAATGACGTAGCAAAAAAGACATCAACATGGGCTGAAGTAAATAAAACTTATGGAAATGCTCTTGATAAACATACCAAAAATTTTATTGAATGTATTAAAGAAAATAATCCAAAAGGACTAAACTGTGATATTACAAAAGGGAGTATTGTAGCGGTAAATGCACATATGGGAAATATTGCCTATAAAACTGGAGAAAAAATTTATTGGGATAAAGAAAATGGAAATTTTGGGTTAAATGAGAAAGCAAATAATTTAATTACTCCTCAGTATAATAATAACTGGACTTTGCCGAAAATTTAATTTTTTTCTTTTAACAAATTCAACTCCGTTATTTCATCCCTAAGCCTTGCGGCCTCAAAAAAATCAAGATCCTTTGCCGCTTTCTTCATTTTGATTTCATTTAACTTTATAATCTTATCAATTTCATCTGGTAACATATCTTTCAAAATTGGATCTAAATCCATTTTTGATTCGAAGCCTAAATTAATATCTTCTTTGTTTTTGGCTACTGCAGTCTGCGCAAGGATGTTTTCTTTTGATTTATTAACTGATTTTGGTTTTATATTATTTTTTTTGTTGTATTCCTTTTGTATTTTTCTTCTTCTACTTGTTTCATCAATAGTTGCTTGCATTGACTTAGTTACCTTATCAGCATACATGATAACTTTTCCATTTATATGTCTTGCAGCTCTTCCAGATGTTTGGATTAGAGATTTTTCATTTCTCAAGAACCCTTCTTTATCTGCATCTAAAATAATTACTAAAGATACTTCAGGTAAATCAAGACCTTCTCTTAATAAATTTACTCCAACTAAAACATCAAATTCCCCTAATCTAAGCCCTCTTAATATGCTCACTCTTTCAAGAGAATCAATCTCAGAATGAAGATATCGACTTCTAATATTACTATTATCAAAAAAAAATTTAAGATCTTCTGACATTCTTTTTGTTAATGTTGTAATTAATACCCTTTCTTTTTTAATTATCCTTTCATTTATTTCATTTAATATATCATCAATTTGATTTTTAGAACTTCTAACATCAATCTTTGGATCGAGTAATCCAGTAGGTCGAATGATTTGTTCAACTACAGAACCACCGGATGAATTTAATTCATATTCAGAAGGAGTAGCACCTACAAAAACAACCTGATTTATCATAGATTCAAACTCCTCAAAATTTAAGGGTCTATTATCCAATGCAGATGGCAATCTAAAACCATAATCAACAAGATTTGTTTTCCTCGAGCGGTCTCCTCCCCACATAGCTCTAACTTGAGGAATTGTTACATGACTTTCATCAATAAAGACTATGTAGTCATTTGGAAAATAATCTAATAAACAAAATGGCCTCATACCAGATTGTCTTCTATCAAAATACCTAGAATAATTTTCAACTCCAGAACAGTAACCAATTTCTTCTATCATTTGTAAATCAAATTCCGTTCTTTCTTTGATTCTTTTTGCTTCAGCAAACCTACCTTCCGCTTCAAAAAATTTAATTTGATTTAAAAGGTCTTCTTCAATTTCTTTAATGGCAAGGTCAATTATTTCTTTATTTGTAACAAAAAGATTTGCTGGATAAATAATTACTGAATCTTGATCTGATATTTTTCTGCCAGACAATGGATCCACTTTTGAAATAGATTCAATTTCATCTCCCCAAAAAATAATTCTATAAATAAAATCATCATATGCAACATAAATGTCAATAGTATCACCCTGAATTCTAAAACTACCTCTTTTAAAATCTTCTTCACTTCTTTCATATAAAATATCAACTAAACTAAATAGTAATTTTTTTAATTCAACTCTATCCCCAATTTTTAATTTGATTACATTCTTACCGAATTCATCTGGATTCCCTATTCCATAAATACAAGAAACAGAAGCAACTACAATAACATCTTTTCTTCCAGAAAGTAAGGACGAAGTAGCACTTAATCTCATTTTTTCAATATTTTCATTTATTGATAAATCTTTCTCTATGTAAACGTTAGTCGTGGGAATATAAGCTTCAGGTTGATAATAGTCATAATAAGAAATAAAATATTCAATAGCATTGTCTGGAAAAAATTGTTTTAACTCTCCATATAGTTGAGCAGCTAAAGTTTTATTATGTGAAAGTATTAATGTAGGTCTATTTATCTCTGATATCACGTTAGCCATTGTAAATGTTTTACCAGAACCTGTTACTCCTAATAGAACTTGAGATTTTTCTTTATTATTTATTGAACTAACTAATTGACTAATTGCTTTAGGCTGATCTCCTGTTGGCTTAAAATCTGATATTAATTTAAATTTCAAAATTATTTATTTTTTATTCCAATAACTCCAAGATAATTCTGCCTGTAAATAAAGCATTTCTAATCCATTTTTTATTTTAGCTCCTTTTATTTTACCTTTTTCCAAAAACTTAGTCATTTCTGGGTTATATACTAAATCATATAAATAATAATTTTTTGTTATTAGGTGATAAGGAATATTAGGTGATAAATTTATTTTGGGATACATTCCCAATGGAGTAGTATTTATGATTAATTTATAATTAGAAAAAATACTAATATCAGAAAGGTCCTTATATGAAAAAATATTTTTTCTTTTAGTTCTTGAAACAAAATTATGATCAATATTTAATTCTTTTAAAGCTAAACTTACTGATTTAGAAGAACCACCTGTTCCTAAAATAAGGGCTTTACCATTAAACTTCTTATTTAACCATACTTTTAAAGTAATCTTAAAAGCTTCATAGTCAGTGTTAATACCAAATAATTTATTATCAATAATTTTTATAACATTTACTGCGCCAATATTTAAATATTTTTCTTCTATTTTATCTAAATACTTAATTACCTTTTCTTTATGAGGAATTGTAACATTTAAACCTCTTAGATTAGGGTTTTTTTCAATTATAGATTTTAATTCGTTTATATTTTTGAGCTCGAAATTTTGATAACAAACATTTTTTATATTTTCATTGTCAAATTTTATATTAAAATATTTTTTTGAAAATGAGTGAACAAGAGGGTATCCAATTAATCCAAACTTAATCATTGAGTTTTAGTTTTTTTTTCAAATATTAAAATAATAATTCCAGATATAATAAAAATAATAATTGAAGATATTAGATAACTAGATTCATTTGAAAATTCATAATAAAAAAAAGGTGAAACATTAGTATTTTCCACTTTCCATGGCCATAATTTATTCGAGGATCCTAACATTAATCCAACTAAAAAAAATAATGAATTATCGTAATATTTTTTAAGAAAAAAAGAAATAATTCTAGAAAAGAAAAAAAGTCCAAATAATGCACCAGTAGCAAAAATTAATAATATAGGAATATCTAAATTTTTAACAGCTTCAATAATATAAAAATATTTTCCAAGTATAAGCAAAATGAAACTTCCTGATAATCCTGGTAGAACCATAGCACAAATTGAAATCATACCTGAAAAAAAAATAGAAAAAAAATCATTAGATAACGATATAGGTTTTAGTGTAGTTATAAATAATCCAATGAAAATACCAATAAAAAAAAATAGAAATAGTAAAAAACTTAATTTAGACTTTTTCTTTAAAGTAAAAAGAATTGATATTGATGAAAAAATAACTAAACCAAAAAATAATGAAAAAACATGAATAGGAAAATTTTCATATGCACTTAAAATAAATGAAACGAATAAAAAAATTGAACAAAAAATACCACATAATAATGGAAATAAAAACTTCAAATTATAAGAATTGTATAGTTTTTTGAATTCGAAATTTATTAATAAATAAATTGAATTAACATTAAAAGACTTAATTGTATCTATCAACTCCTTATATATATTTGTGATTAATGCAATAGTTCCACCTGATATACCCGGAATTAAATCAGCAATACCCATTAGCATACCCTTTAAAAAAAGAGAAATTTTAAAATTTTTGATAAAATAAATCAAGTATAATTATTTAATTATATCCTTAAATTATAAATATTGGTGAAAAGTATCTCCCCTAAGTCCCAATCTTATTGTTTCCAAAGATATTACCTCATTTCCGGAAATATTTCCAAGATTAACATTAGGGCCAGATAGCTGTACAAACCAAACTTGTTGAGCTTTTTGTGGAGCTTCCCATATAATTTTATCAGATGGAATTTCAGTTAAAATTTCTTCAACTAAACCTTGTCTAACTTCGCCTGATTGTCTAAAAAGACCAACATTTCCAGAATCTCTAGCTTCACCGATAACCTTCCAAGATCCTGCTTCTAATTCATTTCTCATTTGCCTAATCCATTTATAAGGAGGAATAATTTTTCTTGTATCTTTAGAGCCTACCTCAGATAATACAGTCACATGCTTAGATAATTTGGTAATGAATTCACATTTTTTTTTATGTGAAATTTCAATTGAGCCATCAGATACCTCAGCATATTTCAAATTATACTTTTTTATAATATCGATATAATCCTCAAACTGATCTCTAACTATAAAAGCCTCAAACAAAGTTCCTCCAAAATAAACTGATATATCTGCCTTTTTAAACATATCAATTTTTTTTACTAAGTCTTTAGTTAATAGAGAAGTAGACCAACCAAATTTTACAAGATCAATAAACTCGCCTGAAGATTCAATCAAATTTTTACATTCATTTATACTTGACCCTTTATCAATCACCATTGTTAAACCTTTTTTTCGAGTTTTTTTGGTTCTTTCAGGTAAATTTTTTAAGTGAAAATTCATTATAATCGATTTTCTTTAAACTGATTTATTATTCTATAAAATGCAGAGTTTTCATTTAATTCTGGTAAAAATTCAAACAAAATATAATGATTTTTAAAATTAATAGATAATCCGCTTTCTAAAACTGATATTGATTCCTTATACCTTCCAGATTTCAATAAGTAAATCACTAGCCTATAATATAATAGAGATTCTTTTGGTAATTCATTAATACCGTTTTTAATTATTTCGATTGATTTTTCAAAATTATCATTGCTATAATAAATAAAAGAAAAATCTAAATATATATCGATATCGTTTGGACTATGTTTCAATGCTTCATTGTAAAGATCTTCGCTAGAAATTATGTTCCCAATTTCAAACTCAGCTTTTGCTAAGAATTTTAAACATATAATATTTTCACCATCATGATTTAATGCTTTTCTAAAATAATGAATAGCCTCATGCCATTTTTCTATAGATGAAAGGCTTTTTCCAATTCCAATCAAGGATTTAACATGATATTCTTTTTCCTTTAAGGCTTTTTGAAAAAACTTGATTGAAATATTATACTCTTTTCTCAAATAATAAATATCTCCTAAATGAAAATATATATCAAACCCAGGACCATCTAACTCATATAGTTTTTCATAATATTTTGTTGCTTTTTTAAATTTTTTAATTTTTTTAAATGCTTTTGCTAATCCTAAGTATGCAGAAGAAAACTCATCATTTATAGTGATTGAATATCCATAAGATCTTATTGACTTTTTATATTTTTTTAAATCAATATATACATTAGCAAGATTAAACCAAGCAAATTCAGAATAAGGATCTTGATCAATAAACTTTTTATAAAATTTGATACTTTTCTCTGATTTACCTAAAATTTTGAAGCATTCTCCTAAATCATTTAGAGCATTCTCATGTGAAATATTTGAATTCACTGCTTTTTTGAAATACTTTAAAGCTTTTTTATACCTTTCTGAAGACTGGTATGCTAATCCAATTTGATAATATAATTCATCTTTATTTGCAGAAAATCTAATTGCACTTTTAAAAACCTTTATTGCCTTTTTTATTCTACCTAATATAACAAAAACTTGTCCTTTTAAAATAAAAATATTTTCATCTGTTGGATTAAGTAAATAAGCTTTATCAAGCATTTCTAAGGATTCCTTAAACTTTTGCATAGCTACTAAAATATTAGCTTTTAAGAATAATAAATCTGATGAATAAGAATGTTGAAATATAGCAAAATTAGCAGCATCTAATCCTTTTTTAAATTTATGATTATCTATATACCATTTTATAATTTTTTCGTAATATTCTGAATCGTAATAAACCTTTTTATTTAGGCTTATATTCATTTCAAAATCTAAAACTAATTTTCTTAACTCTTCTTGACGTTTTTTAAATTCCTCGGTCATATCTGATAAAATTCAAATATCAACATGAAATAATTATCCTCCAAATTAATAATAAATTAATACTGATTTTATTTTATCAAAAATTACATTTGTCTTTAGTTTGGCCTCGTAGTTCAATGGATAGAATAGGAGTTTCCTAAACTCTAGATACAGGTTCGACTCCTGTCGAGGCTACAACTATATTTAATTATTTTCTTTCTTAAAGTCTCCTCTTTTAATGGCTTTAATAAATCTAGCCCAAGCAAATGGATTCAATAATGGATTAGATGGTAATTGGTATTTATTTGATGTAGCAAGCATTTGTTGATCCATAAAGTACTTGTAATTCATATTTGCGCTCATTGGTTCATTCATGTACATTTCTCGTAAGAGTTGTTTATTCAATGATTTATCTAAATTTTCTAAGTCTCTTCTATTTGGTAATTCTAAAGCTAAAACAGCTTTTTTAAATAATTCTTCAGTTGGATAAGGAAAAATTTCTAATTCAGGAAGTATCGTAGTATCAGGCTTCAACTCAATAATTAAAGAAATTGATTCGCCTTTATCTCCTGGTACAATTAAATTTTGTTTTTGGTAACCAACAGCACTAATAATTAAACTATCTTCTTCTAAAACAGGCATAGTAAAATATCCATATGGATTAGAAGTAGTTCCTCTACCTGCTTTAGGAACATAAATATGAACACCTCCAACACCAGATATGCTATCAGCACCAACAACTACACCGGACATCTGTATAATCTTTTTTTCTCCTTGAGAGAAAGTAAAATGATTAAAAAGAAAAAAAATGGCGGATAAGTAAAGAAGTTTTTTAAACAACATTAAAATTGAAAAATTTTTATATTTAATTATTAATTCATCGCTAAATTACTTAAATATTATTTTGTTTTCATAAAAGATTAATTTATTAACTATAATTAACTATGAGATTAAAAAATTTTAACGTCGATTATGGAAGTAAAGTTTTTAGATCATTTTCAGACATCTCAAGAATAAGAATAATGAATATTTTATATAATAGAAAAGAATCTTGTATAGCAGATTTAGAAATGATTCTAAACTTTACTCAAACAAAAACTTCAAGACATGTTAATTATCTTAAAAATGCAAACTTATTAAATATGAAATATGTAAATCAATTTATTTTTTATTCAATAAGAGAAGAAGCTTTAGATTTAATAGACCAAATATTTAAATTACTTGAAAAAGACAAACAATTAGAAAAAGATTTGGAAATTTATGATATCATGAATTCAAACAGAGAGTTATCAAAAAATAAACTTGATTTATTAAAAAATAAATAATTTAAATATGAATAGATTAGTTGAAATTCCTATAAATGAGCCTGTTTTAGAATATAAATCTAAATCAAAAGAAAAGATTGAATTAAAAAAGAAAATTCAAGAATTAAAAAATAAAGAAATAGATATACCAATGTACATTGGCGGTAAAGAAATAAGAACAAAAAATAAAATACGAATTTCACCGCCACATGATCATAATCATACTTTAGGACATTATAATAAAGGAGATGAATCTCATGTAAAAAGTGCTATAAAAGCTGCATTAGATGCTAAAGAGAATTGGAATAGAATGGGATCTGATAAAAGAGCAAAAATTTTTATTAAAGCAGCTGAATTATTAGCAGGACCATATAGATCAGAAATAAATGCTACAACTATGTTGGGGCAATCAAAAAATGTTTTTCAAGCAGAAATTGATGCAGCATGTGAATTAATTGATTTTTTAAGATTTAACCCTTATTTCATGAAAAAAATCCATGAAGATCAACCAATTTCTCCTGATGGAATGAAAAATTCCTTATCATATAGACCATTAGAAGGTTTCATTTTTGCTTTGAGCCCATTTAATTTTACTTCTATTGCAGGAAATCTTTGTTCAAGTGTTGCTTTGATGGGAAATACAGTAGTTTGGAAAGCCTCAAGCACTCAAATTTATTCTGCAAATGTAATAATTAAAGTATTTAAAAAAGCAGGGCTTCCCGATGGGGTAATTAATCTAATCCATACTGATGGAAAAACAGCTGGGAATATAATATTTAATCATATAGATTTTGGAGGAATTCATTTTACTGGAAGCACGGGGGTATTTCAAAATTTTTGGAAAATAATAGGTGAAAATATCAAAAATTATAAATCTTATCCTAGAATAGTTGGAGAAACAGGAGGAAAAGACTTTATTATTGCCCATAAGTCTTCTGACCCTAAAGTGGTATCAACCGCTATATTAAGAGGTGGTTTTGAATTTCAAGGACAAAAATGTAGTGCACCTTCTAGAATATACTTACCAAATAATTTATGGAGTGAAATTAAAGAAAATTTAATAAAAGATGTATCAGATTTAAAAATGGGAAATCCTGAAGATTTTACAAATTTTGTAAATGCAGTAATAGATGAAAAAGCTTTTCACAATATATGTTCCTATATAGATTTTGCAAAAAACGATCATGAGCATGAATTAGTGATTGGAGGAAATTATGATAAATCTATTGGTTATTTTATTGAACCAACAATTTTTTTGTCTACAAATCCAAAAAGTAAATTAATGTGTGAAGAAATTTTTGGACCAGTAGTTACTATATATATTTATGATAATGATAAATATGAAGAGACACTTGATTTAGTGAACGATACATCTCTATATGCATTAACTGGTGCAATTTTTGCGAAAGATAAAAATGCAATTGAGCTTGCAAAGATTAAACTAGAACATTCAGCAGGAAATTTTTATATTAATGATAAACCAACAGGTGCTGTTGTTGGTCAACAACCATTTGGAGGAGGTAGAGCATCTGGAACAAATGATAAAGCTGGATCTTATCTTAATTTAATCAGATGGGTTTCACCTAGGACAATCAAGGAGTTATTTGAAAGTCCAACTAATTATAGATATCCTTTTATGGATGAAAAATAGATTATTTATTAGAATAGCTTAACTGATTTTTTTCATAATAAGAAAAGTAGAATACAATTAGTAATGAACCAATAAAATATATTTGGATTATTATGGTTGCAGAACTAAAATAGTCACTTATAAGAAACCAGTCTCCGAAAAAAAATATTATAAAATATCCTAAAGTAGATTTGATTGCTTCAAAAAATAAAGCATAAGAATCTAGATCCATTAAGCTGGTTAGACTATAAATAAAAACAAACAAAAAAAGAGAATAAAAAATACCTTCCATAAAACTAATTAGATGAAGATGATTGATGAAATACATCATAAAAAATGAAACTATAACATATTGTACCCACGACCACATTTGTAAATTATTGGAAATATTAGGATAATATTTTTCATAATTGTTCGAAGAGTCTATTGTTGCCACAGGAAATTTTTTTTCAACATCTTTTGGTCTCCATCCAGTAGGCATAAACCATATTCTAAATTTATCCAGCCAATTATTTGTTCTCCAAGCATCTTTAATTAATAAAAATAGATGTACAAAATTAATGTATATAGGATTCCATGATCTTACTGGCCTTTTTACTCCATATACAGGGGGTATATGATCTAACTCTTCTTGGAAGGTTCCAAATAACTTATCCCAAATTATAAATATTTGAGATAAATTTTTGTCTAAATATTCTTTATTAATTGCATGATGCACTCTATGATGAGAAGGTGTTACAATTATATGTTCTAAAAAACCAAGCTTACCAATAAGTCTAGTATGATACCAATACTGTGCAAATAAATGAAGTGGAGCAAGAAAAGTTATCACCTCAGATGGAACCCCAAGAATTGCAGTTGGAATTAAAAAAATAAAAGTAAGGGAAAAAAAATTGGAAATAGATTGTCTTAAAGCACAAGCTAAATTAAACTCTTCACTACTATGATGAATAATATGATGATTCCAAAAGTAATTAATGCTATGGTTTATTCTATGAACCCAATAGCCTGCAAAATCAATACCAATAAATGCTATTACATAAGTTAACCAAGTAGTCTTTATTTTAAATAATGCTAAATTATCTACCATGAAGTCATAAGATAAAATGATAATAGTTAACCCTAAGACATCCCTAATAACATTAGTCAATCCAGAACACAAACTGGACAGAGTATCCATACTTCTAATAACATAAGTCTTATCAAGATATTTAGCATAAAATATTTCAAATAAAATAAGAGATATAAATAATGGAATAGCAATGTTCAATGTTGTTATGTAGTATGTAGGCATAATTACAAATTTAATTTTTAATACAAAAAAACTGAATGAAAAGAAGAATAATTAAATTTTGGTAATTTATCTTCGCAATTACAAAATGAAGCTGTATTTACTTTCTTTTTTTCTATTTTTTTATGTAATTAATTTATTCTGTCAAGAAACTTACATACCAACCAAAATATCTGACGATAAAATAATTTTAGATGGAGTTTTAAATGATAAAGAATGGGAAAATGCTATAAAAGTTGATTTTGATTTTGAAGTTGAACCAGGGTACAATATTGAGCCAATTGTAAAGACTTTAGGTTATATATATTACTCAGATAAATTTATTTATTTAGCTTTTGATGCTGAAACAAAAGAAAATGTAAGAGCATCTGTTAGGAAAAGAGATGACTTTGGAATTTTTAATGATGATGTTATTGGATTTAATATTGATACATATGGTGATGGACGAAATAATATATTTATTGCATCAAACCCATATGGTTCTCAAGTTGATATTAGAATTTTAAATGAAGTAGAAGAAGAAAAACGATATCAAATTTCTTATGATTTAGAATATGAATCAGTTGGAGCAATTAAAGGAAATAGATATTATGTTGAAATGAAAATTCCATTTTCTTCAATACCATTTCCTAATGGAAAAAATCAGAAATGGAAATTTGGATTGTGGAGAAAATATAAGGATTATTTTCTTCAGTCTGGAAAGGTTGATAGAGATAATAACTGCTCAACTTGTCAACTAGAAGATGAAATAATATTTGATAATATTATCATAGAGAAAAAGGTTAACTTATTACCATATGTTTCAAGTAATGTAAACGGTAACTATAATCAAAATTCAAAAAGAGTAGAATATGGTAAAATAAAAACTAATCTTGGAATAGGTATAAATGCAGAAGTATCTAAAAATTTATCTATTGAATTAACAATTAATCCAGATTTTTCTCAAGTTGAATCTGATGTAACTAAAATTGATGCTAACTCAGCTTATTCATTAAGCTATCCTGAAAAAAGACCTTTCTTTAATAAGGGAACTGATATTCTTAATATAAACTCTGATGATTTACAACCATTTTATTCTAGGTCAATAAATAACCCATTATATGCTCTAAAAATTTTAAATCAAGGTACAAATTCAAGGGTATTTTTTCTTTCTTCCATTGATAATGATTCTCCATATTTGATAGCTGGTAATGATAGGTCATATTTTGGAGAGGGAGGTAAAAGTTTAGTTAATGTATTTAGATATCAAAGACTATTAAAAGGAGGTTCAAAAATCGGATTACTATCAACTAGCAGATATTATAAAGGTGGTGGATATGGTAATATTTTTGGATTAGATGGACTATTCCAATTATCAAAAAATATAAGAGTTTCATTTGACATATTAAAAAATTACAATGAAGAACCAAATACTAACTGGATAGATTCTGAAGATGCATTTAATAGTAAAACTGTTAGACTTGATGGGGAAAAATTTAATGGCACTGGAGTATCATTGGGATTCCTAAGAAGTACTGAAAACTGGACAACTTATTTGGGTTATAAACATATAAATCCTGAATATAGAGCAGATGTTGGTTTTGCAGTAAAAAATGATAGAAAATGGTTAACATTTTATCAATCTTATAAGAAAAATTGGGACAAAGGGTTTTTTAAAGGAGCATCTTATGCTATTAAGAAAGATATATTATATGATTTCAATAATAAGTTAGATGTTATGAGTTTAGATGCTATATTAAATGCGGATATAATAGGAAATACTAGTATTTCCTACATTTATGATTTTGATTTTACAACCGATTATCTTGGAAAAGAATATAAAAATTATGGAACTAGTAGAATA
Source organism: uncultured Marinoscillum sp. (assembly GCA_902529805.1). Taxonomy (GTDB): domain Bacteria; phylum Bacteroidota; class Bacteroidia; order Cytophagales; family MED-G16. The sequence goes on from CABZXU010000003.1 coordinate 84,163, forward strand.
AATTTTTCTAGTAATCCAAATGAAATTTTATCTATTACATCCAATTTTGGAATTGGAAGAGATATAGCTTTTAATTCAGATGATCCAGAAATTGGCAAAGAACTAAATTTATTTTCGAGAATACGATTTCAAATAAATAATAGCTTTTCAATAGCTAACTCTATTGATTTTTCTAGATTAAAATATATGAAAAAAAATGAATTCTATTATAAAGGGTTTATTTATAGAGCAGATTCAAAATATCAATTCACAAATTCTCTTGGAATAAGATTGGTAATAGAATTAAATGATTTTAATGATTATTTATTTATTCAACCTTTATTTGAATGGACACCAAATCCATTTACAATTTTCTACATTGGTGGAAATCAAAATTTAACAAACAACAATAAAAACTACTTAGTAGATAATTCTCAAATTTTTATTAAATTCCAGTATTTACTAAGCTTGTAATGAAATATTACTTTATTTGTAACATAAATTTTAATTATTAGTATATATGGGTTTGACTAAAAACAGAAGAAAGTTTTTAAAAACAGCAAGTTCTTCTGCTTTATTTGCAACATTAGGATCATCTTTTTTTACTAGTTGTTATGAAAAAGATGAAGATATATCTCCAGTTAATAATGATGATAAAAATGAAGATGTTTGGACAAATGGATACAACATAGATAGTACAAATATTAAAATTGATTTGAACCATAATAACTTTAAAATTTTAAAAGGGACTGGTGGGTGGAAAAGATTTGATGAAGGAGCTCTTTTATTAGTTAATGTTGGATCAGACATTATTAGAGCATTTTCAAGTATATGCCCCCATGCACAATGTAGAACAAGCTGGGCATATGCTAATAATAATTTCACTTGTACTTGTCATGATTCAATATTTAAAAATGATGGTAGTTTTGTATCAGGACCGGCAGCAGGTCAAGATTTAAAATCTTTAACAGCAAAAGTAGAGGATAATATATTAACAGTTACTGAAGATTAGATTCCAACCCTTAATCCATTTTTGAAATATAATTCTTTATCTAGTTTTCCATTTCTATCATATATCTTCCAAAAACCATCGTCAACACCATTTTTCATTTCTCTTTCATCAGAAATTGACCCATTTGGATAATAATTTTTTTGAATCCCATCTTTCAAACCATTTTTAAAAATCCATTCATTTTTTAGATTTCCGTTTTTATAATAAGAAATAGACTTTCCATTTCTTTTATAACTAAGATTGAAATTCTCTTTTGATTCTATTGAACCATCTTTATGATATCTAATTACTTTTACTGAAACATTATCATAAGTCCATTCACTTTGAATCCTTTTCTTTGAATCATAAAGTTTTGTTAAATAATTTTTACCTTCTTCGTAAAATTTTTCAACTCTTATGTTGTCAAGTTCATCTTTTTCAATAGCTACTCCTGTAAACTTTTCATTTTCATGGTATGAAAATTTTTCATCGTGCTCAAGTTGATTAAAAGGAACATTATTCTCGCATGATAAAAAAATTAAAATCAAAAAAAAATATTTAAATATATTATTCATTTACTAAATCTTTTTCAAAAGTTACAGTATAAATCATATCAACTGGTTTAAGGGAAACCGTATCAACAAGTTTTCTAACGTAAGAAAAATTCATTGTATTTAAATCAACAAAGTCAACTTTAAATACTCTAACGTAACTTCTTGTACCTACTGAATCCAAATACTGAAGATATAGGCTATCATAATCAGGATTAAATTCATATTGATAAAGGTTTTGATAATAAAAAACTAAATTATCAGATCTGAAAGATAAAAGCTCAATTGGATTTTCATATTTAATAGTATCATCAAAAAGTTCACTAGTCATTTGAACCCTCTTCCAATTACCTGAAAATTGAACCTCTTTTTTATTAAAATTACAATTTGAAAATAATATTACTAGTACTAAAAAGTATCTCATTTCTTATATAATTTTATAAAATAATTTATCAAATCTATATGGAAATTAGTTGGATTAAAATTATTATACTTTTATTCTTAGTTTGGATGGTCTACTTTTCTCTAGGAGCATTTGCAAACATGACTGAAAATAAAATTTTATTATCAATTTTTAAATTGTTTAAAATATTACTAATTGTTGCTATTATAATTATAGTTGGAATTTATTTGCTAGATAGACTAGATTTTTCATCAATTACATCTGGACTAAAAAAATAAAAAAGTTGAAAAAATTATTTTTTACAAAAGTTTTATTAATAATTCATTTCACATCTTTATCACAAATTTTTATTGAAGGAATAATTAAGGAAAATATTTATAATTCTCCTATTGAAGGAATTGAAATTATTTATAATAACGAAACTACTTATTCAAACATCGAAGGAAGGTTTATAATCGAAATTAAAAATTTACCTGCTATATTATATTTAACCTCACCTTTGTTTTTTGAAAAATACGTCAACATAATAAATGAAAAAAAATTAGAAATAATTTTAACAAATAAAGGTTCTTTATTGGAAGAGGTAATTGTTAAATCCGAAATAAATAAAAAAAAATTAAAGAATACAGCTTCTTCAATTTCAATAATTAAAGATATAGAAACAAGAAAAATTTCTGATATATCAATTCGGTCAGGATTAAATGAAATTCCAGGGGTTTATATGCACACTGGATCTTTAAATACAAATAGAATAACTATTAGAGGCATGGGATCAAGATCTCCATATTCCACTAATAAAATTAAATCTTATATAAATAATATTCCTCTAAGTAATGGTGTTGGTGAAACTACAATAGAAGATTTGGGTATTAATTTATTTAATCAAATAGAAACAATCAAAGGACCGAACTCGAGCATTTATGGAGCAGGTCTTGGTGGAGCAATTTTACTGAATTTAGAAAAATCAAAAGAACATAGTCTATCTTATTCATCTTTTTTTGGCTCATACAAAACAACAAAAAATGAAATAAATCTTTATAAGAAAGTTAATAAAGTTGACTTTCAAATTAATTTTCAAAATCTTTCTAGTGATGGATATAGAGATAATAATAGTTACAATAGAAATAATGCCTTTGGGTATTTAGGATATAATATAAATGATAAAATCAAATTAGATTTCATTTATAATTTTATAAACCTAGATTCTGAAATTCCATCCTCATTGAATATAGATGATTTCAATTTAAACCCATCTAAAGCAGCTGAAAGTTGGAAAAATGCAAATGGCAATGAAAAATATAAAAAAAATCTATCTGCTATTTCATTTGATTATAATACATCAAATTATAATTTGATTGCAAATATTTTCTATAATAATTATAAATCTGATGAAAAAAGACCATTTAACTTTTTAAAAGAAAATAGTAATGGGTTTGGATCAAGAATCGTTAACACTATTATTAAAGAAAATCAAAAAATTAATTTTGGATTTGAATTTTTTCGAGAAAATTATTTATGGAAGACTTTTGATAATTACGGGACTGATTCAGAAAAAATATTAAACGATCAAAATGAGAAAAGAAATAATTTTTTGATATTTTCCAAATATGAAATTCAAATAAATAATACCTCTATAATAACATTTGGATTGAGTTCAAATAATATAAAATATAATTGGGAAACCATTGAATATAATGATCTAAACCCTCAAGAATTTAAAAATAAAGATTCAAAAAAATATAAATATCAAAACATTATTTCTCCTAAAATTTCATTAAATAAAACTATTTCAAATCAAAATTTATTTTTTACAATAAGTCATGGTTATTCCCCACCAAATATTGATGAAACTTTAGATGATAAGGGGTTAGTTAATCCAAACATAAAACCTGAATCCGGTTGGAATTATGAGTTGGGGATAAGAGGTAATCTAATTAATAGGAAAGTTTCGTATGATCTTAACTTGTATCTTATGAAAATAAAAAACTTATTAGTAGCTCAAAGAACTTCGGAAGACACTTACGTAGGAGTAAATGCTGGTAAAACTTCTCATCCAGGTATTGAATTATCTATAAATTCATTATTATGGGAGTCATTAGATAATAAAAAAAATATTATCACCGAGGTTTATATTGCTAAAAACTGGCATAAGTTTATTGAATTTGTAAATGAAGGAAACGTATATTCCAATAATTATTTAACCGGAGTTCCTTTACATACCGTCAATAAAAACATTACATTTAAATTCAATAAAATCAAAGGAACAATAAATTTTCAGAAAACTGGAAAAATACCAATTAATGATAGTAATTCGGAATACTCTGAACCTTATATGTTGTGGAATTTGAAAATAGGTAAATTATTTAACATCAATAAAATTAATTTAAATATAATAACAGGTGTTAAAAATTTATTTGATGAAAAATATGCTTCAATGATACTAATTAATGCAAAAGGGTTTGGAGGGGGTAACCCTAGGTATTATTATCCAGGTCTTCCAAGAAATTATTTTATATCTTTAAATTTTAAAGTTTAAAAATATGAAAAATAAAACTCTAAATTATTTCAATTCAAATTCATATCACAGAAATTATATTTTACAAGTAAAACGAATACTAATAGTTTTAATATCGTTTATTCTATTTTGCTGCTCAGAAAAACAGATTTATAATAAAACAAAATTTGAAATAACTTATCCAGAAAAATTTGCAGAAAATGGATACGATGGAAGATTACTTTTGATGATCAGTAATAATAATAATGCTGAACCAAGATTTCAAATTAATGACAGTCATAATACTCAAATAATATTTGGTATTGATGTTGAATCTTGGAAAAGTGGAGAAACTAAAATATTTGATTCTAATATATATGGATACCCGATTAAGTCAATTGAAAATTTAAAAGAAGGTGAGTATTATGTGCAAGCATTTTTACATAAATACGAAACGTTCAATTTATCAACTGGATATAAAGTAAAACTGCCTAAAGATCAAGGGGAAGGACAAAAATGGAACATAAGTCCAAAAAATCTTTATAGTACTCCAAAAAAAGTAAAAATTTCAAAATCTGGTATGATTAAGATGTCACTTGAAAATGAAATTCCTCCAATAGAGTCTATTAAAGATTCCAAATATATAAAGCATGTTAAAATAAAAAGTGAAATGCTATCAAAGTTTTGGGGTAGAGATATGTTTTTACAAGCTAATGTTCTTGTTCCTCATAATTTTGATAAAAACTCAAAGGATAAATACCCATTAATGATTTTTCATGGACATTTCCCAAATACATTTAGAGGATTTAGAACTGAACCTCCAACTGCACCAAAAGTAGATACTATATTCAATACAAGATTTGGAATTACAGGATATAAATATATCCAAGAAAAAGAAGCATATGACTTATATAAAAATTGGATAAGTGACGATTTTCCTAGATTTATAGCAATTGAAATTCAACATCAAAATCCTTATTATGATGATTCTTATGCTGTTAATTCTGCAAATTTAGGACCTTATGGTGATGCTATTACATATGAGTTAATTCCACATGTAGAAAATTTATTTAATGGTGTTGGAAAAGGATGGGGAAGATTTCTCTATGGCGGCTCAACAGGTGGTTGGGAAGCATTAGCTGTTCAAGTCTTTTATCCTAAAGAATACAATGGTTGCTTCGCAGCATGTCCAGACCCTATTGATTTTAGAGCTTTTACTGTAGTAAATATTTATGAGGATGAAAATGCATATTATCATAAAAGTTATTATAAAAAAACTTTAAGAGCTGGAATGAGAGATGGTAAGGGAATTATAAAATCTCACTTGATAGATATGAATCACAGAGAAATGGTTTTGGGCTCTAAAGGAAGATCAGGAGATCAATGGGACATCTGGCAAGCAGTTTTTTCTCCTACTGGAACTGATGGATATCCTAAACCTATATGGGATAAAAAATCTGGAGAAATAGATAAAAATGTTGCAGAATATTGGAAAGAAAATTATGACCTAAGTTATATTTTGAAAAGAGATTGGAATAAAATCGGAAATGATTTAAGAGGAAAATTATATATATATTGTGGTGATATGGATAATTATTATTTAAATAATGCAGTTGTTTTAACTGAACAATTTCTTGAGTCAACAAAAAATCCTTATTATAATGGAGAAGTTGATTATGGCAACCTAGCTGAACATTGTTGGAATGGTGATCATGAAAATCCAAATCATATTTCAAGACTAAGATATAACACCATGTACTTGCCAAAAATTAAAGAGAGATTAAAACAAAGTGCTCCAAAAAATCATAATTTAGTTAATTGGGGTATATAGTTGTCATCTAAATAATAAATACATTTTTTTCTTTTTCCTCCACCCTGCCTGTGATTTATATTTAACAAAAAAAATTTTTAAATCACTTTGAGACTCATAATCAACAAAAAAAACCTTTTTATCAGCTTGTGATTCATACCTTACAAAAAACCATAATCCATTATTTCCTTTTGCCTGTGACTGATAATCTAATTTAAAAACCTTTAGATCAGATTGAGACTCATATTCAGTAACAAAAACATTGATATCTGCTTGAGAAGAATAATCTACAGAAAAAACTTTTTGAGAAAAGGCTTTGAAACTTATTAAAATAAAAAATAATAAAATATTACTTTTCATTTATCAACGATTGGAGTTGAAAAGTCATTGTATTTGCAGATTTAGCATATTTTGCTGCTTCTATAGACTCTTTTTTTATCTCATCTAATTCAAATTGACTATATTCTATTTTGGATGTTATATCATTCAACTTGTTTCTAATTTGAAAGTTTTGATAAGCTAAAACTAAAATACCTATAAAAGTTAAATTTTGAAAATTAATAAATTTGTTCATAATTATAATTTGATGTTTAATTAAAAAAAAAAAATGAATTATTTAATTTTAAAACTATGAATTATATGTTAAATATTTTATTAATTCTATTTATAAAATTTTATTCACTAGAAAATTATAATAAAAACTTATTTGGTGTTTGGAATCTTATTTCAAAAGTTGAGGTAATTCGTGGTCAAACAGATAAAGAAAATAAAAATAATTATAAAATTGGTGAAAAAGTCATGGAACTTAGATCAAATAATACAATTATTGAATATGAAGGAAGAGATCCAAAAGAATTAAAATGTGAAATATCAAAAAAAAATATTAATATATTTGAAGAAAACGGAAGTTCAATCGAGTTGATTTATTATCTAATTAATGACACCCTAGTAATTGAAAATTATGATGAAAATAAATTAATAAAAAAACTATATATAAAAGAAAAATTGAAATTTTGAAAAAAAAAAATAACGATAAAGAAAAAAGAAGAAATGCTCAAATAGCAAGAAGAAAAAATATTACAAAAATTAAACCGTCAGGAAAAATTTATAAAAGAAATAAAAGAGTAAATGATAGTATTGATGAATAATAATATAATTTTTTAATCTTCAATAAAATCAAACAACGATACTCTTGAACTAAATTTAAAAAAAGCTATGAAGAAGTTAATTATTTTGTTTTTTATTCTGTCTGTAAATAATGGTTTTACGCAGAGTAGAAAAAAAATCCTTGAAACAACTAAAGAAATAATTCAAGGGAACTGGAATAGATTTTTTGAGATGTTATCAATACCAAATGATGGTTACGATTCTCCAAATATTGAAAAAAATATACAATGGTGTGAAAAAACTTTCTCAAATCTTGGATTTAAACTTGAAAGAGTCAAAGCCAAAAGCACTAGCCCTAGCATGCCAAATCATCCTCTTCTAATAGGAAATAAATTTTTATCTGAAAATCTAAAAACAGTACTTATCTATTTTCATATGGATGGACAACCTGTAGACCCTTCAAAATGGAATCAGAAAGATCCATTTGTTCCAATCCTAACAGAAAATATAAATGGTGAATGGAAAGAAATAGATAGAAATAAAATTTTATATAAACCAAATCCTGATTGGAGAATTTTTGGAAGGTCAACCAGTGATGATAAAGGCCCTCCAATGATGTTAGTGAATGCGTTGGAAGTACTAAATAAATTAAATATACAACCTAAATTTAATATTAAATTGATTATAGATTTTCAGGAAGAAATGGGGTCACCCACTATTGTAGATGCAGTATCAAAGTTCAAGGAAAAACTTAAATCAGATTACCTACTAATTATTGATGGTCCAAGACACCCATCAAATAAACCTACATTAACTTTTGGTGCAAGAGGAATTAGTAGAATTACTTTAACATCTTATGGCCCTATTAAACCGCAGCATAGTGGACATTTTGGAAACTATGCCCCTAATCCAGCAATGAATTTATCTAAAATTCTTTCTTCAATGAAAGACTATTCAGGAAGAGTAATAATTCCAGGTTTTTATGATGGAATATTTATTTCTGATAAAATAAAAACTATTCTTGATGCAGTTCCAGATGATGAGAATGAAATCAAGAAAGATCTTCTAATTTCAACTCCAGACCTAGTTGGAAATAATTATCAAGAAGCAATTCAATATCCATCTTTAAATATTAGAGGTCTAAAATCAGGATGGGTTGGTAAAGAAGTTAGAACAATTGTTCCAAGTACTGCAATAGCAGAAATAGATGTGCGATTAGTCAAAGAAAGTAATCCAAATAGACTTTTAAAATTAATAAAGGATCACATTATTAATGAAGGCGCCTATGTAATAGAAAATAGAGAACCTACAATTGAGGAAAGGTTAAGTCAAAATAATATTATTAGATTTGATTCTAAAGTCAGTTATCTTGCCTATAGGACAGAAATAGACTCCCCTATTGGGAAATGGGCATCAAGTGCTTTAAAAAAAGCTTTTCAAGAAGATCCTGTTAAAAAAAGAACATCTGGTGGATCTATACCTATTTCACCTTTTGTGACAACTTTAAATGTTCCAGCTCTTACATATCCATCAGTAAATAAGGACAACAACCAACATAGTCCTAATGAAAATATCAGAGTTGGAAATTTTATAGATGGAACGATTGGTATGGTTTATCTTTTATTAGAAAATCCTTAGTAATTTTTATTTGGAATAAATGTCCAAGCAATAATATATGTTATAATTCCACCACCAGCACTTAAGGCAAATGCAAAAAACAATAGTCTTATAATAATTGGATCAATTTTAAAATATTCTCCTATACCTTCACATACCCCTGCAATAATACCTGCTTTGCTATTTCTTTTTAATTTTTTCATTTTTTTTTAAAATTAATTAGATACCCAAATGAAAATTGACTGCTAATATTTTTCACTACATTTCCTCTACCCCCTCCAGGTCTATTATTTAACAAACCGTAACCGAAATTTATGGTAAAAATAATATTTCTTAAATAATAATTAGCTCCTAAATTTAGACCCATATCGATTGGCTTTAAAGTATGCCCTTTATCTAAATCATTTCCAATTTTTCCTTTAATATTTTCTTTCATTATTGAATTTCTGATAGATTCTTTTATTGCATAAGCAAAGTATGGGCCGAATTTTATCTCAACATTTTTTATTGAAGGCAAATTATATACAAGAGATATTGGCACCTCTAAATATGTGGAATAATTATATACATTCACTCCAGAAAAATCAACTACTTTATAACCCTTAATATTATAAATTAGTCCATATTCAAAAGAATATTCTTCATCAAGCAAATTATTTAGTAAAATACCTATATGAAATGCTGGGACAAAACCAGATGGTTGATCCAAATTACTTCCGTTAGAAATAGCTACTGATGATAAATTAAAACCGCTCTTTACTTGAAAATTTTCTTGAGAATATACATTAATTAAATTTGTTAGATAAAAAAATAATAAAAATTTAAACTTTGACTTTAAATTTATTTTCATAATTAATTTATTTCAAAATAATTTTTTTTACGCCAATAAAAATTACTGGAATAACAAATATAATCCAATATGCCCAAGTTAAAGTTCCATATCCTTCTGCTATAAGACTAATTAACCCAAATTGTTCTGCAAAAAATATGCATATTATCATTACAAATGAACTAATTATAAATCTGTTTACCCCTGATAAGATTACTTTTTTTTCCTTAAGCCAGCTTGCAATCCTTTCATTAAATCCGTGTATTAGTCCCAATCCAGTTTCAACAAATGTTCCAAATAAAATAACTTGAAATATAATTTTAAAAGAATCTGATCCCAGTTTATTAAATAAAAAATTTATGGGAATAATTTCGGAGTTTATTTCAGGATAGTGACTCAATAAACTAAAATAGATCATAAAACCAGGAATCATTGCAAGAAAAGCAGCAATAACACCCGATACCATTGCTTCTTTTCTAGTTTTAAGATCTTTTAAACAAAATAACATAGCAGGAACAATCCCAACATTATATGCTGCATATTTAAATCCATTAATTATCCAATTTGATTTGTTATCTGAAATATTAAAGTTTGAAATAATATTTTCACTAAATATTGAGCCAATAGATATTACCAAAATTAAAAACACAAAATAAAGTGCTATTGACCAGTAAGAAAGAAATTTCATTATAACTTTAGATCCAAAGTATGAAAAAATTCCAATAAGTAAAATCATTAAAAGAATACCATAAATACTTGAAATATTAAATGTTTCCTTTAAAAGATTTCCGGAAGCAGAAGCTAATACCGAAATAACAAGTACTAAACCAATTAAATAAGTGATCTCATAAAGAATCCAACTTTTTCCTAAAACTTTTTTTAAAAAAGATCTATAATCATACGCATGAAGTTTTCTAGATAAATCAAATGTAAAAGAAAGAACAATACACCATATAAATAGTGATACAATCATTCCATATAATCCGCTTTTTGGACCTAACAAAAGAAAAAATTCAACAAGTTCTCTCCCTGTCCCATAGCCTCCACCTATAACCAGAGATTGAAAAATTAATCCAGGTAAAATAAATTTTTTGAAAAAAATATTTCTAAACATGTAATAAATACATTACTTTAAAAATGAATAATTACTTTTACACATTCTATAATTATGATTAAAATTAAACGATTAAATTTAGATTCATCTTGGTATATAAAATTTAACCAACTAAATTTTATTTTAGACCCTTGGTTAATTGGATCAGAAATAGATGGGTTTAAATGGTTAAATGAACAATGGCATATAAAACCCCCTGTTACTATAAAGGATATTCCTAATTATGATTCAATTATAATATCTCAAAATTATGAAGATCATTGTCATTTAGAAACCCTTAAAAAACTACCCGACGATAAATCTATATTGGCTACAGAAAAAGCATATAGTAAATTGAAAAAACAATTTCCAAATAGAGAAATAATTCATATAGATACTAAAAATAAAATTGAAAAAAATAAAATTAATTTCATTAGTATAAAACCCCCTAAAATAATGGACCCAATTTATTTTGCATTACTAATTTATGACCAAGAAAATAATGGTATATTTTATGCTCCACACGGATTCACTTTAGATGAAAATCAAAAAAATTTAGTAAATAAATTTAAGATTAAACTAATGATAACTACTTTCACAGAGTTCAAACTTCCTAAAATTATGGGAGGTTATGTTAACCCTGGAATGAGTAATGTATATGAATTATATAATCAAATATCTCCAAAGTATATTGTTAATACTCATGATGAAAAAAAAAAAGCAAAAGGTTTGGTATCTCTATTAGCTAAAATCAAATATCCTGATTTAAAATCAATTGAAAATGTTAAAGATTTTAACTTTATTAATATTGATAATTATAAGACAATAACATTAAATTAATATACAATTATTAAAATGAGATCTATTGTTATACTAAGTTTCTTTTGCTTATCATTTAAAATTAATGATGTTGTTCCAAAAGAAAATTTAGTAGGAACATGGGAAAGAGTCTGTTTAGAAAATTCTGCGTTAGGTTTTTCATTAAACCATTGTAATTATTTTGGAGATAAAATAATGACAATTAAGGAGTGGAATTATATTGAGGTGGAATATAGAAATGGTCAAAGAAGATTTATTGATTATTTATTAGAAGAAGATAAAATTAAATTTTTTTTCCCTTCAAAAGAAAGCATAGAAAGTTTTGTGTCTATTGAAAATGATACTCTAATTATTGAAACCTTTGAAGTTTATAATGAATTTATGAATAGAAAATATATTGCTGATATTCATAAAACATATTTTGTAAGAAATTAAATTATATATTTATATATCATAAAGTAATGACTTGCTGATCCACCCAAAACAAATAGATGCCAAATAGCGTGATTATATTTAATTTTTTCTAAAGAATAAAATATTGTTCCTACTGTGTATAATACACCACCTAAAATCATTAATAATAATGCGTCACTATGAAAATATGTGATAAGACTATTAAAATCTACAACAATTAACCAACCCATAATTAAGTACAGTGCTAGAGAAAATTTTTCAAATTTATTTAGAAAAAAAATTTTAAAGAGCATTCCAAAAATAGCAATTCCCCACACTACAAAAAATAAATAAACTCCAAGACCTTCATTTAATTTTAAAAGTAACCCAGGGGTATAAGAACCAGCTATTAAAAAATATATACTTATATGATCAGCTAATCTTAAACTATTTTTATACTTTGTATTATAATAGTAATGATATAAAGTTGAACATAAATACATAAAGGTTAATGATAAACCATAAATCAATGCACAAATAAAAAATAATTTATCAGGGTTTTTAATTGATTTTTCAAGTAAAAAATATAAACCAACAATACTTAATAATAATCCAACTCCATGGCTTATTACATTTAAATTTTCTTCTTCAATAGATTCTTTTCTTATACTCATTAATTTAAATAAATAGATCTATATTATATGAATTAATTGTATGGGTTGTATATTTATAATATGACCCAATTTATGAAATTTTTTGTTAGTATTTTTCTAAATATATTATTTTATAACCATCTTCATTCACAAACTACAATTAGAGCTCGGGATATAGGAATCCCTCTTAACGGAATAACTGGTGAATTCAATTCAATAACTGATGTTGAGGGAGTGTTAGTCGGTCATGAAACCATAATAAAAGGAGATGGTAAATTAGTAATTGGTAAAGGTCCAGTAAGGACTGGTGTAACTGCAATTTTACCCCGAGGTAAAGTATTTGATCCAGTATTTTCTGGATGGTATTCATTAAATGGAAATGGTGAAATGACAGGGACTACATGGGTAGAAGAATCAGGTTTTCTTGAAGGACCAATTTTGATAACAAATACTCATAGTGTCGGTATTGTTAGGGACGCTGTAATCGAGTGGCAATACAATAATAAACTATTCAAGACTCTTTATGATATAAAAGATTTGTTTTGGTCTCTTCCAGTTGTTGGTGAAACGTATGATGGATCATTAAATGATATAAATGGTTTTCATGTAAAAAAAGAACATGCAATTAAAGCATTAGAAAACGCTCAAGGAGGAATTATTTTAGAAGGTGGAGTTGGCGGTGGTACAGGTATGATCTGCCATGGATTTAAAGGAGGTATTGGAACTTCATCAAGAAAAATTAATTTAGATGGTAAAAATTACACTTTAGGAGTATTAGTTCAAGCTAATTATGGAAATAGAGATGATCTTACAATTTCTGGGGTACCCGTTGGAAAAGAAATACAAGACTTAAAACCTAAAATAACTTATGGAGAAAAAACAGGTGGTTTAGGATCAATAATTGTAGTAGTTGCAACTGATGCTCCATTTCTTCCTAACCAATTAAAAAGAATAGTAAGAAGAGTCCCAATCGGAATTTCAAGAGTTGGTGGATATGGTTCTAATGGATCTGGAGATATATTTATTTCATTTTCTACTGCTAATAGTAAAGCTTTTGATAGGGAAAACGAAAAATCTATAACTTTCTTACCAAACGATGAAATGAATCCTTTTTTCATTGCAACTGTTCAAGCTACTGAAGAAGCCATTTTAAATGCTCTAATCTCTGCTAAAACAATGATTGGAATAAATGATAATGTTGTTTATGAGTTACCTCATGATAGACTAAAAAAAGTTTTAAAAAAATATAATAGGTTAAATGAATGAAATAATTAATAATTTTATTAACGGTAAATTTGTCTCTTCAAAAAGTGATCAAATATCAGTATGGAATCCACAAAATGGAAAAAAATTAACTGAAGTAACAAACTCTTCTTTAAAGGAATTAGATCAAGCTGTTAATGCTGCAAAAAATGCATATAAAAGTTGGTCAAAGTTTACATTAAAAGAAAGAGTAGAGTTTTTCTTTGAATTTAGAAATCAATTAAGAAATAATATTGATTCTTTATCAGATTCAATATGTCAAGAAAATGGAAAAACTTTTGAAGAAGCAAAAGCAGAAGTTTTAAAGGGAATTGAACTTACAGAGTTTGCTTGTTCAATGCCACAAATAATTCATGATGAAATACAAGAAGTTAGTAGAGGAGTAGAATGTAGATCCTCACATGTTCCTGTTGGAATTGTATCATCAATCACTCCATTTAATTTCCCAATTATGGTTCCTATGTGGACAATTCCTAATGCTTTAGTTCTTGGAAATTGTATGATACTAAAACCTTCAGAGCAAACACCAGTAGGTGCTTCTAAAATTGCTGAATTGTTAAAAATCTCAGGACTACCTGATGGAGTTTTTAATGTGATTAATGGTAATAAAAAAGTTGTAGAAGGAATCTGTAATCATAAAGATATATCAGCAATTTCTTTTGTTGGCTCAACAAAAATTGCAAAAAATATTTATAAGAAGTCTACCGCTAGTCTTAAACGATGTCTTGCACTTGGAGGAGCCAAAAATCATTTAATTGTTTTGCCTGATGCTAATAGTGAAATGGCTTCCAATGATATAGTAGCTTCAATGTCTGGTTGTGCTGGTCAAAGATGTATGGCAGCTTCTGCAATGATAGGTGTAGGAAAAATACAAGAAACTATTGATAAAATAAAAAACAAAGCAAAAACTGTAATTCCTGGTAAAAATTTAGGTTCTGTTATTTCAAAAGAAGCAAAAGAAAGAATTGAAAAATATATAGATGAAGCTGAAAAAGAAGGAGCTAAAATAATTTTAGATGGAAGAAGTGCTAAAGTCATAGGTAAAGAAAATGGTTACTATGTTGGTCCTACTATAATAGATTATGTAACCCCAGAAATGAAAATAGCCAAGGAAGAAGTATTCGGTCCTGTTCTAGCAATCATGCGAACTGAAGAAATTGATAATGCAATTAAAATTGAGAATAATTCTAATTATGGAAATGCTTCTTCAGTATATACTCAAGATGGAAAGTTAGCAAATTATATAACAGAAAAAGTTAGTGCCGGTATGGTGGGAGTAAATATTGGAGTTCCGGTACCAAGAGAACCATTTTCATTTGGAGGATGGAATGAATCAAGATTTGGAGTTGGAGATATAACCGGAAAAAGTTCAATTAATTTTTGGACTAGATTAAAAAAGAGAACATCGAAATGGAACGCTAGTGCAAAAAAAAATTGGATGAGTTAATATATGAAACATAACAAATATTCACTTTTACACAAAGCATCTAATGAGCTAAATGAATATCAATCTATTTCTGCTAAAAAAGCAGGGTGGAATCTTTTGAATTTTAATTCTAGAATTTTAAAAAAAGGTGAAGAATGGAGAAATAATACTGGCAATTATGAATATGGAATAATTTTGATGTCAGGAAATTATTCTGTAAAATCAGATAAAGGAAATTGGAAAACTTTTAATGGTAGAAAAAGTGTTTTCCATGGAATAGCTCATACTTTATATCTTCCTAGAAATACAGAATTTAAATTAAAAGCCGAAAGTGAGATATTAGATATTGCTTTTGGTTATTGTTTAGCAGATCAAGATTTTCCAGCTAAATTTAAAAAACCAAATGAAGTTGATATAGAAATAAGAGGAGGTGATAATGCAACTCGTCAAATTAATTCTCTTATAGAGCCAGGGTTTGGTTGTAATAAATTAGTATCTGTAGAAGTATATACTCCATCAGGAAATTGGAGCTCATTCCCTGCACATAAACATGATAAAAGAATATTAGATAAAAATAACAATCTTTTAGAAGCTCAACTTGAAGAAATATATTTCTATAAAATTGAAAAAAAACAAGGATTTGCTATACAACAAGTTTATACTTATGACAAAAGTCTAAATGAAGTAATTGTTACTAGAAATAATGATGTAGTGACTGTTCCAAAAGGATACCATCCAGTTGTAGCAGGTCATGGATATAATATATATTATTTAAACTTTTTAGCAGGATCTGATCAATCTCTTGCAAATTCTGATGATCCGGATCATAAATGGATCTACCAATCTTGGAAAGGAAAAGACCCAAGAGTTCCACTTGTAAAAGCACAAAAGAATGAAAAGAAATAAAAAAATTGATTTAATAACAATTGGTAGATCATCAATAGACTTATATTCTCAAAATATAGGATCAAAATTTGAAAATATAAAAGGTTTTGATGCTTTTGTTGGTGGTTCACCACTAAATATTGCAGTAGGGTGTTCAAGATTAGGTTTAGATACTGAAATTTTAACTGCAGTTGGAAATGATAAAGTTGGAGATTTTATTTTAAATTTTTTAGAAAAAGAAAATATAAATATCAATAATATTCCTAAAATTAATGGATCTAGAACTAGTGCTGTTTTATTAGGAATTGAACCTCCAAATAATTTTCCTTTGGTTTTTTATAGAGAAAATGCAGCAGATAGTATGATAAATATAAATCATGTAAACAGCTTTCAAATAGAAAGATGTAAAATATTAGGAGTCTCAGGTACTGCTTTGAACAAAGAGCCTAGCAGAAGTGCTGTTATTCATGCAATCAAAATCGCTAGCAAAAATAATATACCAATAATTCATGATTTAGATTTCAGATTAGATCAATGGAAAAACATATCTTCTTTTGGAAAATTGACAAAATCCATTTTGCCATTGGTTAATGTAATTATTGGAACAGAAGAAGAAATTCTTGCAACAAATATTAAATCAAAAAATGAGGTTGAAATTAACAATCAACAAATTTCATCTCCAAAAATCAAAGGAAATCTATTAAAAGAAATTAAAAATATTCTAAGTTTTGGAATAGATACATTAATTGTAAAAAGAGGTGAAAAAGGTGTAAAAATTTACAATTCAAATGGAAGATCATATGAAATTGATGGTTTTCCAATTAAAGTATTAAACGTGTTAGGTGCTGGTGATGCATTTGCCAGTGGTTTTATTTATGGGTACTTAAAGGGTTGGGACTTAAAAAAATCTTGTAGAATGGGGAATGCTTGTGGGGCCTTAGTTGTTTTGCAACCTGGTTGTGCTAACTTTATGCCAACTCTAAACGAAACTTTAGAATTTATCAATAATCACGGAGGTTTTTAATATGAATAGAATAAAATTAACAGTAGCTCAAGCAATAATAAAGTATATTAATAATCAATATATTAAAACAAATGGGATTGAAAAGAAATTTTTTGAAGGATGTTTTGGTATTTTAGGCCATGGAAATGTTGGGGGAATTGGTCAAGCTATTCAAGAACAAAAAGAACTAAAATATTACCAGTGTAGAAATGAACAATCTATGGTTCACTCAGCAGCTGCATATGCTAAAATTAAAAATAGAAAAAATGCCCTTGTTTGCACTACATCTATTGGACCTGGAAGCACTAATATGATTACAGCTGCAGCAGGAGCAACAATCAATAGACTTCCAGTACTGCTTCTTGCAGGTGATATTTTTGCTAAAAGAAATGTTTCCCCTGCACTTCAACAATTAGAATCAAATTTTTCTCAGGATATTTCAGTAAATGATTGTTTTAAACCTATCTCAAAATACTGGGATAGAATAAATAGACCTGAGCAATTACAATCTAGTTTGCCAGAAGTTATGAGGGTATTATTATCTCCTGCAGAAACCGGAACAGTTACACTTTCTTTACCTCAAGATGTTCAAAGTGAATCTTTTGCATTTCCAGTTAAACTATTTAAAAAGAAAGTATGGTCAATTCAAAGATTAAGACCAGATAAAAAAATTATAGAGCTGGCAATTAAATGGATTATGAAAAGTAAAAAACCATTAATAATTGCAGGAGGTGGAGTGCATTATAGTGAAGCTACAGAAGAACTACTAAAATTTATAAATAAAACTGATATTCCATTAGCTGAAACCTTTGCGGGTAAAGGAGCTGTTAAATATAATGATTCCCATCAATTAGGAGCAATTGGAGCCACAGGTACAAAAGGAGCTGTAAAAATATCAAAAGAATCTGACTTAATCATAGGAATAGGCACTAGGTATAGTGATTTTACAACATCATCTAAAACTGCATTCCAAAATAAGAATGTAAAGTTCATTAATATAAACATTAATGAATTTGATGCTTCAAAAAATGGAGCTCTAATGGTTCAAGGAGATGCTAAAGCAGTACTAAAAGAACTAAATATTTCTTTGAAAAAATTTAAAGTAGATAAGAGTTATTCAAAGGAAGTAAAAAAATTAAATTTAGAATGGGATGTTATAGTATCAAATATTTATAATTATAGAAATCCTAAGATTCTAAGTCAGGGGGAAATCATTGGTGCTGTAAATAATATAATAGATGAAAAAGATGTAATAGTGTGTGCTGCTGGAAGTCTTCCTGGCGATTTACATAAACTATGGAGAACAAAAGATCCTAAAGGATTTCATTTAGAATATGGTTATTCATGTATGGGATATGAAATTGCAGGTGGGCTTGGAATAAAAATGGCATGTCCAAATAGAGAAGTTTATGTTATGGTGGGCGATGCCAGTTATCTCATGCTTTCTCAAGAGATAATTACATCAATTCAAGAAAACCTTAAGCTAACTATTGTTTTAATTGATAATAGTGGATATAAAAGCATAGGATCTTTATCTAGATCACTAGGCAGTAAAGGATTTGGGACTAGGTTTTCCTTTAGAAATAAAGTAGAAAATAATGATTTTGGAGACAATGATTCTAAAGAAAAAGAAATAAAAGTTGATTTAGCTGAAAATGCAAGGTCACTTGGGGCCCATGTTTTAAAATGTAAAACCTATAAAGATTTTGAACACGCTCTGAGAAATGCTAAAAATATAGATAAAACTACACTTATTTATTTACAGTGTGATAGATTCCACGAAGTTCCAGGTTACTCATGGTGGGAAGTTCCCGTAGCTGAAACCTCTAAAATGAGTTCTGTAAATAAAGCATATAAAGAATATCTAAATCATAAAAAAAACCAAAGGTTTTACAATTAAAATATGATAAAAATTGCTAATGCACCTTGTTCTTGGGGTATTTTAGAGTTTGATATAAAAAACCATTCTAATTATAAAAAAGTACTTGATGAGATTAAGGAATGTAATTATTCAGGCACAGAACTAGGTGATTATGGATTTTTACCTACAAACCCTAAAGTGTTAAGAAAAGAATTAAATAAAAGAAACCTTAGTTTAGTTGGAGCCTTTATCCCATTAGCTCTTTATAACAAAGAAAACCATAAAAAAGGAATTAAAAAAGCATTATTGATTGCGGATTTAATGAAAAAAGCAGGATTTAATGATTCATTAATAATTCTCTCAGATGATAATTGTAGAGTAAAAGAAAGGACTTGTAATACTGCTAGAATAAAAAAAAGTATGTATTTATCAAAAAAACAAAAATTAATTTTCGCACAAGGAGCTAATAAAATTGCTGAAGAAGTTTTTTCAAAATCAAAGCTAAAAACTGTTTTTCATCATCACTGTGGAGGATATATTGAAACTCCAGATGAAATTGATTATTTTTTGAGAAATACTGATGAAAATTTAATTGGATTATGTTTAGACACAGGCCATTCATTTTTAGGAGGAGGTAATCCAGTTAATGTT
>CABZXU010000004.1 GCA_902529805.1 uncultured Marinoscillum sp.
TCCCGTAGGAAGTTCTTTAAAAATATTGTTTCTGGCTGAAAATAATGCCGATATTTATCCAAGATATGGCCCAACTATGGAATGGGACACAGCAGCAGCTCACGCAATAGCAAATGGTTCAAACGTCAAACTATTCAAATCAAATAATAAAAGTGAAATATCATATAATAAAAAAAATTTATTAAATCCATTTTTTCTTGCCTACCCAAAAGATTAAACTCTCCAAAAAAAAATATTATCTAATCATTTTAATTATGGTAATATTTTTTATGATTTCATTTATAACAAATATTATAGGTCCTCTTATTCCTGAGATTATTCAAAGTTTCAATTTAAGTTTAAGTGCCGCAGCGATACTTCCATTTTCTTTTTTTATAGCATATGGTTTGTTTTCTATACCAAGTGGCCATTTAACCGAAATATACGGTGAGAAAAAGGTGATAGTTTTTGGTTTATTTGTATCATTAATAGGCTCACTATTTTTTTCCTTGTATACCAACTACTTAACAGGTATTATTTCATTATTATTAATAGGAACAGGAATGTCAATATTACAAGTTGCGATTAATCCATTGCTAAGATCTACAACCAATGCTGAAAATTTTGCTTTTTTTTCAATAATGGGTCAGTTTTTTTTTGGATTAGCTTCATTTTTTAGTCCTATTTTTTATATGCAAATTTCAACTAATAATTTGTTAAATTTTATATACGAATTTAACCCAAAATGGATAGCTATATATTGGACGTTTAGCATAATATCTCTAATACTTATTTCTATAATAAGTCTCTCTAGATTTCCAAAAAAAAAATATAAAGAAGAAAAGGTTCAGTTTAACTCATTAAAAAATATTTTAAAAAATAAATGGTCATATCTGTATTTTTTTGGGATTTTCTTTTATGTAGGAACAGAACAAGGAATAAATACGTGGGCATCTCAATTTCTTTATTCGTATCATGACCTTAACCCTCAGATTGAGGGGGCTAAGGTTATCTCATTTTTTTGGGGCAACATGACCATTGGAACCTTAATAAGCCTTGTCTTAATTAAACTATTTGATTCTAGAAGACTATTGATGTTTTTATCTTGTTTATCTATTTTAATTTTAAGCTTTGGATTATTTGGAGAAAAATGGATAGCAATAATAGCAATTTCAAGTTTAGGATTATCTATTTCTAGTATGTGGTCAATTATTATAGCGTTGGCTCTCAATTCTTTTGAAAAAAATCACGGCACAGTATCTGGCATCATGATGACTGGAATTGCAGGAGGGGCAATATATCCGTTTTTGATAGGCTTTTTAGGTGATTTTTATGACCTTAAATTGGGTTTGATGATATTATACATATCATTAGTATATATACTTTTTTTAGGATGGATATCAAAACCTAAAGTTCTAAATAAAAAAGTTAATTTGAATTGGCTAAACTCTATTATATCTTTGAAAAAAGACAATTAAATAAAATGCTTGATCTAATAAATAATTACAAAAAGGAAATAGATAAATTGCAAATAAATAACGCTAGTGAATTAGAAGATTTTAGAGTTAAATTTATTAGTAAAAAAAGTGTAATTAATGATTTGTTTAAAAAATTCAAAACAATACCACCAAAAGAAAAAGGGGAAATAGGAATTAAGATAAATGTTCTAAAAACCATTGCAAAAAACAAATTAAATGAAGCTTCGTGTCAATTAAAAAAAGGAACGGTTCTAAAAAATGATTTTGAAGATTTTAGTTTGCCTCCTCGTACAGAAGATCTTGGAAGTATTCATCCTATAAGAAAAATAAAAAATAAAATAATTAGTATTTTTAGTGAAATTGGTTTTTCTATTGAAGATGGTCCGGAAATTGAAAAAGACTGGTACAATTTTACAGCATTAAATTTTCCTGAAAACCATCCCGCAAGAGAAATGCAAGATACATTTTTCGTAGAAAGAGATCCTGATATTGTTTTAAGAACACATACTTCGAATGTTCAAATTAGATTGATGGAAGAAAAAAAACCTCCACTCAGAGTAATTATACCTGGCAAAGTATATCGCAACGAAACCGTATCATCGAAATCTCACTGTTTTTTTCACCAAGTTGAAGGTTTATTTGTAAACGAAGGAGTAAGCTTTAAAGATTTAAAAGACACATTATATTATTTTGCAAAAGAAATGTTTGGAAAAAAAACAAAAGTTAGATTTAGACCATCCTATTTTCCTTTTACTGAACCAAGTGCAGAGATGGATATTTCATGGAAATCAGGATGGCTGGAAATTTTAGGTTCAGGAATGGTAGATCCTAACGTTCTAGAAAACTGTGGTCTTGATTCAAAAAAATATTCTGGATTTGCTTTTGGTATGGGTATTGAAAGAATTGCAATGTTAAAATATCAAATTGATGATTTAAGATTGTTTTCTCAAAACGACATTCGTTTTCTTAAACAATTCAGAGGAGCTAATTAGCTAAATTACATGAATTATATTCATCATCAATAGTTATAAAAACTTCTAATTTAGTAATTTCAAACCAGTTATTAAGTATGTCAGATTGTTTATTGTTTAAGGCAAAAGTTCGAAACCTTTGATAATCTTCTTTTAGATTCCCCAAATGTGGTAAAATTTTACTTTTATAAAACAATATTCGTAATGCTTGAGTTCCATCATCCATTCTAAATTGCATTGGAGGTGATATTGAACCAACTTTCATTGTGTCAATAGTAAAGAAAATAACTGGATCAAGTTCATCAACTAAAATTTTTTCCCCGCCCGAAGCATCGGTAAAATAGCCACCAAATGATGAAGTAAATTTGTCATCTGAAGCTTTTCTTGCTAATTCTTCAAATGATGTTGAGTCAAGAACAACTAAGTTTTTTAAACTATCCAATTCTTTCTTCCCACTAATAATATCGCCCTCAGAAATATTTGGTTTAATTAAAATATGTCTAGTATCATACATATTTCCTCTTTTTTCAATCAATTCAATTAAATGAAATCCGAATTTGGTTTCTACTGGCATAGAAATTTCACCAGGGTTTAATTTCAAAGAAGCTTCTTCATATTCTGGCTGAAGTGCCCCCCTTCCAACAAATCCTATTCTCCCTCCTCTCTTAGCACTTTCAAAATCCTCACTATTTAAAGTGGCAAGAATTTCAAAACTCTCACCTGAAATAAGTTTATTTCTAATATCAATTAATTTTAACTTTGCCTTTTCTTTTTGATCATTTCCAACCTTAATTATTTTAACTATTTGAGATACTTGTACTTGAGTAGAAAAATATGGTATACTGTCTTTTGGTATATTATTAAAAAAACTACGAACTTCTTCAGGACTGACAGATACTTCAGATAAAATTTCTCTTCGCATTTTATTTGCAACCAGTTGTTGTTTAATATCATCAAATAATTCATTTTTAAATTCTGAAATTGTTTTATTATAATAATTTTCTATTTCTTCTTCTGAGCCCACCTGATTAATAATTATGTTCATTCTTGAATCCAACTCTTGATTTACTTCGCCATCCTCAACCATAATTGAATCAATCTCAGCTTTTGCAACTAAAAGTTTATTAGTTATTAAGTTTTTTAAAACGGCACACTTTGTATTTCCTGACAACCTTTGACCTCTAGATAAAACGTCTAAATACGTGCTTTCTAGTTCAGATTTTAAAACGATATAATCATCAATTTTTGAGATAATCTTATCAATAACTACCCCAGATGATTCTTCCTGAGCACGACCAGGAAAAAATATAACTAATAAGAAAATAAAACTAATAAACCTCATAATCAACTTGATCTATAAATTTTAAATAAATACTATCTTGCAATTTATTTAATAATTCTTTTTTTTTGTCATTTAATAGAATTGCTTTTATAATATCATATTCAAAAGAAATGGGAGATATATCTCCGGGTGTTTTATAATCTATAATTTTTATAAAATAATAAAACCTGTCATCCTGATTCTCTAAAAATCTATTATTAATTAAATAAGAAAAATCATTATCTAATTCAATGAATGGAGTATTAATAATTAAATCGTCGAAATCTAGCCAAACAGAATCATCTAAAAAATACTGTTCAGCAAATTGAAAGGAATAAGACTTAATATCATTAATATTTGATTGAGGATATCTTTTTATTAATTTTTTAAAATTAATAATTTCAGGAGCTCCCAAGGGGATTTTTGTATATAAACATCTAACAATCTTTGAACCTAATATAAAATCTTTTATGTTTTCGTTATAATATTTACTTATCTGTAAATCAGAAATTATGAAATTAACATTATTTGATAATAACTCATTTTCATATTGATACAAAATCAAATCATCTTCATATTTTTTAAGTTTTTTATCAATAAAAATTCTATCATTTATATTATTATATGCATGAAGTAATATAATTTCATTTTTTATCCAATCATTTATTTGTTTAGCAACAAATTTTGAACTATCATAATTATTATCAGGTATAATAATATCATCTAAATACAAGAAATTGTTTTCAACTTTTGCTAACGGATTAGATTTTATTTCCTCCTCTTTGTTAGAGTCAATTTTACAGGAAATTAATATCAAAAAAAACATAAAAAAATTAGGTTTCATTTTATGAGATTTCTATAGTTAATATTGTTATATCATCATTAAAAGTATTATTTCCCTTAAAATTATTAAGATCATCTATTATTCTTTCATTTATTTTTTTACTATTTATTTTAGAAGATAAAACAAAACTGTTGAGCTTTTTCTCTCCATAATACTCATTAAAATCATTTTGGGTCTCTAACAATCCATCAGTGTAACATAATAATAAACAATTATTTTTATACTTAACTTTATGCGAGTTAAATTTAGGCAATTCATTAAAAACACCTATTAGAGTTGTGCCCTGATCTAAATTTATTATTTTGTTATCTAATTTCAAAATTGGTGGTGGATGACCACAATTAACATAGTTGATTGTTTTTTTCTGAATATTAAACTCAGCTATAAAAAAACTAACAAATCTATCGCCAGATTCTTTACTTTTAATTTGGAAATTTAATTCCGTAACTATTTCGTCTAAATTTTGAGTATATCTTAATGAAGTTCTTAATGAAGCTTGAAAATTTGACATTAGCAACGCTGCTGGCATACCTTTACCAGAAACATCCGCAACACATACAATAAATTGATTTTTATTTAAAGGAATATAGTCAAAATAGTCCCCTCCTAAATCTGAATGAGGATTATAAGTGGAGAAAATTTTTAATTTTTCTGAGTTTGGTAATGATTTTGGAATTAACGCTTCTTGAACTTTTCTAGCAATAAGTTTTTCTTTTTGAAACTTTTCAAATACGGTGGATGTTGGTAAATTGAATGCATTAACTAAAATTGAAATAAAAGAGTATAGTAAAATAAAAATACTAACTACCATAAAATATAAAGATTTAGTGAGGTCAAAAATTACTATTCCGGTAATATTAATTTGAAGAAAAATTCTTATATAAAAAAGTAGAGATATAATTATAATAAATATATATAAAATGCTTTTCCATTTTTTATCAAAGCTTATATATGCAATCCACTTCAAATTAAATGATAAAACAAATCCACATATAATTACAATGACTCCAATTATGTAATACAAAGAGGAAAGAAAAAAGATAGATACAAAATCAAATAAAAAGGTAAAAAGAATTAAGTATTCAAAAGTTTTCCACAAGGATTTTGTTAAATTATTTTCATTATCAAAGAAAATAAACCTTTTATAAACAGTAAAAATAATAGACAAATAAGTTAATGAAATTCCAATATTTACATGATTTACAATGTTTAATACGGATACATTTCTTGTGATATAATTTCCGGATAAAATATAAAATAAAATTATCCATATAATTCCAACTGGAATAATAGATAAAAAAGAAAATTTTAAAATTTTATTTAAATAAATTAATACATTCTTAGGGTTTGCTAGTTTAAGTTTTTGATCATAATAATTATAAGTGAATAAAATAGATAGCCCAAGAAAAAAATGATAAGTAAAATAATACGAATATATTGTTAGGTTTTTTTCTATAATAATTAAGGTCAGTTGAAATAATAAAAGAAAAACCCAACAGGATAATCCCAATATTAAACTTATTCTAGGTTTAAATTTATTCAAAATCATATTCAAAATTACAATTTAATAATTCTGAAAAAAACCAAAAAAAAATAAATGTTAATGATTGCTAAGATTAGTTCTTAGAATAATTTGGAGCTTCCCTGGTAATATTTATGTTATGAGGATGACCTTCAATGGAAGATGCATTTGTTATTTTAACAAATTTAGTATTAGCTTTTAATTCATTTATATCTTTAGATCCTGTATAACCCATCCCTGATTTAATGCCACCAACTAACTGATATATAACCTCAGAAGTATCTCCTTTAAATGGTACTCTTCCAACAATCCCCTCAGGAACTAACTTCTTAGTTTCTTTTTCATTTTCTTGAAAATATCTATCTCTTGCTCCTTTTTCCATAGCCTCAACAGAACCCATTCCTCTATAGGTTTTATATTTTCTTCCTTCATGTAGTATAATTTCCCCAGGTGTTTCTTTTGTCCCTGCAAATAATGATCCAATCATAACAACATTTGCTCCAGCTGAAATAGCTTTTACTATGTCACCAGAAAATCGAATTCCACCGTCCGCAATTAATGGTATTTTGGAATCTTTTAAACCTTTTGAACACTCTAGAATTGCAGACAATTGAGGGACTCCAACACCTGCAATTACTCTAGTTGTACAAATACTTCCAGGACCTATTCCAACTTTTATTGCATCTGCGCCAGCGGATACTAAATCTTTTACTGCGCTAGCAGTTGCAACATTTCCAACTATTAAATCAATGTCATAATTTTTTTTAATTTTTTTACACAAAGAAATTACAGATTTAGAGTGTGCATGAGCAGTATCAATCACAATTACATCTACCCCTACACTTATTAAGTTATCTAATCTTTTTTTATAATTTAATTCATTTCCAATTGCTGCTCCAACCCTCAATCTTCCAAATCTATCCTTACAAGCATCTGGCATAGACTTATTTTTCAATATATCTTTATATGTTACCAAACCAACTAAAATATTCTTTTCGTTTACAATGGGTAATTTTTCAATTTTATGTTTTTTTAATAACTGCTCTGCCTTAAATAAATCTGTATCATTCTTTGCGGTAACTAAATTTTTTGATGTCATAATTTCCGAAAGCTGAATTTTTCCATCCTTATGAAATCTTATATCTCTATTAGTTACAATTCCATACAAATAGTTTTTTTGACCAACGATAGGAATGCCACCAATTTTATTTTTTTTCATTATTTGTAGGGCATCTTTTACAGTTGAGTTTTTATTTAAAGTAATTGGATCTTTTATAATAGTACTTTGGGATCTTTTAACTTTTTTAACCTCATCTGCTTGATCATTAATTTTCATGTTTTTATGGATAATTCCCATTCCGCCTTTCAATGCAATTGCAATAGCTAAAGATGATTCTGTAACCGTATCCATTGGTGAAGAAATTAAAGGAATATTTAATTTAATATTTCTGGTTAAATAGGTAGATACATCAACTTGGCTAGGTAATATATCTGAATAGGCAGGTTGAAGCAAAACATCATCAAAAGTAAATGCTTCAGAAAGAATTTTATTATTTTTTTGCATGGCAAATATTAACTAGTTCTATTTGCCAAACAAATCTAATGGATATTTATTAAAACTAAAATTATATTTATTATATAAAATGTTGGAATTCATTGCTGTATTATTCGGACTATTAAGTGTATGGTATGCAAAAAATAATGACATAAGGGTTTTTCCCACTGGTATTATTAGCGTAAGTATTTATATTTTTATTAACTATTCTGCAGAACTGTATGCAAATGCTGGCATTAATATTTATTATTTTATAATGAGCATTTATGGGTGGTTTCTTTGGGGTTCAAAAAATAAAAAAGTAAGAAAAAAAATTAGTAGATGTAATAAAAGAGAATTATTTTTCGCAATTATTCTATCAATATTTTTCTTCTTGATAATATATTATTTATTAAAAACATCAGATAGCAATGTACCAATGGTTGATAGTATTACAACTTCCTTATCTCTAGTTGCGATGTTTCTAATGGCAAGAAGAAAAATTGAAAATTGGATATATTGGATAATTGCGGACTTAATATATATCCCACTTTATTTTTATAAAGAATTGCCATTAACTAGCTTTCAATTTCTTGTATTTTTAATTATTGCAATTTTGGGATATAAATCCTGGACAAATAAATTAAATGAAAAAAATATCAATTATAGGTCCTGAGTCGTCTGGTAAAACAACACTAGCTAACAGTTTATCTAAATTATTAAAAGAAAATTTTATTGAAGAATATGCCAGGTATTATGTTAATAAAAATAAAAATTATACGATTTCATCGCTTGAAATAATTGCTCAAAAACAGTCAGAAAGAATAGAAGAAAAAAAAACAAAAGTTAAAAAATTTCTTATTAGTGATACGTCTATTATTGATATACTAATTTGGAGTGAGTTTAAATATAATCAATGCAGTAAAAAGATTATTAAAATGACAAAAAATGAATTATTTGATTACTATTTGTTGTGCAAACCTGATTTCCCTTGGGTCAAAGATCCTTTAAGAGAAAATCCTAAAGGAAGAATTAAAATATTTGATTTATTTAAATATCATTTGAATCAAAAAAAGGCAAACTATAAAGTTGTTGAGGGAAGTCATTCAAATAGACTATTAACATCTTTAAATTTTATAAAAAAATAATTATACTTGTGAAACCTTGGGGTGCCTGAAATATAAAGGCTGAGATTAAACTCGAAAAACTGATCCAGATAATGCTGGCGTAGTAAATATGAATAAAATATTATTTTTAATTTTAATAACCTTTTCAGGCCACGCTCAAAAATCATTTAAGGGCTTAGTGGTTAATAATGAGGGTGAAGCAATTATAGGAGCTAATATTCAAATACCTTCTTTAAATAAAATATTATATAGTGATCAAAAAGGAATATTTTATTTCAACACAAATGAAGATAGTATAAATGTGAAAATATCACATGTGGGGTATATAGCGAAAGATTTTTTTATTAACACTGATAATAGAAGTGATTTTAAATTTACCTTAGATGATGGAATAATACTTAATGATGAAATTAAAGTTACATCAACAAGAGTAAAAAAAAATAGTCCGTATCCTTATACAAATATTTCTAAAAATTTTATTGAAAAAAGCAATGTTGGAAAAGATATTCCATTTATAATTCAGGCTACACCTTCAGCTTATGCTACATCAGATGCTGGCAATGGTGTTGGTTACACAAGCGTTAGGATAAGGGGAAGTGATGCAACCAGAGTTAACGTAACTATAAATGGAATCCCATATAATGATTCTGAATCTCATGGAGTTTTTTGGGTTAATATGCCAGACCTTGCTTCATCATCTAGTAGTATTCAAGTTCAAAGAGGTGTTGGATCTTCAACAAATGGAGGTGGTTCATTTGGGGGTACAATTAATATAAAAACAGGAAATATTAGTGAAGATTTTAAATTAAATTATTCATCATCTGCAGGGTCATTTAAAACATTTAAAAACTCTCTTGAAATTAACTCAGGACTTATAAAAAATAAATTAAACCTTAATTTAAGATTCTCTAAAATTGACTCAGATGGATATATTGATAGAGCATCATCAAATTTAAAATCATATTATGCATCTGCGAGTTATTATGGAAAGAAAAGTGTTATAGATTTTATAAATTTTTCTGGAAAAGAAAAAACATATCAGTCGTGGTGGGGAACACCTCAATCAAGAATTGAAAACGATTTAGATGGTATGAACAATGTTATATTGAATAACGGATATACTGACAAACAAGCTAATAATTTATTAAACTCCGGAAGAACGTTCAATTATTATTTATATGAAAATGAAACTGATAATTATCAGCAAGATCATTATCAATTTCACTTTAATCATAATATTTCCAATAACTCAAACATTCATTTGGCTTTACATTATACATATGGAAGAGGATATTATGAACAATTTAGAGAAGCTGATAATTTAATTGATTATTATGCAAGCTTAGAAAATAAATCTATTGATTTAGTAAGAAGAAGATGGCTAGATAATCATTTTTATGGAATTACCTACTCTTATTTTACAAAAGTAAAAAAAGGAGAATTAAATATTGGAGGAGCCATTAGTGAATATGATGGTGATCACTTTGGTCTAATAATAATTCCTAGTATTCCAATCAAAGACCCATACTATTTTTCTAAATCATTTAAAAGAGATGGAAATCTATTTATAAAATATGATTATAAAATATCTAATTCATCTAATCTATTTTTAGATTTTCAAGTTCGAAGTTATTCACATAAAAGTAATGGAACAGACAATGATAAGTCTGCTATTAATATAAATTCGGCTAGGATATTTGTAAATCCTAAATTAGGGTTTACAAAAAAAATTAATGATTTCATTAGTTTTTATAGTTCCATTTCAATTGCAAATAGAGAACCTATAAGAAGTGATTTTATTGATTCTAATATTGAACCAAGTCACGAAAAGCTTTATGATTTTGAAATTGGAAAAAATTTTAATTACGAAAAGGGGATTTTAAATACTAATTTATTCTTAATGGAATATGATGATCAATTAGTCACAACTGGTGAGGTAAACGACGTAGGAGCTTATGTTAGAACAAACGTAAAAAAAAGCAGAAGATTTGGGGTTGAAATATATAATTCATTTAACAGTAACAATCTTATGATTAACACTTCTTTATCACTATCTAGAAACTTAGTTTATAACTTTAAAGAATATATTTATGATTATGGTAATGATTTTTCAGAATACAATACAGTTATAAATAATTACAATGTAACTGATATAGCTTTTTCTCCAAATATGATTATAAACAATCACTTCGAATGGAAAGTAAATAACAATTTAAACTTGGTTTGGAAAACTAAATATGTAAGTAATCAATACTTGGATAACACTTCGAATATCAATAGAATGATAAAATCATTTATAATTAATGATTTTGAGATAAATACAAGTTTCATTAATAATGTTTTTGATAATTTATATTTTAAAATATCTGCAAATAATGTTTTTAATGTTATGTATTCTAGTAATGGATATACTTTTGGATATTATGCTGGATTAGATACCGAGATTAGAGAAAATTACTTTTACCCACAAGCTGGAAGAAATTTTATGGTTTCTCTTAACTTAAAAATTTAGAAATAAAAATCTATATTTCCTTTGCATATCTTTTAAAAACTCATATTTAACATCTGAATGAAATAAATCTAAATATTTTTTCAACTTATCTTTATAGATGTTGTTTATTTCAAAATAAACTCTCCCATTTTTATTTAAATAATTAATTGAAAAGTTTAAAATTTTTTTATAAAAAATAAGAGGATCACTTCCAACAAAAAGTGCTTTATATGGTTCATTTTTATATACCAATTTATCTACAAATTTTTTATCTTTCAATGGAATATATGGTGGATTAGAAATAATGATATCAAATTTTTCTTTTGTAGAATAATGAAAAAAATCTTTGCATAAAAAATTAATATCTGCATTCAATATATTAGCATTATTCTCAGCAATTTTAATTGCGCTTTTTGAAATATCTATTGCAGTAATAAAAGGATTAATTAATTCTTTTTTAAGAGTTATGGAAATACATCCTGAACCTGAACCTATTTCTAATATTTTTAATTTTTTATTGGCCTTTTCTAAATTTATAATTTTAGAAACTAATTCTTCTGTTTCTGGTCTTGGAATCAATACACGATCGGATACTTTGAATATGTAGTTATAAAAAAATTCTTTTTTTATTACATATTGAATTGGTATCCCTTCATTTATTTTAACTAAATGATCTTTTAATTTACTTTTATTAATGTTTGACCACGGAATAGATTTATTTAATATTATATCACTATTTGATATGTTTAAGTACAATGACAAATATTTTTTAAGTATGTTTTCTTTTTTTCTTTTTGAAAAATTATCTGTCAAGTTTGTGTTAATAAAACTGGATAATTCACTAATTTGTATTTGATTCATAATTCAAAACTAATATGAAAAGTTATTATAAAAATTACATTGAAAGAACATTTTACCTTGCAAAGAAAGGAGAAGGAAACGTTTCTCCTAATCCTTTAGTGGGATGTGTGATTGTAAAAAATAATAAAATTATTGGAGAAGGATTTCATGAGAAGTATGGCTCAAATCACGCAGAAATAAATGCAATAAATTCTGTTAAAGATAAGAAAACAGTAAATCAAAGTAGTATTTTTATTAATCTTGAACCATGCTCTCATTATGGAAAAACACCGCCTTGTGTTAATGAGTTGATTAAATTAAAACCTAAAGAAATTGTTATTTCTAATAAGGATCCAAATCCAAAGGTTAATGGGAAAGGTATAAAAAAAATAAAAGAAATGGGCATTAAGGTAGTAACAAATATTTTAAAAGAAAAAGGAGAAAAATTAAATAAAAGATTTTTTAATTCAATAAAAAATAAAAGACCATATATTATTTTAAAATGGGCAGAAACAAAAAATAATTTGATTGCTAATAGGAAAAATAACTCTAAATGGATTAGTAATAATTTATCTAGACAATTTGTTCATAAATGGAGATCTGTTGAAGATTCAATTCTTGTGGGAGCTTCAACTGTTGAATTTGATAATCCAAATTTAACAGTTAGAAAATGGGCAGGAAGAAATCCAATAAGATTGGTAATAAATCCAAAAAAAAGACTTGATAACAAAAACAATATTTTTAATAAATTATCAAAAACATTAAACATAGATAATATAAATGAAAAAAATTTAAAAAAAGTAATAGGTTCTCTAGTTGAAAAAAATATCATATCTATTATTGTGGAAGGTGGATCTTTTACATTAAATAAATTCATTAAAAATAATCTATGGGATGAAATGAGAATATTTAAATCAAAAAAAAATTTCAGAGGAGGTCTTGCTGCCCCAAAATTTAATTATGAAAAAAAAGATTATAAAAAAATATTTGATGATCAGCTGTTTATATTATTCAATAAATAATAATGAAACATAAAGAAAAAAAATATACCCTTTTAAATAAAGAAATAAAATCATTATTAGCTTCTGAAACAAACCTTATTGCAAATCTTGGAAACATATGTGCGGCAATAAAAGAAAAATTTAATTTTTTTTGGATAGGTTTTTATTTAGTTGAAAAAGATGAATTGATATTGGGTCCTTTTCAAGGAACCGTAGCCTGCACAAGAATTCAAAAAGGAAAAGGAGTTTGTGGTGTATCTTGGAAAAAAAATAAAACTATTGTTGTGGATGATGTAAGTAAATTTGACGGACATATTGCATGTAGTGATTTATCAAAGTCAGAAATAGTAATTCCTTTAAGAAAAAAAGAAAAAGTGATAGGTGTTCTTGATGTTGATCATGATAAATACAAATCATTTGATGAAATAGATAAAAAATATTTAGAAAAAATAATTAAAGAACTTGAAAAAAAAATAAATTAAAACTTTCCAATTTTGGTAATACCAGCATAGGTTTTGTCACCAACTTTAATATTTAATTTAAAATCTAGAGGTAAAAACAAGTCTACTCGAGATCCAAATTTTATAAAACCAAACTCTTCACATTGACTGACCTTGTCTCCTTTTTTTATATAGCATTTAATTCTTCTAGCAACAGTACCAGCTATTTGTCTCATTAAAATTTTAATATTTTTTTTAGAACTAATAACTATAGTATTTCTTTCATTTAATTTACTTGATTTAGGATTCCATGCTAATAAATACTTTCCAGGGTGATACTTATAATAATCAACTTTGCCTGAAATAGGATTTCTATTAACATGAACATTTAAAGGAGACATAAAAATTGATACCTGCATCTTATTTGCTTTAAAATACTCATCCTCAAAAACCTTATCTATAATTACAACTTTTCCCTCAGCTGGTGAATAAAGAACTTCATCATTTTGGTTAATTTTTATGGTAGGACTTCTAAAAAACTGAACTATAAATAAAAAAAGAAATAATGATAAACTTAAAATGCTATAAAATTGTAATGGCGATAGACCTAAATAAAAAACAAGACAATTTATAAAAATTAAAATCAGAAAAGATGTAAGAATAGTTTTTCTGCCTTCTTTATGAATAACCATTAAGTTTTCTGAAAAGTAAAAGACCCATCTCTAAATTTATAAGTTTTTGCAACCTTATCAATAGCAGATATATAAGCTGCGATCCTTAAAGAAACTTTATATTCTTTAGAAATTTTATAAACATTATTAAACCCTAATTTTATTATAGAATCACACCTCCTATTTACTCTACTTTCAGACCACTTAAAACCTAACCTGTTTTGGACCCATTCAAAATATGAAACAATAACCCCTCCAGCATTAGCTAAAATGTCTGGCACAGCAACAATACCATTATTTAAAAGAATATCATCAGCTTTATGTGATGTAGGTCCATTAGCTCCTTCTACAATAAGTTTTGCTTTAATGTTTTCAGCATTTTTTTCATTTATTACATTTTCAAGTGCTGCTGGTATGATTACATCTACTTCTAATTTAAAAAAGTCATCAGCTGGAATAATTTCACCTCCGTCAAAACCTTTGAGGCTACCTTTGTTTTCATTTCTATATGTCATAGCCTTTCCAATATTAATACCCTTTTTATTGTAATACGCGCCAGAAATATCAGAAATTGCAACAATTCTACAACCTCTCTCTTTTAAAAGGTGTGCCGCCCATGAACCAACATTGCCAAATCCTTGAACTGCTACAGTAGCCTTATAAGGATTAATTTTTAACTTTGCCATAGCCGAAAGAGCAGTAGTCATTACACCCCTTCCCGTAGCTTGAACCCTACCTAAAGATCCGCCTAAAACAATAGGCTTTCCTGTTACAACTGCACTGACTGTACCCCCATGAGCTCTAGAATACTCATCCATTAACCAAGCCATTTGATTAGGGCCTGTGCCAACATCAGGAGCTGGAATATCTTTGTCAGGACCAAAAACACTATACATAGATTGTGTATATGATCTTGTTAATCTTTCTAATTCACCTGTCGACATATTTCTCGGATCACAACATATTCCCCCTTTAGCTCCACCATAAGGAATATCAACTACCGCACACTTCCAGGTCATCCAAGATGCAAGTGCGGTAACTTCGTCTAAGTTCACTGCAGGGTCATACCTAAGACCCCCTTTAGATGGCCCTAAAATAGTTGAATGAATAACCCTATATCCTTTAAACACTTTTATGTCTCCATTATCCATCGAAATTGGTAGTGAAACTATAACTTGTCTAGCTGGAGCTTTTAAAACATTATATATATCATCATCTAAACCAAGATGTTCCGCCGCTTTATGAAAACGTTCCATCATGGAATCTAAAGGATTGGCATGATCTAAAATTGGAGCCGGCTCTATATATGACATTTTTGAATTATTGTTTTGTAAATCTAATATTTATATGAAATGTTTAATAAATAATAAGTAAAAATATATAAAAGGAATGATAAATAATAAACTATCAAATCTATCCAAATAACCGCCGTGACCTGGCAACTTGTTACTACTATCTTTAAGACTAAAGCCCCTTTTTATTAACGATTCAAATAAATCACCAAAAATTCCAATTATCAAAACTATTAAACCAAAAATTAAGTAAAATATAAAAGAGTTGTTATAGTAATGAGATAATGATAAGGATAATATAATATTTGCTAGAAAACCAAAAAAAACCCCCTCCCAAGTTTTACCAGGAGAAATATATGATAACTTTTTTTTACCAAATTTTTTTCCACCAATATAAGCGAAGGATTCGGAAACCCAAGTATAAATTAAAATAAGTAATAAGTCATCATAACTATAAGATCCAGTCTTAAATGTAATCAAATTCAAGATTGAAAAAGGAAGAGCTATATATATTATTCCAGCAAAACTTAATGATAAATTGATTAAAGAATTTGAAAGGTTTTTTATATATAAAAAAACTATACATACTATAGGGAAAATTGTTAGCAAGCTTATATAATAAGTGCTTGGAATTAGTTTGGCTGATACCAAAAATGAAAGTGTAAATAAATAAGAACCTATAACAAAACCCAAAAAAGAAAAAGGTCTAAACCCATTGTCTCTAAGAATAAAATAATATTCTTTTAAACATGAAATAAGTATTACAAGAAATATTACAAAATATGTCCATGGATTCAGTATACTAATGAGCAACAACCCTGAGCCAAATAAGCCAGTTAATAATCTTAAATAAAATTTTGAATTAATTAACAATACATTTTTAGTTTAGAACATTCAATTTAATAATATAATTGTTGTAAATAAATTCTATATAGATAATTAAAAATAGAAATATTAAATAAATTTTTTTATATGCAGAAAGTTTAAATAAAAGAGTCTAATAAAACATAAAGAAACTGCTAATAACAATAAAGACAAAAAGAAAGGAAATTGATAATTATTAACATCTTCAACTGATAAATCTATTATGCCAGAGGAAGAAAAATAAAATAATGTCAATGCAGAAAAATTATTTATAAAATGAGCAATTATTGGATAGGATAGGTTATTAGAAAAATAATAAAAATAGCCAAATAAAATACCCAATAGCATTCTTGGAATTAAACCATAAAATTGGAAATGAAAAAAACTAAAAACAAACGATGATAAAAATATTGCTACATGAATATTTTTAAATATCAATTCAAGTTTTTTTTGGATGACTCCTCTAAATAAATATTCTTCACAAAAAGCCGGAATAATAGCAACCGCAATTATTCCAAGTAAATATTCATTAAAGTTTTCAAATGAAACCAAAAATAAGGTTAGCTTTTCTAGTTCTAGTTCTTTGTTTTTAGCATATTCTTCGAAAGAAGAAAAAAATGATGGAAGCTCAATATTTTTATTCCATTCAATAATTAAACCATTAAATAACATAAAGCATATCGTAGCAAAAAACAGAATAATTAATGGTGAAAATTGAATCTTATTAAATTTTAAAAGATCACTTAAAAACTCTTTTTTACCTCTTAAATAAATATAAGGAGCAAGAAAAAAAACAATAAGGCTTGTAAAAGATTGGATTACTAAAAAGTGATTTCTCATATTTGAGTTTGCTATTATCGATGAAATGCCTTCTATCTTTAGCGGATTATCAGAAAAAAAATTATATATTAAAATATAAATGCCGCCTATAAATTGAGAGATAACAAAACCTATTAAAACTGCTACTATAATAAGAAGTAAATCTTTTTTAGGATTTGAAAAATTTTGTATTTCTTTGTTCACTTGAAATAATTTTTTAATCAATTTAATAGTTTTTTATGAAAATAGGGAACATAAAATTACCTGACTTTCCTCTTCTTCTTGCTCCAATGGAAGATGTAAGCGACCCTCCTTTTAGGGCATTGTGTAAAAAAAATGGTGCTGATTTAATGTTTACCGAATTTATTTCATCTGAAGGTTTGATTAGAGATGCTGAAAAAAGTGTTCAAAAATTAGATATATATGAATACGAAAGACCAATTGGCATACAGATTTTTGGTGATAAAATTGAGTCTATGAGGCAAGCAGCTGAAATTGCTGAAAAAGCAAAGCCTGAAATTATTGATATTAATTATGGTTGTCCAGTAAAAAAAGTAGCGTGTAAAGGAGCCGGGGCAGGAATACTTTTAGACTTACCTAAAATGCAATCCATGACAAAAGAAATTGTAGATGCAGTAAATTTACCAGTAACTGTTAAAACAAGGTTGGGTTGGGATGAAAATTCGATTAAGATTGTAGAGGTTGCCAAAAGGTTACAAGATGTTGGAATAAAAGCATTAACTATTCATGGAAGAACTAGAAAGCAAATGTATAAAGGAGAAGCTAATTGGGAGTATATAGCCGAAGTAAAAAATGATCCTCAAATTCAAATACCAATTTTTGGTAATGGTGATATAAATACTCCTGAAAAAGCATTGGAATACAAAGAAAGATATAATGTTGATGGCATAATGATAGGTAGAGCATCGATTGGATACCCTTGGATATTTAATGAGATTAAAAATTTTATTAATGAAAAGAAAAAAATAAAAAAACCCTCTTTAGAAGAAAGAATAAATACCGTCAAAAGACACTTAGATTTTTCAATTGAGTGGAAAGGTGAAACCCTTGGGTTGTTAGAAATGCGTAGACATTACACAAATTATTTCAGAGGAATTGAAAATTTTAAGAAATTTAGAATGCAATTAATAGAAAGTGCTTCTTATGAAGAAAGTCTTGAAACTCTTAATAATATTAATAAGAATTTCAAAGAATCAAAGATACTTGCATGAAAAACAGTGTAATTTATCCTTGGTTTTTATTAATCTTATTAAGTATCATTTGGGGAAGCTCACCTATTTTAATAAAAAAATCCCTGTCAACCTTAACACCTTTTGAAATAGGAGCGCTAAGGATTTCAAGTGCAGCTATCTTTTTGAGTCCATTTTTTTTTAAGGTTTTAAACCAGATTAATAAGAGTAATTTTTTTTTATTGCTTTTATCTGGCGTTATTGGAAATTTAATTCCTTACTTTTTATATCCTTTGGCTCAAACAGAAATTGACAGTAGTACATCGGGTGTTCTCACTTCTTTAACACCTTTTTTTGCGCTGTTAATTGGTGGTGTTTTTTATAAACAAAAGATATATAAAAATAATATAACAGGTCTTATTATTGGTTTTATTGGTACCTTTTGTTTAATTTTTTTTAGTACAGAAAATAATTCCATTAATGCAAATCTTTATGGTTTATTAGTTGTGCTTGCAACTTTATTTTATGGTATTAATTTAAATCTATTGAAGTATCACTTAGTAAAGTTAGACCCATTAACTATTACTAGCACTTCATTATTTTTTATTTCTCCAATAACAATTTGGCTTTTAATTTCAGAAACGACCTTTCTCTCTAACTTAGATAAATTATCAGATAATATAAATGAAATTTTTTATGTTCTCATTTTGGGTATAATAGGAACAGCAATAGCTACAATTATTTTTTATAGATTAGTTCAAATTAGAGATACGATTTTTGCTAGTTCAGTAACTTATTTAATGCCAATTGTTGCAATATTTCTAGGTTTGATTGACGGTGAAATAATTAATTTAACCCAGTTTTTTGGAATGTTTTTAATTTTAATAGGTGTGTACTGGGCTAACAAAAAATCTAAATAGATTTTCCAACTTTCTCTAATAATTCTTTTGTTTTTCTGATGCCTTCACGTTCACTTAATCTGGTTCCTTCATATTCTATTGAAATGTATTTGTTATAGCCTGAGTTTTTCACTATTTCCAACATTTTATAAAAATCTGTTTCCATACAATTACCTTCATTATCAAAGTCATACGACTTAGCGCTAACGCTTTTTGCATATGGCATCATCTCTTTCACGCCTAAGTACTTATCATATTTATTTGAACACTCTTCTTGTGTAGAGCCCCATGACCCAGAAATACAGAAATTTCCAAAATCAGGTAAAGTTCCAACATTGCTTCTTGATGTTGATTGAATAACATTCATAAGCCACTTTCCATCAGATGAATAGCCTCCATGGTTTTCAACTATTACATTTATATCATAGTCTAATGCAAAGTCAGCCAAAGATCCCAATCCTTCAATTGCAGCATTAGAAACAGATTCCCTAGAGCCTTCACCTTGGGCATTAACCCTAATGCTGTCACATCCAAGAAATTTTGCTGCTTCAACCCATTTTTTATGATTATCAACTGCAATATTCCTTTTTAACTTATCTGTATTTCCCAAATCTCCTTCATCATCTATCATAATTAAATGATTAGTTACTCCTAGATCTTGAGTTCTTGAGAGCAATTCATTTAAATATTTGTTGTTTGTTGCTTTATCCATAAAGAACTGATTAACATATTCAATTATATTAATTCCATAATCATTTTTCGCAATTGAAGGAAAATCCATATTTGTTATATCACCCTTTTTTAGAGCTTTATTTAGTGACCATTCAGCTAACCCAATTTCAAAAAACATTGAGTTTTCTTTTGATTTACAGCCCAAAGGAATAAGAGGAGATAGCGTTAAGGATGTTGATAGAGATAAATCTTTGATGAATTTTCTTCTTTTCATTTTTTTTGATAAAAATATTTGTAATTTAATTTATTAAAATTTATTCATAAATACTACTATATAATTTACCATTATACATTTTCTCACCAGCATTTATAGGAATGTCTAAAGTATTAAAAGCCGATGGTAAGGGGCAGGTTGTGAAAGAAGAAAAAACACACGGAGGGTTATAGGCCTTATTAAAATTTATTAAAACATTTCCATTATTATCTGGCGGGTTTACATAAAGAAATCTCCCTCCGCCGTATGTTTCTTTTCCATTAGTTTCATCAGCAAAAACAATAAAAAAATTTCCTGAAGGGGCAATAGTAGGTTCAAGTGAAAATTCTTTATTTTTAATTTTAAAGTTTATTATGCCCGGAATTTGTTCAGGAAATGTTGCACCAATAATATTATTAGTTCTTTGAAATTTAATTAAATCATATTTAATAAACTTTCCATTAAAAACTAAGTTCTTATTAGGCTGAAAAAAATCTATTTTTAATTTTTCATCCAACATAGGATGATTTAAATCCCTAAGCCTGATTGATATTACCCCTGGGTCGCTGTGAATGTACCAACGAAAAGTCTTCCATGAAAAATAAACATTTTTATCTTTAATGTGATAAGAAGTTTTTTTAATCGAAATAGAATCTTTATAATTAACTTCTATCAAATATTCAAATGAAACGACTGAATCAATAACATTTATAACGCCAAGTTTTTCAGGAAAGTCTGAAGGGAATATAAAATCATTTAACTCAGATGACCCCATAGTATAGCTTCCTGATTCTAACAAAAACAATCCAGCTAAGTTTAAATAGCCGTCTTCAGCAAATAATGCATTATAACGTTTGCTTTTCCATTCATCTAATTCTTCTTTAAAACTAGAATCTGAGCAAGAAATAATCAAAAGAAAAAATAGTAGAATTTTAATTTTCATTATATTTATAAATATAAGAATATTTAAAATGAGGTTATTAATAATTTTCTTTCTATTAACTAATGTAAATAGTTCTATAAAGGAAAATATTGAAAAATTATACCATTCCAAAAACAATAAATTTTCTGTATTAATTTTTACTAAAACTAATGGGTTTGTTCATGGAGAGGCAATCAAAGAGGGTATCAAATTAATAACCAATATTGGAAAACAAAACCATTTTAATGTTGATCACACCAATGTCTCATCTTTTTTTATAGAAGAAAATTTAAAAAACTATCAATCTATAATATTTTTAAATACGACGCTTGACGTACTAAATAATGATGAAGAAGTTTTTTTTAAAAACTTCATTCAAACTGGTGGTGGTTTTGTTGGTGTTCATTCTGCAACAGATACAGAATATGAATGGGAATGGTATGGAAAATTAGTTGGTGCGTATTTTAAAAATCACCCAAAAATCCAAAAGGCTAAAATATCAACAATTAATAAAAATCATATCTCCACTTCTCACCTCAATGAAACATGGGAAATTGAAGAAGAATGGTATAATTATAAAAATATAAACCCTGAAATAACAGTACTTTTAAACCTAGATGAATCATCATATAAAGGTGGTGAAAATGGAAAAAACCATCCAATCACTTGGTTTCATGAATTTGAAGGAGGAAAATCTTTTTATACTGGATTAGGACATAAACCAGAAACATATAATGATGAGAGATTTATAAAGTTACTAACAGGTGGAATTCTATACACATTAGGAACTAAGAATTAAAGATATCATTTCTAAAAATACTACTATCAAAAACTCTAAAAGCCCACACCTCTGCAGTAGCAGTTACTTTGCCTTCATATTTTAAATCACATTTTAAAAATACTTTTTTTTTAGAGTAAGATTCTATTTTAGCAATTAGTTTTATTTTCTTGTTTGGTGTGGGTTTAATATATTTCACTTTTAATTTTCCTGTTGCATATTTATAATAAGGTTTAGAATCTAAGTTTCTTCCTTCAATTTTATATGCATAAGCCATGGCAGTTCCCATACAATGACAGTCAATTAAGGTAGCGATTATACCCCCATTCATGATCTTAGGCCAACCTTGATGGATTTCTGATGGCGTCCAATCTGATTCTGATTGTTTTCCATTCCAATAGCTTTTGATATGGAGGCCTCCTTTTATGTCTTTGCCACAACCATAGCAAATGTTTCCAGGCATATAATCTTGAAAATAATTTTTTCCTTTTATCATCTATGTATATTTATATAAATTTAATTTATAAAAAATGATTAAAATTATTGACATCAATTTTTTAGGTACAAGCTCAGCTATTGCTTGCTTTCTAATCGAGTCCGATCAAGAATTAATATTAATTGAAACAGGACCTTCAACTGTTTATAATAATTTGAAAAAGGGTATTGAAGATATTGGATATGATATAAAAAAAATAAAACATGTTTTTGTTACCCATATTCATCTTGATCATTCTGGAGGAGCTTGGAGATTTGCTGAAAACGGCGCAAAAATATATGTGCACCCAAATGGTATGCAACATTTAATTGACCCATCAAAATTAATTCATTCTGCCTCAAAAATCTATAAAGACAAAATGAACATGTTATGGGGGGAAATTAAAAATATTAAAAAAGAAAATGTACAATCCGTAGAACATAGAGAAAAAATAAAAGTAGGAAACATAATTGTTGAGTCCTTACATACACCAGGACACGCAAACCACCATATTGCATGGAAAGTTGACCAAAACATTTTTACAGGAGATGTGGCAGGAGCAAAAATTAAATCAGGACCGGTATTGCCAGCATGTCCTCCGCCTGAAGTAGATATTGAAAAGTGGATTCAAAGTTTGGAGCTAATCAAAAAAGAAAATCCAAAAGTTTTATATCTGACTCATTTTGGAAAAAGCACTAATGTTGTTAGTCATATTGATGAAATGAAAAAAAGACTCAAAAGTTGGTGTTTATGGATTAAAAAAAACAGTTCAAATAATAATATCGAAGAATTAACTGAAAAATTTAATGAATATGTAAGTGCGTTTTTAAAAGATGAAGCAAAAATAAGTAACAAACTAATTGAACAGTATTATACCGCAAACCCTCCATATATGAGTGTTTCTGGGTTGCTGAGATATTGGGATAAAAAAAATAAAAATTAAACCCTAGGTTTGAATAAAAAGATATAATTAAATTAATAACATGTTAAAAAAGTTAAAAGAAATCAAGTCTAAGGAAATAATAGCAGGGTACTTTGGTAAATTTTTTCATGGTAAAAATATGACCATAGCTTTTTGGAATGTAAAAAAAAACTCTAAAATACCTAAGCATAATCATCTTCATGAACAATGTTTGTATGTAAAGAAGGGCTCTTTCAAATTGAAAATGGATGGAAAAATAATAAAGGTTAGTAAAGATGAATTGATCTTTATTCCTTCTAATAAACCCCACTCCGGTGTTGCAATTACTGACTGTGAGCTTATTGATGTTTTTTCCCCTAATAGAACTGAATATTCTAATTAATAATTATGGATTTTAGTAAAGAGAAATTTGAAAAGCTAGTAATTAAAAGTTTAAAATAATCGAAGGATGGTATCAATCTTCTCTAAGAAATAACAAAATTTATCATAATTATTCGCCAAAAGAAATTAATAAACTTTTTAAGTTAAGTGATAATAATTCCAAACAAAACCCTGAAAAAGTTTTAAGCTATTTAGAAAAAAATCTTCTTAAAACTTCAAATTTTAACCCCAGCCCAAACTATTATGGCTACATAACTGGCGGAGGAAATCAAATCGGTATTATTTCAGAATTTCTTAAGAGCGCTTTAAACCAAAACAATTTAAAATGGCATAGCGCACCAGGAAATACCGAAATAGAAAAAATAGTAATTCAATGGATAGCAAATTTTATTGGTTATCCTAAAAATTGTGGAGGTGTTCTTGTTAGCGGGGGCTCTGTAGCTAATTTGTTGAATCTTACAGTCATGAGAAAGATAAAAGGAAACAAGAATATAAAAACTAAAGGTATATATAAATCTAAAATAATGCGAGTTTATGTTTCTGATGAAGCACATTCAAGCATTGATAAAGGAATGGATATATTAGGTTTAGGTTTAGAAAATTTAGTTAAAATACAAACCGACAAATGTTTTAAAATCAAAACAAAAGTTCTAGAAGAAAAAATTAAAAAAGATTTGAAAAATGGCTATTCTCCAATAGGAATAATTGGTATCGCAGGAACAACAAATACAGGCTCGGTAGATCCCTTAAATAAACTTGGTGAAATTGCTAAAAAATATAAACTATGGTACATGATAGATGCGGCTTATGGTGGTCCTGCAGCCAAAATTAACAAAAAGTTATTTTATGGAATAGAAAAGGCTGATTCTTTATTAATCAATCCTCATAAATGGTTTTTTGTTCCTTTCGAAGTTGCTTGTGTTATGGTTAAAAATAAAAAAAATTTAAAAAACACATTTAATCTAGTCCCAGAATATCTAACTGGAGGAGTAGAAAAAAATGAAAGGGAAGACCTAATGAATTATAGCATTCAACTGTCTAAAGACTTCAAAGCATTAAAGGTATGGATGACAATTAAAGTTTATGGCACATCTATTTTGAAAAACGCAATAATTAACGATATACAAATGGCTAACTATGCATATGGCATTGTTATGCGATCAAAAGAATTTTATCCAATTCATAAACCAGAATTATCAATCTTTTGTTTTCAGTACATTCCAAGAAAAAAACATATAAATAAAAATTTGATTAATAAAAAAATAATCAGTTTGATAGAAAAAGACGGAAGAATATTTCTGGCAGGAACAATAATTAATAAAGAAAATGTATTGAGAATTAACTGCACAAATCATAGGCGAAAGAAAAAAGATATTGATTTTTTGTTTTTGGTTTTAAAACAAATCGGGGAAAAAGCTGAAAGTCTAC
Source organism: uncultured Marinoscillum sp. (assembly GCA_902529805.1). GTDB lineage: Bacteria > Bacteroidota > Bacteroidia > Cytophagales > MED-G16. Next base: position 25,115 of record CABZXU010000004.1, read on the forward strand.
TTTCTTAAAACTAGACTTATATCATCTAAAAGAGTTAATTGAATCTCATCTTTTGAAAGTGAATTAATTTTATATTCAAATTGATTTAATTGATTGTGACCAACAATTAATTTGTTATTCTCAAGAGTCCAGCTAGTATTATAACTTATAGTATCTGAACTAAATATACAATCTGAATTGCCAAAACCTTCAAGATATACTTTGCCGTTTTCTTCAAAAGAAACGTGCCCTAACATTGTATTTGTTTTTGGTGATGGTATAGAATCAAGATTTTTTTTGGATATCGACCAAACAGCTTTCCAGTTGCCATGAAAAATATTAGAATTAAACATATTTTTATTAGTAAGGGCAAAAATAAAAATAACCACAGAAAAAATAGTTTTCATTGATCCTTAAACGAAAAGTCTTAAAAAAAATTATATATATTTTTAAATTAAATTTATTTTCAACTTTTCTAGATACTTTATTCTGATATATTCAAAAGTATCGTTATGAATCTTAGAAATGGGTTCTCCAGGAGGAAGATCATTTTGTTTATAAGGATCTACTTGAATACCGTTTTTCCAAAACCTAAAACAAACATGCGGTCCTGTAGCCAATCCTGTACTACCAACATATCCTATAGTTTGTCCCTGTACTACTCTTACTCCTTTTTTAATTTTCTTAGCAAATTTTGACATGTGAAGATACTGCGTTGAATATTTATTGTTATGCTTAATTTTAACGTATATGCCATTTCCACGATTCCGTGTTGCTTCAGTAACAATTCCATCTGCAACAGATCTTATAGGTGTTCCCCGTGGGGCAGCATAGTCAGTACCCAAATGTGATTTATATCTTTTAAGAACAGGGTGAAATCTTTTTTTTGAATAACGAGAGCTTATTCTTGAAAAATTTAATGGAGATCTTAGAAATGTTTTTCTTAAGTTATTTCCTTTTTCGTCAAAATAATCAATCCCCTTCCCTTGATCATACTTAAAAGCATAATAGTCTTTATTATTATGATAGAAATAAGCTGCTTTTATTTCTTTAATTCCAATTACCTTATTATCAATTATCTCTTCTAAATAAACAACTTTGAACCTATCTCCCTTATTTATTTTATAAAAATCTACTTGCCAGGCAAATACATCAACTAAAAGATATACTAAATCTAAAGGAAACTTATTTTTTTCAATAGTTTCATAAAGACTAGATTCAATACTTCCATAAACAACTTTTTCTTTTAGGTGGATTGGTTTAATTCTTTTATCAACAAAAATGCTATCTTGTAAAGAATAAACTATAGCAGAAAAAAGGTCTGGTTCATAGATAAAATAGGCTGGTTTTTTTTTATCAACATAAGATAAAAGTTTATATTCTTTTCCTTTTTTTAAAGTCTTAAGGTTAAAAATTTTTTTTGATTTATTTATTGCATCAAAAATAATTTTATTATCAATTCCTGATTTAAAAAGAATGTCAGAAAAAGATTCTCCCCATTTAATTTTTTTTGTTTCAACAAACATTGAGTCAATATTAATTCCATAAAGGCTTTTTGAAAGAGGGTTATTCTTTAAGCTTATATTCTGTAGTTTTTTATCTTGAATACTAAAGTTATTTGTGACTGAATTACAACCTAAAAAGAACATAAATAATATAAATTTAATTTTCATAATAAATTGATAAATTATTCTTTAAAAAGTCAATGTTGTTTTTAATGTTTAAATCATAACCAAATGGTTTGCCAATAACTTCTTCGGTATAAGGATTCAATGCTACATAAAATGGTTGAGCATTATTGTTAAATCTAGTTATCTGAAAATCAGCATTTTGCTTACCTATTGTTTTTTTTATTTTATTATCATATCCAGATATATACCAGTCTTTTTCAGGCAAAAGTATTTTGTCGTCTACATATAAAGAAACTAAAACATAGTCATTATTAAGTATATTTCTTATGGATTCATCTGACCAAACCCTTGACTCTATATCTCTGCAATTAACGCATCCATGTCCAGTAAAATCTAGCAAGATGGGTTTATTAACTTTTTTAGCAAATAAAACTGATTCATCGTAATCAAAAAAACCTTTTAAATCATAAGGAAACTTAAAAAGCTCAGAGTATTTAACATCACCATATTTATCCGAGTTACTAGACTTATAAAAAGCAGCTCTTTCCAAAGAATAAATGTTAATATAAGTAGATTTTTGTGGCGGTAAATAGGCAGAAAGATTAACCAACCTATTACCAAAAAGTCCTGTTGCTAAATATATTGGAATAATTAATGAAATAGCAATTGTAAAATATTTAAAAATAAAATTGGTGCCTGGTTTCAAAACGTTTAATAAATAAAAAGACATTGATGAAAAAATTACTACCCATATAAATAAAAAGATGTCTCTGTCCATTATATCTAAATGATAAGCTTTATCAATAACATTAAGAAACTTAAAAGCATAAGCTATAACAAAAAACCCAATAATAGTTTTAATTATAATCATCCATTCTCCTGATTTTGGAAGTTTATTAATTTGTTCTGGAAATATTGCAAGCAAAGTAAAGGGCAAAGCAAATGCAGTAGAGAAAGATAACATTCCTAAAACTGGCTTTAGGGCAAATCCATTTGCAGACTGAACTAAAATTCCACCGACTAACGGACCAATACAAGAAAAAGAAACCAAAACCAAAGTAAGAGCCATAAAAAAAACCCCAACCAATCCTCCTTTATCTGATTTTTTATCTATTGAATTAACAAAGCTTGATGGTAAGGTTATTTCAAAAAAACCTAAAAGAGAAAATCCAAAAACAATGAACAAAACAAAAAATAACAAGTTGAGAAACCAATTTGTTAATAAATCAGTTGTTACACTTGGTCCTAACAAAACAGATAAGATAATGCCAATGAATGTAAATATTAAAACTATAGATCCACCGTAAAACAAACCGTTTTTTAAACTTGATTCTTTTTTGTTTATAAAAAAGGAAACTGTTATCGGAATCATTGGAAACACACAAGGAGTTAAAATAGCCAAAAGGCCAGCAAAAAAAGAAAATAGTATAAAAGGAAAAATGCTAGAATCATATTTAAATAAATCTATTTCTGGTTTATTAGTAATTTTTTTAGAAGAAGATTCCCAATTATCAAAAAAAATAAACTCGGTTTCAAAAGGAACACACAAACCATCGATATCCGAACAAACTTGATATGAAATATATCCTCCAAAGTTTGTTGGAGTTTTATATGGTAGTATTTTTTGAATAAATAAAGCTGAGTCATTAAAATAAGTCACATCTGCCTGCCAGGTTGAATCATATTTTTCTTTTCTGTCAATAGGTATAATTTCGCCAATCAAATTGATGTTTTGATTGTTATTAAAATAAAATTTAGTAACCATCGGTCGGAAGCTATCCATATCAGTAGAATACAAATACCAACCCTTATCTATATAGGCTTTAAAATTAAGATTTATAGTAGAATCAATTTCTACTGAAGATGAATCTAAATTAAACTCCCAAGAAATGGGTTTTAGTATTTGAGAAAAAAGTGATGGAATAGTAAAATATAATGAAAAAATTAAAAAAAAAGACTTGTGCTTATTTAACATTACCTGATAAATTACGATAAAACACTGAGATTGTTTCTATGCCTTTATAGAAGTTATACAAACCGAAAGACTCGTTTGGTGAATGAATTGCATCTTCATCTAAACCAAAGCCCATTAAAATTGAATCCACGTTTAATTCACTTTTGAATAAAGAAACAATTGGAATGCTGCCTCCATCAAAAGTTGGTAAAGGCTCTTTACCCCAAACTTTCCTAAACGCAGCAGCGGCCGCTTTATAGGCAACAGTATCAGTACTCACATTTACTGGTTCACCCCCATGATGCTCCTTTATTTGAACTTTAGATGTTGTTGGACATATTTTTTTCATGTGGTTTATAAACAATTTTGTTATTTTTTTACTTTTTTGGTTTGGAACCAAGCGCATTGAGATTTTTGCAAAAGCTTTTGAAGGTAATACTGTTTTTGCTCCTTCATTAATATAACCTCCCCATATTCCATTTACATCTAGCGTCGGTCTAATTCCTATTCTTTCAATAGTTGAAAAGTCTTCCTCACCAAAAACATCATTTATTTCTATTTTGTTTTTAAACTCCAATAAATTAAATGGTGCTTTTGAGATTGCTTCTCTTTCTTTCTTCGAAAAACTTTTAACATCATCATAAAAATTTGGAATTTGAATAATGCCTTTATCATCCTTCAATGAAGCTATCATTTTACAAAGAACATTGATTGGATTATCAACAGCACCACCATATGTTCCAGAATGTAAATCTCTATTTGGCCCAGTTAATTCCACCTCCAAATAAGTTAGACCCCTTAATCCAACGGTAATAGAGGGTGTGTCGTTATTAATTATAGAAGTATCTGAAATAACAATAATGTCTGTTTTTAACTTTTCTTTATTATTTAAAACGAAATTTTCAAGATTATCTGATCCACATTCCTCTTCACCTTCAATAAGAAATTTTATATTAAAATCAATCCGAACAGTTTCTTTTAAAGACTCATATGCTTTTAAATGCATATACATTTGGCCCTTATCATCTGAAGAGCCTCTAGCATAAATTTTATTATTTTTTATTTGCGGGTGAAAAGGTGGTGTATCCCAAAGTTCATAAGGATCAGCTGGTTGAACATCATAATGTCCATAAACTAAAATTGTTTTATAATTTGGGTTTAAAATTTTTTCGCCGTAAACAATTGGATGCCCTTTTGTTTTAATTTTTTCAACATTATCTAACCCTAATAATTTAAGCTTAGCTACAATAAAATCTGATGCTTTGTCTACTTCATTTTTAAATTTAGGATCAGCGCTAACAGATTCTATCTTTAATAACTCAAAAAGTTCATTTAAAAACTTTTCCTTATTTTGGGAGATATATTCTTTAGTTTTCATACTACAAATTTATTTAAAAACCATCATCATCCTCTGAGGTTTGATTAAAAATTTCTGATTCTGAAAAAGGAAAAAATGGTGAAGAAAAGCTGAATTTTTTATCTATTTTAAAATATTTTTTTATAAAATTATTAACAAATTCTAGAGAAACCTTGTCATCTCCATAATCTGGCCAAATATATTTATCTTTCGATGATCTTCTAACTTCAAAAACTTCTCTATTAAAATCTTCAAAAGAAGAATACATAATAAGCTCGTTATTTTCATATTTAAAAAAACACCAATAATCAGCAGCTGGTTGAATAAATAAAGATAATGAATACCCAGATGCGTTTTTCGTTATTTCTAAAAACCCATTTAAACTAGCATTAATTTCTACTTCACCAATATTAGCAAGATTTAATTTTGATGTATTATACCACGACTTATGTTCATCAGACCACTTTAAATCAACGTTTGTAAACAGAAATAATTTTATTAAATCTTCTTCTGAAGCTAAATGAATTGGGCTATAGCCTGTGGTTAGTAATTCATTTTCAAACTCAGCAACTTTTTCTTTACCTACTAGATTACCTAAAGAAGTTAGAAGCTCTTCTTCATTACTATGGGCAACCGGTGCACCAACTTGCTCAATAATATTTAAAAAGTTTAAAGCTAATTTTTCTTTGACCGATGGTTTTAAATTAATATCTAATGTCATTAAGGATTTAACAAACATACTTATCGAGTCAATGTTCAATATCCCATTAGAAGAACTTTTGATTTTTAAATTATTGTTATTTCTATAAAGATTAGAGTTTCCTTCAAAATATATTGTATTAGAATTATGATCAAAAGATAAAGACTTACCTGTTGACCTAATATCATCAGTTTTTTCAGCTGATTCAATAATATAGTGTTCAATCACTTCATCATAAAAAAGATCCCCTTCCGAAACAAAGATTGGATCAGCATTAATTTTTTCATTAGAATCAAAAAAAGAAAAGAACATTTCTTGATTATTATTTAAATTATATAGAATAGTATTTGGAGGAGAGTCTTTATTGCCTAATGCTAATCTAAAATCATCGCCAGGTAAAAACCTACCACTATAATCAACCCATGATCTGTTTTTTAGACTTTCCGTTATAGAAGGAGAAACTTTTCCATTAAAAACTAACCCTTCCGTGTCGGCATATAATTGAACTTTTCCTTTATAATGAAACCCTGGATCAATTAATATAAGGTCTTCATCTAATACTTCTCCTTTTGATAAAGTTGTATAAAAGTTTTTAGTATTTCTGGTTATTTGAGCGGTTTCGAATGAATTAAATAAAATATTAAAAGTGTCCTCATTAAAATTAATATATTTATATATTCCTTGGGCTGAATATTTATTTTTAGAAAATATATTTATAGTTGAATTATAAAAATGATGATATTCATTTAATGTGTCTAAAATTATTTCGGCATTTTTAAGCTGATCTATTTTTGAGTCTTCAAAAACTCTAACATATCCATCCTCTGGTATTATGTATGAGTCTGCAACTTTAATATGAGGTATTCCAGCAATATTTAATTCCTTAGAATTTATATCATAAATAGCTTTTTCAGCTAAAAAACTTAAGCTGTCTAATTCTTTTTTTGTAGAATAAAAAAAAGAATTAGATAAGTCGGTATCTTCATTTTTTTCCATAATAAATAGTTGATCTTGTAAGTCCCATGTGGCTTCAGTGATTGATGTTTTTATTTGTGAATAGGGAAAAGAAAAGGCAGCATAGCCTTCATATTCTGGCTGGAAAAAAACTTCATTATTAGATAGATTAAAATCTATATACAATTCATCCCCAGAAATTGCTGCTTTTTTATCGTCATCTATATATAATAAAAAACTTGAGAACTCCGATAAAAATAACACTTCTTTAAAATCGAAAAAGTTAGATGCTATTTTTGAATTGAAAATTTCAAGTTCACCGGAAGCATATAAACCTGTCTTTTTAATTGATATATTGCCTTTCATCAAACCCAAATCCTTATATGCCTTAATAGGATAATAGTTTTCATCATCAATCAAGTTTAAATACACCGAATCTTGGCCTTGATTAAAATAATAACCCATTTCCATATTAGTAATTTCCATATCAGGAAAAGGGCCAATATTATTATTATCAAAACCTTCTATTACAAAGCCTTTATCAATAAAAGCCTTTGCTGAATCGGGGAAAAGTCTAATTTTTTTATAATAAAGATTAGAAGTTAGATAATTTATATATCCTTTTCCTGATAATCCCCTGGAGTCCATTTGGATTGTATCAAAAACTGTAATAGAATTATCATAAGCTGGCAGTCCTTTTTCATCTAACTTTTTTATAAACCCTAAAGATTTATCAGGCATTGTAATTAGTTTAGCGTTAAGAGGTTCAAAAACATTTTTAGAATAAAACACCCCATCAAATTCAAACAATGGTAGTTGGGGTTTGTCTAAGCTATCAATTCTAAATTGATTAATTGTAAAATAAAATGTGCTGTCATACGCCTCACCATACTCTTCTGGAAGATCAAAATATACACCAGTGCCTTGATCAGATACAAAATAAGGGTAGTTTGGTAATTTTTTTCTTGCAGATTTATTTTTTGGATGATTTATGAAAATAGAACCATCTATGCTGTACAAATAATTATACATGTCTGTTTCTTTTATTGTTTGATTATTTGTAATTAAAGTTGTATCTGTCGTTTCATAATTTTCATCCTGGAGTGTATTGGCTGCATTTTTAGATTTTATTCTTAACGTATCAATTTTATCTAACTTCAACAAAAATTTATTATAGTCAAAAGACATATCAGCACCCTTAAAATCAAAGTTTCCAACAGATATATCTCCAACACATTTAATATCTAAGTTTTCTAATAACTTAATTGTTTTTTCTTTTGGATAAATTGTTATATTATTTTCTTCACTTAAAATTATATCGGTGACCCCATTTATTTTTAAAGCCTTACTTTTTAAATCAACCTCAATATTTTGTGATGAAGGAGATATAGAATTAAAATTTATTTGATCGTAATCTCTTTTATTAATTTGAGAATAATAAAAATGTTTTATCTTGTAATTCAATTTTATAAACCCAACTAGAGGGTCGTATTGAATAAAACCATTTTGCCACAATTGAATTAAACCATTCTTAAAGGCAGAATCTTTCATTTTAAAATGGGCAGCAACATCATTTAAATAAAATTCATTGAGCCTTTTAAGATTAGAATAATTAACAATTATTTTTAATATATTAATTCCGCTCATGCTTGTTAATTGTTGTACTCTTTGTCTAGAAAAATAATTTGAAGATTCAATTATTACGGGTCTTTGATTGGGTGCTGTTATGTTTTTCAACAAAAATTTGTCTGAACCCAAATCCCAATCTAACATATCAGCATTAATTGAAATATCGAAAAAAGAAGAAAAGTATGATGCGTTTTTAAGAGATCCTTTAGATCTATATAAAATGAGTTTTTTTGATTTTAAATCATATTTTAATCTGATTGATTCATGGTATAAGGAATCTTTGTCATGAAATAACGAAAACCTTGAATCATCTGAAAGAATTTCCTCAGAATCGATTAAGAAATTATCCGACTCAAAATTTAATGAACCTCCGTTGGGTATTAGTATAACAATTTTTGATTTTTTACCAAGAGAAGATGCAGTTGAAAAGTTTTTTCCTTCTAAGCTAATTCCTGAAATAAGTTTAGTTGATTTATCAATTGGAATATTTATTTTATTAGAGTTAGAGCTAAAAGAAAAATGGTTTTTGTCCTTTTGTCTTTTTTTTCTTTGAGAGTTGTATTCAAAAATACCTTCAACTTTATTTGATAGGTCTGATATAAGAATTGAATTAGATGATGAAATAGAAACATTATTTTGGTCTAAATAGTATGAGCCTAACTCCAAAGAAATACTACCAATAAGATCTACTCTTAAATTTAAATCTAATTTTCCCCCATTTCCCTCAAAAGATTCTTCATTCATTGAGTATTTTAAATTTGAGTTTTTAATCTTAAATGAATCATTTGTGGTTAAAATATGTAATTCGATGTTATTAAAATCTAAAATCAAATTTAACTCCTCGTTATTTTCTTCTTCATCACCAAAATAAAACGTATTTCTATCATCTTCCTCTGTTTTTTTAATACTAAAAAAAATCTGACCACCTGAATAAAATATTTTTTTTAATTTATTTTGAGTAAGGGTTTTTTCTTTTAAAATATTTGAGACATAATTTATCTCATCAAGAATTGATATTTTTTTTAACTTTGCCTGACTTTCATGATACGTTATTATCTCTAAAAAATTTGATGCTAAAGTAACATCACTACCATACAGCAGAACAATATAATTTAAGAAGGAAAAATAAATAGAATTATCAAGATTATTTTTGTTTTCAGTTATATTGTTTAATATTTCAATTAGTTTGTTTTTGTCATTTAATAATAGTTTTGTTTGCCAAATAGTTGAAATATCTCTTAAAAAGTTATTGTTAATATCATATGTCTCTACATCTGCTTTTATTTTAGAAACAAAGTTCTCTTTTGTAAATTTTTTATCTTGATAAACAGGATTAAAAAACGTTGATAAAAAAAACAAACTGCCTAAAAGCATAAAAAATAAAATTATTATTTTAATTCTTTAACAATACCTAAAAATTCATTTGAATTTAAGGAGGCTCCTCCAATTAAACCACCATTAACGTTAGGTAAATTAAATATGTCTTTTGCGTTGGATGCGTTTACACTCCCGCCATACAAGATGCTTATATTTTGAGAAATTATTTTACCATATTTGTTGTTTATTTTTTTTCTAATGAATTTATGCATTTCTTCAATTTCTTTTAACTGAGGAACCTTTCCAGTTCCAATAGCCCATATAGGTTCATAGGCTACAATAACTTTAGAAATTTGATTTGAATTTAATCTAAAAAGAGATTTGTCAATTTGTGAGTCAACATAATCAAAATAAGACTTGTTTTCTCTTGCCTCTAACGTTTCGCCGCAACAAAATATTGGACACATTTTATTGCTAATTAGTTGAAAAATTTTTTTTTCTATTATTTCATCAGTCTCATAATAATACTCTCTTCTTTCGCTGTGACCAATTATAACATATTTTACTCCCATAGAATTTAGCATCTCACATGAGATTTCTCCCGTAAAAGCTCCCTTTTTATTTTCATTACAATTTTGAGCTCCAACAAAAACGTTTTTTGTTTCATTTATTAACTTTTTTGCGGTTTCAATATATAAAAAAGGAACGCATAGTATTTTTTTACTTTCATTAATGTTATTGGCAATACCTTTGATAATATTTGATGTTAATTTTTTTACTTCCTCGGGTTGAAGGTTCATTTTCCAATTGGCTATAATAATATTTTTACTCATATTTGTTTCATTGATGAAATTGATTATAAAAATAATTGATTAAAACAACTCTACCTAAATACAGTTTTAAATAATGAGGAAAATATTTTTTTTTGTTCTATTTATTTTGATTGGTTGCGGTAATGAAGAAAATGAAAAATTAAAAAATACACTGTTCGAAGAACCAGACTTATATACTAGCCATAATCAAATAATAACTTTGTATTCTAATAACCCATATGATATAATTGTAAATTACAATGCCCCATGTGGTTACAACAAATTAAAATTTGAATTTGATTTAGGAAATGTTCTTTTAATAACTACTCCATCTAAAAACTCTAAGTCTGGAAAAATAAAAATTCGTTTGAATTCAAAAAAAAGTGGAAAAGGTATTTTTAAAATTATACTAACCGATAATTGTGATCAAAATACTGATCTTTCTTTTCAAATTTCTGTTCAAGAGTCTTTAGGGTATGATGGACTTTTAGCAAATTATGATTTTAGTAATAATGCTGAAGATAAAAGTGGAAATGGAAATAATGCAGAAGTATATGGGGTTGTTCTTACTAAAGATAGGAACGGTAATGATAATGCAGCATATAAATTTGATGGTATTGATGATTATATTGTTATTTCTAAAGAGTTTTTCAATATTGGAAATGAAAATTATACAATATCTGGCTGGTTTTTTATTGATGAAATAAAAAAACAAAATCAAAATATTTTAAATATTATTCCTTCATTTGGTTTAAGCTTAGATTGGAATAAAATAGATAATCCGTTTGTTGTTTCGTTTAGTTTAAATAATAATCCAGAAATAGAATCATGGAATATAGCATCTTCTATTGGAGTTTTAGGAAGTGTGGGAGAAAAAATATGGCATCATTTTTTACTTTCAAAAAACAAAAATACATGGAGCCTTTATATTGATGGTGTTGGAAATTCATTTTATTTTAATTCAAACCCAATAGATAAATATTTTGGAGTTTCTTTAGGAAAGAAATCCAGTTTAGACTCTAACTCAAATTATTTTAAAGGAAAATTAGATGATTTTTATTTTTTTGATAGGTTATTAAATCGGGATGAAATAAAATATCTAATGGAAAATTAAATTACCTTATTTGTCAAATACATAGCTGTTAAATTTTTTTTCTTCTTTATTAAATCTTTAGGGGTCCCTTGAAAACAAATATTTCCTCCATTTTTTCCACCTGATGGTCCTAGATCAATAATCCAATCACTATTTCTTATCACTTCTAAATTGTGTTCTATACAGATAATAGAATTTCCAGAATCAACCAGTTTATTAATTGAAATTAATAACTTTTCAATATCATAATAATGAAGCCCTGTTGTTGGTTCGTCTAATATAAATAAAGAGTTTGTTTCTTTTTTAGATTTACTTAGGTCCAAAAAAGAAGCTAATTTTAATCTTTGAGCTTCGCCGCCACTTAAAGTGCTGGTTTGTTGCCCCAATTTTAAATATCCCAACCCTACTTCTTTAAGAGATTTTAGTTTTTTAATTATTTGATTGTTTTCTTCAAAGAAAAGAAAAGCCTCATCAACGGTTAAGTCAAGAACTTCAAAAATATTTTTATTATTATATTTTATTGATAGGATAGATTTATTAAATCTTTTACCCTTACATTCCTCGCATTCTAAAATTATATCAGCCATAAATTGCATTTCTATTTTCTTTACACCATCACCTAAACATTCCGAGCATCTACCCCCCTCTACGTTGAAGGAAAAGTGTGCTGGTTTTAAATTTAACCTTTTTGCTTTCTTTTGATCTGAAAAAAGTTTTCTAATTATATCGTAAGTTTTTGTATAAGTAACGGGGTTTGACCTAGAACTAATACCTAATGAGTTTTGAGTTACAATTTCTATGTTAGATATATAATTTAAATCTCCTTCTATAGAGTCACATTTTCCAATTCTATCTGGTTTTCTACCAAATCTTTTAGCTAAATTAGAATACAAGACATTATTTACCAAAGTAGATTTTCCAGATCCGCTAACACCAGTTACAACTACAAAAACTCCTAAGGGTATAGTTATGTTTAAATTTCTAAGATTGTTCTCTCTTGCATTTTTAATTATAATTTTTTTTGTAGTTTTCTTATAGTTTTTATTTAATTGAATATTTGTTTTTTTTATAAAACGCCCTGTTAGGCAAGATTCTGCTTTTAACACTTTTGGATTGCCTTGAAACATAATTTTTCCACCATTTATCCCTGCTTTTGGCCCGATATCAATTAAATAATCGCTAGACTTTATCATATCAGCATCATGTTCAACAACTAAAACAGAATTTCCTATATCTCTTAAATATTTAAGTATTCTAATTAACTTAAATGTGTCATCAGGATGAAGGCCTATAGTTGGCTCATCTAAAACATATAAAGAACCAACTAAAGGACTGCCCAATGCAGTTGTTAATTTAATTCTTTGAAACTCACCTCCAGAAAGGGTGTTTGATCTTCTATTTAAAGTTAGGTAACCTAAACCAACCTGATTAACCAATTCTAATCTCAGGGTTAATTCTGAGATTATTCTAGATGAAACTTTTTTCTTTGTTTGGTTTAGTTTTATTTTTTTTAAAAAAAACAAAAGATCTTCTATTGGGGATGTCAAAAGTTCTTGAATAGATTTGTTATTAATCTTTACATATGAAGCTTCTTTTCGAATTCCCGTTCCTAAACATTCATTACAAGTAGTCTTACCTTTATATCTTGAGGCCATAACCCTATATTGAATTTTATGTTTTTTAGAACTTAAATAATCAAAAAACTTATTTATACCTTTAAAAGCTCCCTTGCCATTCCATAATATATCTATTTCTTTTTCTGAAAGCTTGTTGTATGGTTTATGTATAGAAAAATTAAAAATATTATTGTTTAAAATTAAAGGGTTTAGCCATCTACTCATTTTTTTTGTTCTCCATGGCGCTACAGCCCCACCATAAACTGAAATGTTTTCGTTAGGAATAATTAACCTTTTATCAATTCCTAGAGTATTTCCAAAACCTGAACAGTTTTTGCAAGCCCCAAATGGACTATTGCTATTAAAAAAATTTAATGATGGTTCATGAAACTTAAAGCCATCTTTTTCAAACAAGTTTGAAAAGGTTTTTTCTTTTCCATCTTCAATTTTTACAATAATTTTCCCCTTTCCTTCAAAAAACCCTTTTTTAACAACATCTCTAATTTTAAATTGAGTGCTTTCATCTAAAGGATTGGCTTTTCCCCTGTCTAATAAAACTGCTACTGTTTTTTTGGGAGGGGATTTGATTAAATCTTCAATATATTTGATTTTTGAATCTTCAAAAATTCTTGTAAAGCCTTTTTGTAGCAAAACATCTAATTGTCTTTTGTATAATGTTGTCTTTATTTCTTGATTGAAATAAATAATATATTTTGAATTATGCTTTTGTTTAAGCAAAAAAGAAATAACATCTTTTTCTGATTCTCTTTTTACAACCTCTCCAGATTTTGGAGATATTGTTTCGCCAATTCTAGAAAATAATAATTTGAGGTAATCATACAACTCCGTAACAGAACCAACTGATGAGCGAGGATTTCTAGTGTTTCTTTTTTGATCAACTGCTATAGATGGAGAGATCCCTGAAATAGAATCTACATTTGGTTTGTCAACTCTGTTTAAAAACTGTCTAGCATAAGAGCTTAAGCTTTCAACATATCGCCTTTGTCCTTCGGCAAAAATAGTATCGAATGCCAAAGATGTTTTGCCAGATCCAGAAATTCCCGTAATAACAACTAGTTTATTTCTGGGTATTTTTATATCAATGTTTTTTAAATTATTTACACGAGCATTTGTGATAACAATGTGCTTTTCCGTCATTATAATAAATTATTTAATTTTTTTTTTTACTAAGCATTTACTATGTTTGTCATCCCAAAAAAAACAAAACTATATACAATATGATTTAGACTTCTACGTTACCTGTAATATATAATACATATGACAAAAACAAAATTAAGTGATAGTAGTTTAATATCACTTTATAAAAAAGGCAACGAAGAAGCATTTTCTTTTTTGGTGAAAAAGTATTCGCCTAAGGTTTACTCTGCTGTTTATTTTATTGTAAAAGACAAATATCTTGCTGAAGATATTACACAAGAGGTATTTATTAAAATAATTAAAACAATAAAAAACAATAAATATAATGAAGAAGGTAAATTTAAGCCTTGGATGATGAGAATTGCTCATAATCTATCTATAGATCATTTTAGAAAAGAAAAAAAACACCCAAAAATCACATTAAATAATGGAAATGATATATTCAATTCTTTAATGTTTTCTGAAAATAACGCAGAATCAAATCAAGAAAACAAAGAATCAAAAAAACTACTACAACAATTAATTAAAGGCTTACCTAAAAAACAAAAAGAAGTTCTTGTAATGCGACATTTTATGGAAATGAGCTTTCAAGAAATAGCTGAGTCAACCAATGTAAGTATTAATACCGCTTTAGGAAGAATGAGATATGCGTTGATCAATTTAAGAAAAAAATTAAAAACAAAACCAATTGCCTATGATTAAAACCTCTACGAGTTCAGATATTGTAAAATATATCTATAACCAATTTAATAATAAAGAAAAAGTCGATTTTGAAAGTAAAATGTTGTTTGATTCTAATTTGTATAACTTAATAGAAGATTATTATTTTATCATCAAAAAGATTGAAAAGACTAACTTGAAACCAAATAAAAAGTTATTGGAAAACATTATGTGTTTTTCTAAATCATATAATCAATAATTAAGTAATTTTATTTTTCAACAATTCTTTTCTACCAACTTTCAATGTAATTATGTCTTTTTTTATATTCCAACCTCTGGCTGGAGAAAATTCACGAGCATAAAATATGATTTGCAGGTGAAGTTTATTCCATAAATTTTTTGGAAAAAGCCTTTTTGCGTCGTGTTCTGTTTTTTTTACATTTTTTCCAGTAGAAAGGCCCCATCTATACATCATTCTGTGTATGTGTGTGTCAACAGGAAAAGCTGGGATTCCAAATGCTTGAGACATGACAACACTGGCGGTTTTGTGACCAACAGATGGTAACTCTTCCAGGCTTTTAAAGTCATTCGGCACCTTACCGTTATGTTTTTTAATTATTATTTTAGAAAGCTCAAATATTCCCTTTGCTTTTATTGGAGACAATCCAACAGGTTTGATTATATTTCTAATTTCTGAAACATTAAGTTTGATCATTTTATAGGGGTTGTCTGCTTTACTAAACAATAATGGGGTTACCTTATTTACACCAACATCCGTGCTTTGAGCAGAAAGCAAAACAGCAATTAATAGTGTAAAATGATCTGAATGGTGTAATGGTGGGGTTACTTTAGGGTATAATTTCTCAAGTTTTTTGATTATAAATATTGTTTTTTCTTTTTTGTTCACTTAATTATATCAACTTGGTTTATATAATGATTCAAAAAAAATCTCTTTATTATTAGTGTTATTTAGCAGTTCTTGAATTGTAATGTTTGGATGGTTTTGCATATAGCTTTTTATTATTTTCCACCCCAACCAAGAGCCTATTCTTCCAGGACAATTAGGGCTTATCTCAAATGTTTTTGGACGCTCAGATAAATATTTATTTTTAATTAAATGATTGGTTTCAAAAAAAAGTTGCCTGTCCACAAAAACACCGTAAATTGTTTCTTCATTTTGATTAATAAGAGTCCATTCTTCTTGAGAATATCCAATAAGATTATATGGGCTCATACATGGAAGAACAGTTTCTAATAAATAATATAACTTCCCAAAGTTTAACATTTCAGAAATCATTGTATTATCTAAAGGGTTTGTTTTATTAAACTGAGAACAATAAACAGACATTGTAATGGGAACTAAATTATCTGGGCTATATCTTTTTAAAATATAATCTGGAATATCTTGAGGTTTAAACCTTGAATCATTGTCTAAAAAATAATCCAATCCTATAATTATATTATTATCAACTACCACAACATCATTATAAAAACCAGAAACAATTGTTGTGATTTTAGGGATATTGACTTGAGGTAATATTGCTTTTAGTCTTGAAAACGAATCCTCAAATTCTTTTTTTTTAGAATTAAAAGATTTGAATGTGTTTTTTACTTCAAAATATAAACTATCAAAATATATATTGTTAATCAAACTAAATAACTCCTCTTTCTTTTTAATCGAATTCTTTGTTTCGAAAAAAGCCTCCGACAGAATCGGATTTTCTACCATGAAAGAATTAAAATCATCAAAAGAGTTTAAATTATAAACAGTATCTTCAATACGATAAAATGAAAGTGGAATTTTATTGTTTACTCTATTTTTGTCTTCACAATTCTTATAAGAACATGAAATAAAAACAATACAAACTATTGAAAATAATATGTTATTTTTTAGTTTCAATTTTTTGGCCATCAGAATCTAAAACTATGAAATCTTTTATTGATAAATCAGGATCTTGTTTTATTTTCACCCATCTTCTGTATTTTATAAACCACTTATATTGCCTCGAAAGAACACCAATTGTAAAATAAGAGAACAAGTATGGATGAACTATTAGTTGAATGTTTTTTTGATTTTGTTTATTAAATAAATATTCTATTGTTTGCTCAATTACATCTGCTGTTTGTGTTCCTTGAGAATCTAATTCCGCCTCTTCTTTACTCATTTTTAATTCAGGCCTTACTCTTTGTCTAGTTATTTGCATTAAACAAAATCTAGAAAGAGGCAATATAGTATGCTTAGACCTATCTTCAGACATTGCTTTTTTCATTGCTGAATAAAGTAATTTTTTATTAGATATTTTTCTCATATCTATGAAGTCTATTACTATAATTCCACCTATATCCCTCAGCCTTAGCTGTCTTGCAATTGTTTTTACAGAGTCTAGGTTTACTTTAATAGCTGTTTCTTCTTGTGAGCCCGCCTTACTGGTTTTACCACTGTTTACATCAATGGCATGGAGAGCTTCAGTATGTTGAATAATTATATATCCCCCTTCTGGTACTTTAACGGTCTCCCCAAACAAACTTTCAAGTTGTTTTTCAATACCATAAACTTCAAATATTGGAGCAGGAGAAGAATAATGTTTAACTATTTTTTCTTTTTTAGGTTCAAATTTTCTTACATATAGCTTTATTTCATTATATAACTCTTTGTTGTCAACAATTATGTTATCAAATGATGAATTTAGTAAATCTCTCAAAAGAAGGGTTGCTTTATTGTCTTCCCCTATAATTCTATCTCCTTTTTTTGACTTAGATACTTTTGTGATTTTAGTGTTCCATAAAGAAACTAGGTCTTGAAGGTCTTTGTCTAACTCTGAAACTGGTTTAGACTCTGCGTTTGTCCTAACAATAACCCCAAAGTTTTTAGGTTTTATTGCTTTAATTAAATTAATTAATCTACTTCTTTCTTCTTTATTAGTGATTTTTTTCGACACATTAATTGCATCTGAAAAAGCAACTAAAATCAAATATCGTCCAGCTAAAGAAAGTTCAGTGGTTACCCTCGGGCCTTTGGTTGAAATGGGTTCTTTAACTACCTGAACTAGTATTTCATCCCCTTTGGAACAAACCTCATTAATAGTACCAAACTTATTAATATCTTTTTCTTTTTTCAGAGAAGGAAAGACGTTTTTTGTGGTCTTTTTCTGTTCTTTAACAAGCTTTTTAAGCGACAAAAATTGTGGTCCTAAATCTAGATAATGTAAGAAGGCGTCTTTTTCTGAACCTAAATCAACAAAAGAAGCGTTTAAGCTTTTATTGATTTTTTTAATTCTTCCTAAATATATATCCCCTACATTAAATTTAACTTCATCAGTTTCTTGATGAAATTCTACAAGTTTTTTTTCTTTTAAAAGACCAATTCTACTTTTGCCGCGAGTTGAATTTATAATAATCTCGCTACTCATAGTATTTAGTTTTTATTTTTTCTTATGTCTATTCTTTCTTAATCTTTTTTTTCTTTTATGTGTTGAAATTTTATGTCTTTTTCTTTTTTTACCGCTTGGCATTTTATATTATTTTTTATTGTTTATTTAAAAATAAATTAAGCTGCTCTATTAATAAGTTATTATTACTTCTAAGAACCTTATCAAAGAAGAAATTAGCTTCCTCTTCATTTCCTAATTCAAAATTAGAAATTCCCAGATGCAAATATGCTCTTTTATCTAAAGAATCAATAATTAAAAGCTGATTAAATCTTTCTATTGCTTTATTATATTGCTTTGATTGTATTGATAAAACACCTAAATTAAATAATGCCTCCTTGTTTTTGGGTTCTTTTTCAAGAATTTTTCTTAGCATAAATACCCCCTCCATTGGATTATTAGATTCGATGAGCTTTAAGGCATTTTCAACATTTTCTATAGGCTCGGTGGTATTAAGATTATTATCTCCTACAACATATTTTGGAAAGCTATAAAGAATTATAACCATAATAATTCCTAAAAAAACTATAAAAATTTGTTTTTGAAATGTTTTCATCAAAAAATCAGCTTAACGATTTTTTTACTTTTTCACCAAAAATTTTTGATGGTTTGAAAGTAGGATAATAATGTGGTTCGATTATAATTGCTGTGTTTGTAGATATGTTTCTAGCTATTTTTTTTGCCTTTTTTTTTATTGATAAAACTTCCGAACCCCCTTATATAAATATTTTTTCCTTCAATCATAGAATCTTGTATCGTTTTTATAATTGATTCAAAAAGTAAATAAACATCTTCTCTATCTATCCCTGTTTGTTTAGTAACTTTGTCAACAATCTCCTTTTTAGTCATAAGTAATTTTATTTTTGTATTAAAAACCACAATCTACATAAATATTGAAAAGAAAAAAACAAGATTTTATTTCTTCATTAAAAATATGGTATAAAAAAAACAAAAGAGATCTTCCTTTTAGAAAAACGAAAGATCCTTATTCGGTTTGGTTATCTGAGATAATTCTTCAACAGACAAGAATGAGAACAGGATTGGTTTATTATAAGAAGTTTAAAAAAAAATATCCTAATTTAAAATCATTATCTGATGCTAGAGGTGAGGTGTTATTAAAAGACTGGGAGGGATTGGGGTATTATAATAGAGTAAAAAATCTCCATTCAACAGCAAGGTTTATCCAAAAAAAATTTTCTGGAACTTTTCCAAGCTCACAAAAAGAGTTAATTAAACTTAAAGGGATAGGGAGGTATTCTTCTAGTGCAATCGCCTCTATTTGTTTTAATGAGGAAACTCCCGCCATTGATGGTAATGTCTTTAGAATTCTTTCTAGGGTCTTTGGAATAAAAAAAAACATATCGTCTAGTTCATCATATTCATATTTTTATAAAAAATCTTTGTCATTAATTAAACAATTTAAAAACGCGGGTGATTATAATCAATCCTTAATGGATTTTGGGTCAGTTCAGTGTTTGCCAAAAAACCCTTTATGTGGTGATTGTATTCAAAAGAAAATTTGTTATGCTTTTATTCATAAAAAACAAGACTGTTTACCAGTAAAAAAAAAGAAAGCAGCCCTTTTAAAAAGATTTTTTAACTACTATGTTTTTAGTTATAAAAACAGAATTTTAATAAAAAAAAGAGGGGAAAGTGATGTGTGGGCTGGTTTGGTTGATTTTTATTTAGAAGAGAAAAAGAAAAAAATAAAAGAAAAAAATAAAATAAATAATACTGTGAAAAAATTAATCACAAAAAAATATTCAATAAGTTTTTTTGATGCAAAAACAAAACTTTCACATCAGGAAATTTTTATCTCTTTTATTGAAATAAAATTATTTAACTCTTCTGTTTTTAAAACAATAGAAAAAAACTTAGACTTATTAAGTTTAAATAAAAAAGAACTAAATAAGCTTGCAAAACCAAAGGTTATAAATGACTATTTAAAAAAAATTTCTTAATTTGTATAATACTTTAAATTTAAAAAAATATGGCGGGTGTTAATAAGGTTATTTTACTGGGTCACTTAGGTAAGGATCCTGATGTTAAAAAATTAGATAGTGGAAAATCTGTTGCAAATTTTAGTTTAGCAACAAGCGAGGTTTACAAAAATAAAGAGGGAGAAAAAGTAACAAACACAGAGTGGCATAATATTGTTTTGTGGAGTCCTCTAGCGGAGATAGCAGAATCGTATCTAAAAAAAGGAAGTCAGCTATATCTAGAGGGTAAAATATCTAACAGGTCTTATGAGGATAAGGATGGTGTTAAAAAATATATATCAGAGGTAGTTGGAAGAGATATAACCCTTTTAGGTAAGCCAACTAGTGAGGGTTCTAATGAAAACTCAAACAATGAAGGCGCAACTAACTCAAATGTTTCAGATGAGGTTGACGATCTCCCGTTTTAAAACTAAACATAACGTGTTTTGTGTTTCTTAGTATCTAATATTAATAGAATTTTTATTGTTTGTTGTTTATTGTTTTTTTCCTGTGATAACAGGTTTTTACCTAAACCTAAAGGATATAATAAAATCATACTGCCCGAACATGACTACTTTATTATAAATGATAGTTTTCCCTTTTCATTTGAAGTTTCAAAAATAGCTGCAGTCAAGAAAAGTACTATTTTTAAAAACGAACCATATTGGATTGATTTATTATATAGTGATTATGATGCTCAAATCAATATAACCTATAAAGAAATTAAAGGTTCTAAAAAGAATTTATCAGAGTTTATTAACGATACTTATAAACTAATAAACAAACATCAAATTAAAGCCTCTGCAATAAAAGAAACTATTATTAAAACCCCCAACAATAAAAAAGCTACAATAATAGAATTGTCCGGCGAAGTCCCAACTCAATTTCAATTTCACATAACAGATTCAAACCAACATTTTCTAAGAGGAGCATTATATTTTAATACAGCAACAAAAAATGATTCTTTAGCCCCTATTATAGACTATATTAAGATTGATATTATACATCTAATTAATTCTTTAAAATGGAATGATTGAAAAAAACATATTTGAAACAAAAATTGAATTTATAAAGGGGGTTGGGCCAAAGCGAGCTTTAATTCTAAATAAAGAATTAGGGATTTTTAAATTTTCTGATCTTTTAGATTATTTCCCGTTCAGATATGAAGATCGTACATTGTTCGTTAAAATAAATAAAATAACACCCTCCTTGGGATATGTAAACTTTATTGGAAATGTGGTTTCATCAAAAACCGTTGGATATAAAAGGAATAAAAGATTGGTGGTAAAATTAAAAGATGAATCTGGATCTATAGAATTAGTTTGGTTTAAGGGTGTTTCTTGGATTGAAAAAAAAATATCTGTTGGTAGTAAATATAATGTGTTTGGTAAAGCTACTTTTTTTAACAACACAACAAATATTACTCATCCGGAAATTTCATCTTTTGAGGCTAATAAAAAAGGGTACTTTCAACCCATTTATAACACTACGGAAATATTAAAAAAGAGATATTTAAACTCAACGTTTATTGAAAAGCTAATGAGGTTTGTTTTAGTAAAAACTTACAATTCAATACCAGAATCTATACCAAATCATATTATGTTAAAACATTCCTTTATAAAAAAAAAGGATGCTCTTCTAAATATACATTTTCCTGCCTCTAAAGCTTTGTTAAAAAAAGCAGTGTCTTTTTTAAAGTTTGAAGAGTTTTTTTATTTACAATTAAAAATCCTTTCTTTAAAAAAAAAGCGAGAAGCTTTTTCTGGGTATCCCTTTAAAAAAAACCTGTTGTTATCTAAGTTTTATAAAAAACATATTCCTTTTGATTTAACAGAAGCCCAAAAAAGAGTAGTAAAAGAGTTTTATAAAGATATGTCTTCAGGAAAACAAATGAACCGTTTAGTTCAGGGTGATGTTGGAAGTGGAAAAACAATAGTGGCTTTTTTGTGTATGTTATTAGCGGTTGAAGAAGATACGCAAGTTGCGTTTATGGCTCCAACAGAAGTTTTGGCAGAACAACATTTTTCAAGTATTTCCAATTATTGTAGTTTATTAGGTGTAACTGTTGAATTATTAACAGGATCAACCAAAACAACCAAAAGAAATTTTATTCTTGATGGTTTAAAAAAAGACACCATAAAAATATTGGTGGGGACACATAGTTTAATAGAAAACAAAGTGGTTTTTAATAAATTAGGTCTAGCTATAATAGACGAACAACATAAATTCGGGGTTGAACAAAGAGCACGGCTTTGGGGTAAAAAAGAAAGGTATTATCCTCATATTCTAGTAATGACAGCAACGCCTATACCTAGAACTTTGGCTCTAACTTTATATGGAGATTTAGATGTGTCTGTTATCGATGAGATGCCTGTTGGAAGAAAAGAAATAATTACATCTCATAGGAATGAAAACGCTAGGTTAAGGGTTTTTGGGTTTATAAAAAAAACAATAGAAAAAGGAAATCAGGTTTATGTTGTTTATCCGTTAATTGAAGAGTCTAAAAAACAAGATTATAAAGACCTAATGGATGGTTATGAAAGTTTTTGTAGAAGTTTTCCACAAACACCAATAGGTGTTCTTCATGGAAAAATGAAGGCCAAGGATAAGGAGTTTGAAATGAAAAGATTCAAAGAAGGAAAAAGTAAAATTTTAATCTCAACAACCGTAATTGAGGTTGGTGTAGATGTTCCAAATGCAACCGTCATGGTAATTGAAAGCGCAGAAAGATTTGGATTGTCTCAAATACACCAATTAAGAGGTCGTGTGGGAAGAGGGGAATCTCAATCTTATTGTATTTTAATGACAAAATATAAACTTTCTGATGATGCAAAAGAAAGAGTAAAAGCTTTAGTTGGAACTTCAGATGGTTTTAAAATAGCTGATATTGATTTAAAAATACGTGGGCCAGGTAACTTAACCGGTACTCAACAAAGTGGTGTTTTAGATTTAAAAATAGGCAACCTATCTGAAGACTCATTGGTTTTAAATCTTGCAAGAAATGAAGCAAAAAAAATAGTATTAGAAGATCCAGCTTTTAAACTTTTAAAAAACAAACCTATTATAAACCATGTTCTAAAAAACAAAAACTTAAACCTAAATTGGTCAAGAATTAGTTAGGGTTTATTAAAAAACTTTGGTTAAATGAGGTTAATAATAAATTCTGTTTTGTTATTTTTATTTTTTATTAATTTGGTTGATTTAAATAAATTCTTTTAAATGGGTATATTAATCCCTCTTTTAGTAATAGCTTTTTGTGGTTATGTTATTTGGAGGGCTGGTGATAGTTTTGTTGAGGGTTCAAATTATATTGGAAGAAATTTAAGTGAAGGTGTTAAGGGGGCAACAATAAATGCTGTTGCTAGTTCAATGCCAGAATTGTTTATTGCTCTTTTTTTTCTTTTTTACCTTAAAGATAATTCTGGGTTTTCTGGCAGTCTAGGAACATCTTTAGGTAGTGTTATTTTTAACTCGTTAATTATACCTTCTGTTGCTGTTTATAACGTTTTAGTTTTTTCAAAAAAAGATATTGTCCCTGTTTCAAAAAAAGTAATTCTTCGAGATGGATTATGGCTGTTAGCTGTTGAAATACTTTTAATAATAATAATAAAAGATTCCATAATTGATTGGATAGATGGTTTACTCCTTTTAATTATATATGCATTATACCTGTTTTATATTTTCAAAACAATGAAGGGTGGGGAGAAAACCGATTATGACTTTTCTTTAAGCGAAAAAGAAAAAGTATCTTTTCTCTCTGCGTTTTTTGTTTTTGATATTAGAACAATGTTAATTGGAAATAAAAAACTAAACACCCCGTTGGCTTGGTTTTTATTTGGTTTTTCGTCTCTAGTTATTGGTTTGGTTTGTTATTTTTTGGTAATTGCTTGTGATTGGTTAGGTAGTGAAACATATACTGTTCCGTATTTAGGTAGTTTTTATGGGTTAAATACACCTATTTTATTTATTGCATTAATTTTTGCCGCAATAGGAAGTAGTTTTCCTGATACAATAATCTCAATAAAAGATGCTAAAGATGGAAATTATGACGACGCGGTATCAAACGCCTATGGAAGTAATATATTTAATCTTTGTATAGCATTAGGGGTTCCTCTATTTCTATACACAACAATATATGGAACTGTTATTGAATTAGATGAACCAACAATGGAAATGATATTTAAAATTTGGGTTTGGTTTGTGGGTTTAACTGTCGTTTCTATTTATACTTATTACTTTGGAAAAGGTATAAACAAATCCCGTTCTATAGCAATGGTAGCAGCATATGTTGTTTTTATAATATATGTCTTTGTTTTAGCATCTTCTATTAATCCTAGTAATTAATTTTTTTTATTAAATTAGTAAAGAAACAACGCTTAAAAATATGTATAAAAAACTTCTTGTTTTTCTTCTTTTAGTTGCAATTAAACTAAATGGTCAAACAACAAATGAAAAAAACGAAATTATAAATAGTATTAACGATAACAAAACCCAATATGAAGAGTCTGCTTTAAAAATATGGGGTTGGGCTGAATTGGGTTATCAAGAATACAAAAGCGCAAAAGAGCTACAAGATTTATTAAAAAATGAGGGTTTTTTATTAGAGGTTGGAATAGCTAATATTCCAACTGCCTTTGTTGCAACTTATAAAAATGGCGATGGTCCTGTTATTGGGATTTTGGGGGAATACGATGCGTTACCTGGGTTGTCACAAACAAATGAGCCAAAAAAAAATTTAAGAGACGGGGTTTCTAGCGGTCACGCGTGTGGTCATAACCTTTTTGGTGTTGCAAGCGCGGCATCTTCTATTGCTATTAAAAAATGGATGGAAAAAACAAACACAAAAGGAACTATTAAGTTTTTTGGTTGTCCTGCTGAAGAAGGTGGTTCTGGAAAAGTATATATGGTCAGGGAGGGGTATTTTGAAAATGTTGATATTGTTTTAAACTGGCACCCGTCAAATAGTAATGGGGCTTCTGCTGGTTCAAGTTTAGCTAACAAAACAGGTAAGTTTCGTTTTTCTGGGGTTTCTGCACACGCAGCAGGGGCGCCGCAAAGAGGTCGTTCAGCTTTAGATGGAATTGAAGCAATGAATAATATGTTGAATATGATGAGAGAACATGTTGACCCTGAATCAAGGATACATTACATTATAACAAAAGGTGGAGACGCCCCGAATGTTGTTCCAAATTTTGCAGAAGGATATTATTATGTTAGACACCCTAACCCGGAAGAAGTTAGAAGGTTGTGGGAAAGGTTAGAGCTTTGTGCCAAAGGAGCTGCTTTGGGGACAGAAACAACTTATACATATGAGGTTACGGGTGGTGTATATAATATTTTACCTAATGAGGTTTTACAAAAATTAATACATAAAAACTTAAGTGACGTTGGGGGTGTTAAATATAACAAAGAAGAGCTTGCTTATGCTGAAGCAATTTCTTTAACCTTTGGGGATAATAAGAAAAAATTAAGTGTTTCTGAAGAAATACAGCCTTATGTTTATTATAAAGAAACAAAAAGTGGTGGCTCTACTGATGTTGGAGATGTTAGTTGGGCGGTACCAACAGGGGGGTTTAGTACAGCAACTTACGTCCCAGGAACAGCTGGTCATTCATGGCAGGCTGCATCTTGTACAGGAACAAGTATTGGTACTAAAGGCATGTTAAACGCCGCAAAGGTTATGGCTTTAACAGCATATGATCTATTTACAAACAACGGTTTAATAATTAGCGCCAAAAAAGAGTTTAAAGAAAAACGTGGAGAAGATTTTGAATACATTCCCTTAATAGGAGATAGGGGCCCTGCATTAAATTATAGAAAATGAAAAATTTAAATATTATGTTTTATTTCTTGTTTGTTTGTTTTTTTGTTATTTCATGCAACCAAAATAATGAGAAAAAAGTAAAATATGATCAAACTGTTGGTCAAACAATTAACACTTTTTACGGTGATGCTTTAGAGTTTAAAGAAAGCTACAATTTACTTAGGGTTTTATCAAAAGACATTGGTCAGCGTTTAAGTGGTTCTGAGGGTGCAAAAAAAGCTGTTCTCTGGACAAAAAAAATTATGGAAGATTATGGTTTTGATTCGGTCTACCTTCAGCCTGTTATGGTTCCGCATTGGGAAAGAGATAAAACAAGACAAGAGGCTTACTTTTTAAACTCAAATGGACAGAAAATTAGCTTGTCTATTTTAGCAGCAGGAGGTTCTGTTTCTACACCAAAAGAAGGGTTGGTTGCAAATGTTGTTGAGGTAAAATCATTAGAAGAGGTTGATCAATTAGGAGAAGGGGGTGTAAAAGGAAATGTTGTTTTTTACAACAAAGCTTTTAACCCAAGGTTTATAAACCAAGGAAATTCTTATGGTTCTACTGGTTTTCAAAGAAGGTCTGGGGCAATAAAAGCTGCAGAATACGGCGCTGTAGCGTCTGTATTTAGATCGCTTTCTTCTAGCGACGATGATGTTCCACATACCGGCTCAATGTCATACAAAGATGCTGTTGATAGTATTCCTCATGCTGGTCTTGGTGTTGTTTCTGCTAAAAAGCTTTCGGCTGAACTAAAAATTGATAAAAACTTAAAATTATTCTTAAATTTTGGTGGGAAATGGTATCCAGATGCTTTATCTCACAATGTTATTGGGGAAATAAAAGGGTCTGAATTTCCAGATGAGATAATTACAGTTGGGGGGCATTTAGATTCTTGGGATGTTGGAGAAGGGGCACATGATGATGGGGCTGGTTGTGTTCATTCTATTGGAGCGTTACGTTTATTTCAAAAACAAAACATCAAACCAAAGAGAACCCTTCGGGCGGTAATGTTTATGAATGAGGAAAATGGACTCAAGGGAGGACAAGAATATGCATTACAAGCTGTTGAGCTTAAAGAAAATCATATTGCTGCAATTGAAAGTGACGCAAGCGCTTATGTGCCTCGAGGATTTGGGTTTTCTGGATCTGATGAGCAGTTAGAAAAGCTTCGTGGTTGGCTTCAATATTTTGACAAAAACACCATTTCTTATTTTTCTAAAGGTGGTGGTGGTGCAGATATCGGGCCCCTTCATCGTTCTTTAGGGACCCCAATGTTTGGTTTAAATATTGATGGACAAAAATACTTTGAAATGCATCATACCGAAAAAGATGTTTTTGAGCTTATTAATGAAAGAGAGCTAGAGCTTGGGACGGCTTCGTTAGCGTCCTTAATTTTTCTCATAGACAAATATGGACTATAAGAATTTAGTTATATTTTGTTGTTTGTTTTTTGTTTACACTCCCTCTTATTCACACGCTTTCTATGTTAGCCTTTGTAATGTTTACAATGAAGAATCAACTCTTTATTTTTCAATACGAATGTTTAAAAATGATGTGGAAGATGCCTTGTTGATTAAAAAAGATATTATTACAAATGAAGACGAAAAAGAAAAGGTTCTGAGTTATGTGTCTAAAAATTTCACCGTAAAACTTAATAGTACAACCCAGGTAATGGTGTTGGAAAAAATAAATTATGAAGGAGAAGACTATACAGAAACAATAAACCTGAAATATAGTATTAATCACACAAATAATGTTGATAAGGTTGAGATAGAAAACCGGTTGTTGTTTGGTTTTTTTGATGACCAAACAAATATTGTTTACTTTTCAGCTTTTGATAAAGAAAAGACATTAACCTACAATAGGTTTTTTGAAAAAAATTGGATAGAGATAAAATAAAAGTTTTAATAGGATCTAAAAACCCAACTAAAGTTAATGCGGTTTCTTCTGCGTTTAAAAAAACCTTTCCTGGGCTCTTGATTTCTTTTATAAAAACCGACGCCCCTTCGGGTGTTTCTGATCAACCTATTGGAGATGAAGAAACAAAAAAAGGTTGTGCTAATAGGCTCAACTATATTTATAAAAAGGAGTCTGCTGATTTTTATGTAAGTATAGAGGGGGGTGTTTCTTTTGATAAAGAAAGTCTTTTTGCTTTTGCCTGGGTGTTTGTCAAATCAAAACACAAATTATCAAAAAGCAAAACCGGCATGTTTTTGCTGCCTAAAGAAATTAGAACTCTAATAGAGGACGGGAAAGAGCTTGGTGTTGCTGATGATATTATTTTTAATAGAAAAGATTCTAAAAAAAAAGATGGCGCCGTTGGGATATTAACAGGAGGTCTTATAACAAGAAAAACATATTATGAAGAGGCTGTTGTTTTAGGCCTAATACCTTTTTTAAATAAAGAGATGTTTTTTTAGTTATTAAAAACTATAAAGTCATTAACAGCGTCTTCCCAATTCATATATATTTTTTGATTTTCTTTAATAAAAATTTTTTTTGAAAATGAATGTTGGAGTAAAACAAAATAGCCCTTTTTAACTTTTCCTTGTGTTTTAATTTTTAGGTAACCCTCAAGCGTTTCCTTTCTACCATAAATCAGCCTAAACATATATTTCACTCCTCTTGAAAAATAAAACCTTGAGTCGTCTTTTTCTTTAACAAACTGGCTTTCGTTTTTGTATGAATCAAAAAGTTTTTTTAAGGTGTTGTTTTTTAACTCTACTTCCTTATTAAACAAAAAAGCCTCTGTTTTTTCGTTTAGCTTTCCTTCTATTTTATCAAAAACAACTACAGCAAGTTTTTCTTTATCTAATTTAGGTGTTTGGCCATATATAACCTTCCCAAGGGTTGAGTTTGTTTTATATATTCGTTCTGGTGTTGGGGTTGGTAGAAAATTACCTTCTTCAAATTTTTCTTCTAACATTTGTTTTTGGAGAGGTAAGAATGGGTTGTTTTCTTTGAAATAAATAGTGTTTCTTTTTGTGTTTAAAAGGGTCGGTTTGTTGTTAAATGTTGATAAAAGTAATTCTTCGTTTTTATTTGTCTTCTTATAAATGATAATATTTTTTATTTCTCTTTCGGAAAAGTAATTCACAAACGAGTTTTTGATTTTGTTATCTATCAAAAAGTCATTTAAATCAATGTAATTAACCACGTCAATGTTTGTTGTTAAAAACTTTTCGTGGAGTTTGGTTAATTCTTCTTTGGTGTTTTTGCCATTCATTAAATACAAAACCACGCTTTTTGTTTCTGTAATTTTATTTGGAATTAAGTTGTTGATGTTTTGATTTGCTATATAAAGTCGGTTCATCAACTCGTGGTGTTGAGAATATGAGCTAAAATAAATAAGAAAAAAAAGAAAAGCGGTTGTTTTTTGAATCATAAATTAATTTCTTTATTATAGAGAATATAACGTTATAAAAACTAGTTGTGTATAACAAACTTTTTTATTTTTTTATTTTATTAAGTTTTGTTTTGGTTTCATGTGTTGATAATTGTGGGGATTTGTTTGGAGATGAATCTTGTGAAGACTGTATAGATTCAGATAAAATTGTTGTGGGTGGTGTTTGCACAAAAGAATATAATCCTGTTTGTGGGTGTGATGGTATACAATATTCCAATCTTTGTGTGGCGCAGTCTTCTGGAATAACTAGCTGGAGCTCTGGTGAATGTGATTAAAGAATTTATTTTTGTCAAATGATTGAAAAATTAGAAGAAATAAAAAAAAGATACCTTGAGGTTGAGCGGCTTTTGTCTTTACCAGAGTCAACGTTTGACATGGCTCGTTACAAAAAACTCAGTAAAGAATACAAGGATTTAAAAAAAATAGCAACAAAACATGATGCTTATTCTGGTGTTATTGTTGGTTTAGAAGAAGCAAAAAATATCTTTGAGAAGGAAAAAGATGAAGAGTTCAAAGAAATGGCAAAAAAAGAAATTGAAGATTTGAACAAAAAAAAACTTGATTTAGAGGGGGAGATAAAAACTTTATTAATTCCAAAAGACCCTAATGATGAAAAGAACATAATTTTAGAAATAAGAAGTGGCACCGGGGGTGATGAAGCTGCAATATTTGCAGGTGATCTATTGAGGATGTATGAGCTTTATGCAGAAAAAATGAAGTGGTCTTTTAATGTAATAAGTTATACCCAAGGAACTGTTGGTGGGTATAAGGAAATTGTTTGTGGCATTGAAGGTGAAGATGTTTATGGTGTTATGAAGTATGAGGCTGGAACACACAGAGTCCAGCGTGTGCCTGACACTGAAACACAAGGTAGAGTCCACACGTCGGCTGCAACTGTTGCTGTTTTGCCTGAAGTTGAAGAAATTGATTTAAAGATCGATACTAGTGAAATAAGAAAAGACACTTTTAGGGCTTCTGGGGCGGGTGGACAACATGTTAATAAAACCGAATCTGCAGTAAGGTTAACCCATGATCCTTCAGGTATAGTTGTGGAGTGTCAAGACGGGAGATCACAACACGCAAACTATGATAAGGCATTAAAAGTTTTAAGGTCTAAGTTATATGAAAAAGAAGTTGAAAAAAGAGATAAAGAAATTGCTGGGAAAAGAAAATTAATGGTTGGCTCTGGAGATAGGTCTGACAAAATAAGAACATATAATTATCCTCAAGGAAGGGTGACTGACCATAGAATAAACTATACTGTTTATAGTTTGCAAGAAGTGGTTTCTGGTGATTTATATTCGTTTACAGAAAACTTAAGAATTGCTGACAATGCAGAAAAAATGAAGTCCGGTACATAATGGTGTTTCAAAAAACAGTTTCTTTGAAATCGTACCCCCGTGGGTTTCATATAATAACAAATGAGGTTGAAAAGCACCTACCAAAAATGACAGGTATTGTAAATGTTTTTATTAAACATACCTCTGCGGGTCTAACCATAAATGAAAATGCCGATCCCTCTGTTAGAAAAGATTTTGAAACACACTTCAACAAATTAGTATCCGAAGAAGAAACGCACTTTACCCATACGTTTGAGGGGGCCGACGACATGACATCGCATATAAAAAGCAGTCTTTTGGGTTCTTCTGTGACCTTTCCAATTAAGGATGGTATTTCTTTGTTTGGAACTTGGCAGGGAATATATTTGTGTGAACACAGAAACCATGGTGGTTCAAGAAAAATTATAATAACAGCATATGGAAAAGATTAAATATTTGTTTTTAGTTCTGTTTTTACTTGGTTGTGCTTCAAATGATAGGGCGGCTGTCGACTACTATCTTATAAACAAACCACTATACGATTATGATGTTGAAGAAAAAATCAAAAAGCTGAACATAGAGCTGCCAACACCCGGCGAACCTATAGCCAACTATGTTCCAACCGTTAGGTTTTCCGAGACCAAAAACTCGATGTTGGTTTATGTTTCAGGAACCGGGCCAAGGAAAGAAAACGGCAATTATTTAACAGGGCGCCTAGGTGATGACATGACCATAGAAGAGGGTTATGATGCCGCTAAACTTACCGGCATAAATATATTGGCATCTCTCAAAAAAGAAATTGGAGACCTAAATAAAATTAAGCGGTTTGTAAAGGTTATTGGAATGGTTAATTCTACCGCTGATTTTTATCAGCAACCGGCCGTTATTAATGGTTTCTCTGATTTTATAGTTGAGGTTTTTGGAGATAGAGGAAAGCACGCAAGATCTGCTGTTGGAATGGTTTCTTTACCAAGTAATATTGCTGTTGAAATTGAGGTTGTTGTTGAGGTTATTAAGTAGCTTTTAAAGGTCTTTTTTTTATAGGTTTTCAAAAATACCACAAACACCCTGCCCACCACCAACGCAAGCTGTAACTATGCCGTATTTTTGTTTTCTTCTCTTCATTTCGTTTATAAGTTTTATAGAAAGCATTGCTCCGGTCATGCCTAAAGGGTGCCCTAAAGCAACAGCCCCGCCATTAACATTAACTATTTCTTTGTCCAACCCCATTGCTTTCATTACAGAAAGAGCTTGAGCAGCAAAAGCTTCGTTTAATTCAATTTGTTCTATTTGGTTTAACTTTAAGCCTGCTTGCAAAAGCGCTTTTGGTACGGCTTTAGCTGGTCCTATACCCATTATTCTTGGCTCTACGCCCGCTGTGGCATAAGAGACCATTCTTGCTATTGGTTTTAGCTTTAGTTCTTTAACCATTTTTTCTGACATAACTATAACAAATGCTGATCCGTCTGAGGTTTGAGAAGAGTTTCCTGCTGTTACTTGCCCGTTTTGTCTAAACGCAGGCCTCAGTTTTGATAAGGCATCCATAGAGGTTTCTTTTCTAGGCCCTTCGTCTGTATCTATGGTTTCGCTTCTTGTTTTTTTCTTTCCACTCTCATCAACATATACCTCATCAACCTTTACTGGAACTATCTCGTCTTTAAAAAAACCGTTTTTAATGGCCTTTAGAGCTTTCTGGTGGGAGTTAAAAGAAAATTCGTCTGACATATCTCTGGTAATTTCATACTCTTTAGCTAGTTCCTCGGCTGTAAGCCCCATGTTTAAATAGTATTCTGGGTTTTGTTGTGATATAGTATAGTTTAGGGCAGATTTATATCCAGTCATAGGAACCATGCTCATTGATTCAGTTCCCCCTGCTATTATACAGTCCGCAGTGCCAGCGTGGATTCTTGCGCAAGCTAGATGAATTGCTTCAAGGCCAGAACCACAATATCTATTTATTATCATCCCAGGAACATCTTTAGACAAAGCTAAAAGAGAAATATATCTAGCCATCTGCATCCCCTGCTCTGCTTCAGGGACCGCGTTGCCGACAATAAGATCGTCTATTTTTTCGTTTTCTAATCCTTGAACCGATGAAACAAGTGTTTTAATTACGTTTGCGGCTAGGTCATCTGGTCTTGTAAACCTGAACCCTCCTTTTTTTGCTTTTCCTACTGCCGATCTTTTTCCGGCTACTATATATGCGTTCATATTAGTTAGTTTCTAATTGTTTTTCGTTTAAATAAAATTCCGTGCATTCTCTCAAGCGTCTTAGGTTCACTAGACAAACTTACAACCGCCTCTCTCTCTAGGTCTAACAAATACT
This sequence comes from uncultured Marinoscillum sp., assembly GCA_902529805.1. Classification (GTDB taxonomy): domain Bacteria; phylum Bacteroidota; class Bacteroidia; order Cytophagales; family MED-G16. The sequence continues at coordinate 58,242 of CABZXU010000004.1, forward strand.
GTTCCGAGACGTATCCTGGTTGAGACAAGTCGCCCCCACACATAACATATGCGGTTTTGTTAGCAATTTTTCTATCATGATCAGAAATGTATTTTCCGTAAAGCATGCTTGTTATTCCAGCCTCAAACATAGCAAGACCTGCTCTACCCTGAACCTTAATGTTTTGTCTTTGTTTTTTCTGTGTATACCCTTCGTTATATAAATTTAAAACATCGCTTTTTGCTTCAGAAAGAAGAGATGACCTGTTTAAGGTGTGTTTGTCTGTGTGTTTCAAGAGGCCCATAGCCATGGCTTCTTTGGATGATGTTGCAACTTTTGCGGTTGCTATTGTCATAAAATTTTCCATAAGAATGTTCAGCTCGGGATCTCCTTTTTTGTACATATCAGATGTTCTTAAGGCCATTTCTTTTGTTCCTCCGCCACTCGGTATTATGCCAACACCAAACTCCACAAGGCCCATATATGTTTCTGTGTGTGCACGAACCTGATCTGCGTGCATTGAAAGTTCCGTGCCCCCCCCTAGCGTTAGCCCTGATGTTGCGACAACTACTGGTATTGATGAGTACCTGGCTCTCATCATTGTGTTCTGAAAAGCTTGAACTGAAAGGTTAATTTCATCAAACTCCCTGTTTCCGGCAAGCATAAATAACATTCCTAAGTTTGCTCCAGCAGAAAAATTATCACCTTCATTTCCAATAACAAGTCCTTTATAGTTTTTTTCTGCTACCGATATGGCTTTGTTTATGCCTTCTATTACCTCTGCTCCCATTGTATTCATTTTAGTATGAAACTCAAGGTTAAGAACTTCGTCTCCAACGTTATATAGCGTTGTGCCAGAGTTTTTCCAAACCACATTAGTTGTTTTAAGGGCATCAAGTATAACTAGTCCCTTAGAGCCTGGTATCTCTTTATATTTTTTCGAATTAATATCATAATAAAGCTTGTTGCCTTTTTCATATTTATAAAAGCTTTCTACTCCAGAGCTAAGCATTTCATCAACCCATGGTGCGGGTGATTGTTTCAGTTCTTTCATTTTGGCTACCGTTTCCTTAACACCCAACATATCCCATGTTTCGAAAGGTCCTGTCTTCCAAGCAAAGCCTGCTTTAACCGCTTGGTCTATTTTATAAATTTCATCAGCAACCTCAGGAATTCGAAAAGAACAATACCTAAAGGAGTCATAAAAAGTTTTTCTGTAAAACTCCCCTGCCTTATCGTCAAAGTTTACCAAAACCCTCAATCTTTCTTTAAAGTTTTCTGCTTTTTTTGCCGCGTTAAATGCTTCAAACTTAACCTTGCTTCTTTCCTCGTACTCAAAGGTTTTAAGGTTAAGCTCTAGTATCTCTCTTTCTCCTTTGCTATTTCTCGTTTTTTTATAATAGCCTTGTTTAGTTTTGTCTCCCAACCAATTTCTTTTGTATAGTTCTTGAACAGACTTTGGTAGCTTAAACCTTTCTATTGATTCGTCGTTTTTTAGGCTTTGAGATAAATTATTAGAAACGTTTACTGTAGTATCTAGGCCAACCACATCCATTGTTCTAAAGGTTGCGGACTTTGCCCTTCCTATTTTTGGTCCTGTTAAAAAATCAACTTCGCCTACCGAAAGGCCCATTTCATCTATGGTGTGCATTGCGGACATGATAGAATAAATACCAATTCTGTTTGCAATAAAAGCCGGCGTATCCTTACAAAGAACCGTTTCTTTACCTAGAAAAAGAGATCCATATTTCATAAGAAAAGATGTTACTTCTTCGTTTGTCTCTTTTCCTGGAACAATTTCAAGCAGCTTCATATATCTAGGGGGATTAAAAAAGTGGGTTACACAAAAGTTTTCCACAAAATCTTTTTCTCTTCCTTTTACCATTTCTTCAACTGGAATTCCTGAAGTATTAGAGGTAATTAATGTTCCTTTTGTTCTGTTTTTATCAACTAAATCAAAAACCTTTTCTTTAATTTCTATTTTTTCTACAACAACTTCAATTATCCAATCCGATTCTTTTATTTTGTTAATATCGTCTTCTAAATTGCCTAGCTGTATGTTTTCTTTGTTTTCTTTCAGATATAAAGATGAGGGTTTTGTTTTTAATGTATTAAAAAAAGAGGTTTTAACCACCCTGTTTTTAACAGCCGTATCCTTAAGCGTAAGTCCTTTTTCTTTTTCAGAGTCTAAAAGATGAGAAGGGCATATGTCTAACAGCAAGACCTTAACACCTATATTAGCAAAGTGACACGCTATTCTTGAACCCATTATGCCTGATCCAATAACCGATACATGTTTTATTTTTCTCATAAAAAAATCAAAATTATAATAAAAAACTATTATAATATAATATTACATTAAATAAGTGTATGTTATTATTATACTGTTGAAATGTTAATAATTTTTAACTACATATTATTAACATAAAAAATTAAATAAAAGCATAAAAGAGTACTATATATGTTAATAGTTTATAACTAATCTGTTGAAAAAACAAAGTGAATAAAAAGTGAAAAACTAGTGATTATTTTAAAATTGTTTATAAGTTCTAATTTTCCACAAGTAATTAGAATTTAAAAACAATATTATCAAGCTCCCAATTAGACCGTATTTCAACAAGACTTTTAAAATATATTATTTTTTCAGGCCCTATGTTTTTTATTATATTTCCTTTGTCCCAAACGCCATTCATGTTTTCATCAACAATGGCCCTTATAAAATACGAGCCTGGTGTAATATTTTTAAAAACAAAAAGATCTTTTGTTAAAGCGTTATTTATGTATGAATTATTAAAGTCTTTAGAAACCAATTCAATATAATAGTTTTGTAGCTTTGTTTCAACTTTTCCTGAAATCATACCATAGTATTCATCGCCTTTAAACTCAAAAGGTATAACCTTTCTTTTAAGCGTGTCTTTTTCTATAGAAACCAAAGAACCATAATCCATCAAAAAAGAAACCTTATTTATATTAAGAGAATTAAAATAATTCAATTCAACAGAATAAACAGAATCAGAAACATAATTTAAACTATCGTTATTAATTTTTGAAACACTCTCTTTTTTCCACTTAGCTAAAGAGTCTTTTTTTAAAAGTATTCCAAAATCAATTTGTGTTTTGTTTTCATTCCAAATCTTTTTGTATAATGAAACGGGGTTTTTATATAAAGTATCAATAACAGAAAAAACTAGACTATCGTTAAAAACAGACACAGGTTTTGAAAAAGTAAGATTAAAAAACAAGGTATCATCAATGGAGCTTGATGGCAAGGGAAAACCTTTAGCTTCGAAGGTTGTTTTAGAACGATTGGATTCATTAAAAGAAAGATAAACGGTATCTTTAACAAAATTAGAAAGACTATCATACGCAGTTATATAGACAAGAAGACTATCATTGGTTCTTTCCTCAGATTTCACATATTTTTGTTCAGGATAAAACCTAAGAGTTTTATTGTTATCGTTTAAACTATAGTTTATTTTAGTGTCTACATCAAGGGATAATTTGTCAACATATCTAGTAAAAGTTACATCATAGTACAAGCCCCTATTTCTAGAATTAATAATTCGTATTGGAATCAAGTTTTGTTTTATCAAAGAGACAAACGCAGTATCACGCGGCCTTGACAAGTTTATTTTTTTGTTTAAAAACCCATAAGCCTCCCTGTCTGGCTCTGCCTTAAAAGTCATGTTTTTATCATTAAAAGCATATAATGAATAAAAACCAGATTTAATGTTCTCAATTTGAAAAAACCCAGAATCATTTGTATAATCAAAATACAAGGGCTTGTCATTAAATAGACCTAAGCTATCACCGCTATCGTATAAAGAAACAAGAATCTCTTTTTGAAGCTCGTTTGTTAAAGGGTCTTTAACATATCCAGAAAGAACCAAAGAGTCTAAAACAGAACCTGTACTAAAAACGTATTTTAATGTTTTAGCCTCGTTTCCTTCAGTTATATCTTTAATCCCATCAGCAAAGTTTAAAATATACGTTCTGTTGTCCTCAAACAGAGAATCAAATCTTAAAACAAGGCTGTTCTTTTTCGTTTCAACCTCGTAATCTATATCAGAATAAGGCGAAATGATTAATTTATTCTTAATTTCTTCGCTGTTAATTACCTCATCAAACAAAAAAGAAAACTCCTTGGAAGTTACATTTGTTGAATTTGGAGGAGGAACGGAAGTAATCAGGTTAGGGGGAATAGTATCTTTTTCACCACCCGTAATAACACCCATTTTAGCACAGGAATAAAAGAAAAACATAAATAAAACAAAATATATATTATTCATTTTCTAGAACATAAATTAGACTGGAATAGTTTTTACTTTTGATAGCATTTAAGTTTGAAACAAAACCAATATATAAACCTTTTATAAAAGAAAACATAGATTTTTTGTTTTTTTCACTAAGTACAGAAACGTAATAACTGTCATAATACATTGGAAGTATTCTTTTTATCTTTAAACCAACCTTATTACATAAAAACGAAAATGATTTGGGACTAAAGTGATACCTGTGTCTTGGAAGATCATAACCAGCCCAATATTTATTATAATAAATGTTATCGTATGAATCCTTGTTTGGCATGGCAACAACAATATGTGAGTCTTTTTTAAGTAGCGACTTAATAAAACCAAGCTCTTTTTCCGGATCGTTTATATGTTCTAACACATGCCATAGTGTAATTACCGAAAAAACCTTCTTTTTTTTTTTTAAAGACTCTTTTGTTAATCGCCATTTGTTTTTATTTGAATTAATAGGCTCATATTCATATACCGTAATGTTTTTTTTTCTTAAAAACCCTGCAAAAAACCCTGAACCTGAACCGTAGTCAAGAACATCTCCTTTTATTAAATTCTTTAAAAGACGATACTTATTAAATGAATTTATAAAACGCACAAACTTGTAAATCATATCAAATGGAGAACCAACAGAAACCTTATAAGATTGATATTTTTCTTTAGGATAGTACTTAGAAAGGATTTTTTCAGAGATTTCAGGAAACGAAAAACTAACACCGCAATTGTTGCAATCAAACACAGAAAAACTTTCTTTAGAAAAAGAATGATCTACACCAACTAGTTTTCGGGTTGTTTTATTTGAGCCACAGATTGGACATTTTAGTTTCATTTTTTTCTTTTGTTACTTATATAAAGCATGAGAATTGATACGTCAGAAGAAGAAACCCCACTTATTCTCGATGCGTCTCCAATGGTGGCGGGCTTAATCTTAATCAACTTACCCTTTCCTTCATTAGAAAGAGAAAAAACATCATTATAATCAATTTTTGGATCTATTTTTTTGTCCTCAAGTGTCTTCATTTTTTTAACCATTTCTCTTTCTTTTTCAATGTAGCTTTTGTATTTGGTTTGAATATCTACCTGCTCTATAGCATCTAAACTAAACACGGAGAAGTCTTTTTTATTTAAATAGCTTAATAAATCATATAGCCCTATGTGTGGTCTTGAGATTAATTTAAAAACAGTTGTAGATTCTTTAATTTCTGCAGATTTGTTTTTTTTCAGAAACCCATTTATTTTTTTTGGTATTAGTTTTTCTTTTTTAATTAAAGAAAGTAGCTTGTTAATTTGCTTTTCTTTGTTTTGTACGGTTTTTAAACGCTTAACATCTGCTAATCCTATTTCGTAACCCTTTTTTGTTAATCTTAAATCAGCATTATCTTGTCTTAATAAAATCCTATGCTCGGCCCTTGAAGTAAACATTCTATAAGGCTCATCTGTTCCTTTGTTTATTAGGTCGTCTATTAACACCCCAATATAAGCTTCTGCCCTTGACAACACAAAGGGTTTTAGATTGCGATTTTTGTTGTGTGCGTTAATTCCTGAAACTAGACCTTGTGATGCAGCCTCTTCATAACCTGTGGTTCCGTTTATTTGACCTGCAAAAAATAAATTTTCTATTATTTTAGTTTCAAGCGTTTTTTTCAACTGAGTAGGAGGGAAATAATCATATTCAATGGCATAACCAGGCCTAAACATTTTTACTTTTTCAAAACCAGGAAGCGTTTTTAAAGCAGAAAACTGTGTTTCTTCTGGAAGCGATGTAGAAAAGCCATTTACATAAACCTCTACAGTTTCCCACCCTTCTGGCTCTACAAAAATCTGATGTCTTTCTTTTTCTCTAAACCTTGTGATTTTATCTTCTATTGATGGACAATACCTTGGCCCCACACCCTTTATTCTTCCTGTGAACATAGGAGATTTTTCAAATCCAGACGATAATATTTCATGGGTTTTTTTATTTGTATATGTTATATAACAACTTTTTTGCTTATTTGGTTTTTCAATATTTTTGAACGAAAAAGACCCAATTTTTTTATCTCCTGTCTGTTCTTCCATTTTTAAATAGTTCAAACTTCTTCCGTCTACCCTTGGCGGGGTTCCTGTTTTCATCCTACCAGAATTAAAACCAAGAGAGATTAATTGTTCTGTAATTCCTTTTGCGGCAGATTCTCCAGAACGACCTCCACCAAAGTTTTTTTCTCCAATGTGTATCTTTCCATTTAAAAAAGTTCCGTTTGTTAAGACAACAGCTTTTGAGTGTATCTTGATGCCCAACGATGTTTCAACTCCAATTATTTTATTGTTTTTTATTAAGAGCCCAGAAATCATTTCTTGCCAAAAGTCTATGTTTTTGTTTTTTTCTAATAATAAACGCCATTCTTCTGAAAAACGAAAACGATCTGACTGCGCTCTAGGTGACCACATTGCTGGTCCTTTAGATAAGTTTAGCATTCTGAACTGGACCATTGTTTTATCAGTTACTACGCCAGTTAACCCCCCTAAAGCATCAATTTCTCTTACAATTTGTCCTTTTGCTACACCCCCAATAGCTGGGTTACAAGACATTTGCCCTATAGTTTGCATATTCATTGTGGCTAAAAGAACCGAAGAACCAAGAGCCGCCGCCGCCGCCGCCGCCTCACAGCCAGCGTGTCCACCCCCAACAACAATTATATCATACTTTTTAAACATCATTTTTTTTGTTCCACGTGGAACTTTTTATTTTTTTTAAAACCCGATAAAAAATAATTTTCTTTTTTTATCATTAACCTTTTATCACTCCTCTTTTTATCATCGTAGCCAACTAGGTGTAAAACACCATGAATCATAGTTCTCAATAACTCCGAAATAAAAGACTCTGAAAACTTTTTTGAATTTTCCCTAACCCTATCTATGCTGATGTAAATATCACCCTCTATGGTTTTTTTGTTTTCTGAGAAGTTGAAGGTTATTACATCGGTTAGGTCGTTATGTTTAAGATAAGTTTTATTTAAATCCAACAGATAATCATCAGAGCAATAAATAAAACTAACACAACCAAGCTTTTTGTTTTCTTTTTTTATAACATCCTTCAACCATAACCTCACACGATCTTTGTTAAAAAGAAGCTTTTCTTTTTTTTCATAAAAAAAATTAACTAAAACCATCTTTTAGTATAAGTTAAAAACCAACTCAACCTCAGAGCCTTTTTTTCTAAACTTAACATTATCAGCTAGGTTTTTAATTAAAAAAACACCCCTTCCTTTTATATTATCAAGGTTTTTTGGACTAGTGGGGTCTGGTATTTTTGACTCATCAAAACCAGAGCCTTCATCTTTTATAACAAACGAAATGGATTTTTTGGTTTGCTTTAAAAAAAGCTCTACTTTTTTTTCTTTATCTTCTTTATTTCCATGAACAATCGCGTTGTTTACAGCCTCTGTTACGGAAATAAGAATATTTCCATAGACATTGTCAGAAAGACGTATTTTTTCTTTGAGGTTATCAATAAAACTCTCAACAACACTTACGTTATCTGTTATTGAAGGTATTTTTATCTTCATAATGTTATCGTTTAAAACAAACTATATTTGGTACTGTTTTTGTTACGTATTTAAAACTTTTCTGTTTTGATATTAAATATAAAAATATTTTCATATATAATTTATAAAGATTTGATGAAAGAGATAAATAAAGTGACGGTATTTCTTATTCTAATGGACCCAAAACATGTGTGGCACACCTAAAACCAACAGTTGCAGACGACGAATCTTGCGCCATAAAACGCCTCATTCCGGGTGAAAGCCATCTTGCTTGGTCTGCCCACGAACCCCCTTTGTATACCCTTGAAGTATTGTTTATTAAGTCTTGTCTTTGATTATAAAGACCTTCTGGATCTAAAGCTTCAGTTTGCCTTAAAGGGTTAAGGTCTTCCACGTCGGTATATGTTAATGGTCTGTAAATATCATAAACCCACTCATTTACGTTTCCAGACATGTTGTAAAGACCAAAGTCGTTTGGTTCATATTCATAAACATTTACGGTTATAAAACCCCTATCGTTTAATGCGCCAGCAATTCCAGCATAATCTCCCCTTCCCCTTTTAAAGTTTGCTCTAAACTTTCCAACAGAACCTCTTGTTGAACTTCTTATTGTTTTTCCATTCCAAGGATACAACCTTCTGTGTGTTTGCATTTCATCAAGCCACTGGTTTCCTATTTGTCCATATGCGGCGTATTCCCACTCTGCTTCAGTTGGTAATCTAAAGCTTGGCAATAAAACACCAGATTCTATTGGAGGAATATAGCCCTCTTCAGGCTCTTCATCTTTTCCTAAATAACTAATAGTTCGATCATAATTAACAACAGCAGTTCTCCAGTTACAATAATCATTTGCTTGTTCCCAACTCACACCAACAACCGGATAATATCTAAAACCAGGATATCTTAAATAATTGTCTACATAAGGTGTGTTGAAGGCAAGTTCTTTAAACCAAACAGATGTGTCTGGTAGGGCGTTGTTGTAAACTTCTTCGGAAACAGTATCAGAACGCCTAAGATCATTTAGGTACTCTAACCAATGGATGTTTGCAATTTCTGTTTCGTCAAGAAAAAAAGATGTTACAGTAACCGTCCTTTCAATATTATCATGAGAATAAAAAACATCTTCTTCGTAAGTTCCTAAAACAGCTCTGCCGCCCTCTATTAAAACCTGATTAGGCCCAGGAACTTGTCCAGAATAATCAGGAACAACAAACCCATTTTCCTCATCATCTTCATCAGGGTAGTTTGAAAAATATTCTCTTCCTGTTGCTGTACTAAGGCTCCCTGGGTTTTTAGCAGATCTTTTTGGCCCACCTGAGTTACCAAAAGGCAACAAAGAGCATGAACCCAAAAACAAAACAAGACCACCAAAAAACAAAAACAGTTTAAGTGTAAACAATTTATTCATCATAAAAGTTTGTTATAACTTGCAAAATTAACCACAAGAATTAATAAAATAAAATTTCTTTAAAATCTTCTAACTTTTTCATTCTATAATTATTGTGTGTTTTTAGAAAAATATTTTAATAACAACAAACCGACTTTAGTTGAAAAAATATTACTGAAAGATATTTGGAGCGTGTTTTTTGTTATATTTAAAGACGAGCTATTTTTATTTTCTTTTAAGTGTTTTAAGAAAAAATCAAATGTTTTAGATGTGTAATATTTGCCGCCTTTTTTTTCCTTAAAATCACAAAACATTGAATTTTCCTTTATTTTAATTTTTTTAAAGCCTAACATAAAACCATGTTTTTTTAATTTTTTTATACCAATCAACTCGTTAATTATTGAAGGCAAAGGACCAAACCGATCTACTAAATCATTTTTTATTTTTTGATACTCTTTTTTCTTTTTTGCCTTGTCTATTTTAGAATATACAGACAATCTTTCATTATGGTTATCAATATACGAGGTTGGAATAAAAACCTTTTTGTCTATTTCTACCAAACAATCATAATTAATTAAAGGTTTAAAACTAGAGGAACTTTCTAAACCTTCTTTTTTTTTGATCTCTTGGACAGCCCCGTCTAATATTTTATTATACATGTCAAAACCTAAATCATTAATAAACCCACTTTGTTCACCTCCAAGTAAATCACCCGCACCCCGTATATCTAAGTCTTTAAGTGCGATTTTAAAACCATCACCAAGTTGTGATAATTCACTTATAGCGGTTAATCTTTTTCTTGCGTCATTAGATAGGTTGTTAAGGCTCTTTGTTATCAAATAACAATAAGCATTTATATTTGACCGACCAACCCGCCCTCTAATCTGATGGAGATCGGAAAGCCCAAAATTATGAGCATCATTAATTATTACCGTATTAGCATTTGCAACATCTAGTCCAGATTCAATTATATTTGTTGAAACCAAAACATCAAAATAACCCTCTATAAACTTTAACATTACTTTTTCAAGACGATCGCCTGGAAGTTGGCCATGAGCAACACCTATTTTTGCGTCTGGGACAAGTTTTTGAATTGTGTCAGCGATTTGGTAAATATTATACACACGGTTATTCACAAAAAACACTTGACCAAAACGATCTAATTCTTTTTTAATAACATCTCTAATAATTTTTTTATCAAACGAAATAATTTCCGTTTCAATTGGAATTCTATTTGGGGGAGCTGTTTCTATAACACTAATATCTCTAATTCCTATTAACGAGAAATGTAATGTTCTTGGAATTGGTGTAGCTGTAAGAGTTAGTGTATCTAAAAACACCTTTTGTTCCTTAATTTTTTCTTTAATTGCCACCCCAAACTTTTGTTCTTCATCAATAATTAATAAACCCAAATCTTTAAACTTGAAACTTTTACCAACGGCTTTTTGGGTTCCTATTAATATATCGACTTTTCCTTTTTTACAGTTTTCTAAAATATTCTTAAGGTCTTTTCCTTTTCGAAACCTAGAAACATAATCAACATTTACTGGAAACTTTTTAAGCCTATTATTAAAGGTGTTGAAATGTTGAAATGCTAATATGGTTGTTGGGACCAATACTAGAACTTGTTTATTATTACAAACAGCCTTAAAGGCTGCTCGAATCGCAACCTCTGTTTTACCAAAACCAACATCTCCACAAACCAACCTATCCATAGGCCGCCCGCTCTCCATGTCTTTTTTAATTTCCTTCAAACTTGTTGATTGGTCTGGGGTGTCTTGGAACAGAAATGAGGACTCTAGCTCGGATTGTAAATAATCATCTGTTAAAAAAGAAAAACCAGAGGATTCTTTTCTTTTTGCATATAATGAAATTAAACCATTAGCTATATCTTTTATTTTGGATTGTACTTTAGATTTTTTTTTAACCCAGTCATTTGACCCCAGCTTATCTAATACAGGGTTCAAAGAACCCCCAATATACTTTGAGATTTTATGTAGAGAATTAATACCCACATACACAAGGTCGTTGTTTTGGTATGATACTTTTATCACTTCTTGAAGGGTGTTTTTTACTTTAAGTTTTTCTAAACCCAAAAATCTACCAATACCATAATCAATATGGACAAGGTAATCTCCAACATTAAGTTTATTGTGGTTAGTTAAGTTTTTTAGTTTTCTTTTTCTTATTCCATCAAAAAAAGGTGTTTTAAATTTAAAATATCTATTAAATATTTGATGGTCTGTATAATAAACTAACTTGGTGTTATCATCCACAAACCCCTCGGATAAAACCAGCGCTGAAGAATCGAATTGTATACTATTATTTTTTGATTTAAAATAAACACTAACCCTTTCGACTTGTTCTTCAGACTGAAACCCAATAACTATAGAATAACCCTTGTAACTAAACTTTTCAAGATCCTTTTCTAGTAAAGTAAGGCTTTTATTAAAATCAGGCTGGTTTCTTGATTTGTATTCAAAAACATCAACACCTTTTTGTGTTTTTAAAACACTAAAATCAACAGAAATAAATCGATCCAAACATCTATTAAAAACACCCTTGTTTACAAATAGTTTTTCAGGAGGGGACGACAATACTATATCAGTTTTTGAACTAAGGCCACTATAAGCTTCTTTGGTTTTGTCATATAGACCCTCAAGTTTTAAAGCACAGTCTTTTTTGTTTTGAACCCAAACAATAAAACTCTCATCTATGTACTCAAATAGAGAAACGTTTTTAGATTTTTTGTTTATAGAAGATGGGTTTGCTAAAATGGTTATTTCATTTTTTCTTTCAACAGAAAGCTGTGTTTCAATATCAAAAGTTGAAATTTTTGCTATTTTATTTTCGTCAAAAGTTATTCTAAAAGGGAAAGAATAAGCAAAAGAATAAATGTCAAAAACTTGCCCTCTAATTGAATACTGACCAACCTCTTCAATAAAATCAGATTGTTCAAACCCAAACGACATTAGTTTTGACTCTAATTCTAAATATGAAATATCATCACCCAAAACTAGGCTTAAAGTTTGACTTGAAAGTTGTTTTTTTTCAACCACTCTTTCAAAAACAGCCTCAGGGTATGTTATAATTATTTTTTTTTCTTTCTCTTTTTCTTTTATTAAACTAAGAACCTCACCCCTTAGAACAACATTAGAGTTTTCAACTTTTTCACCCCCATAATATTTATATCCAAGGGAGGGAAAAAGGGAAACATGGTTTTTATTTAAAATTTTTTTAAGATTATAATAAAAAGAATAAGCAACCTCTTTGTTTTCTACAACAAAACAAAAATTATTATTTAAGCTTGAAAACAATACACTAGGGATAAGGTATTTAAGTCCCCCAACCAGACCTCTTAAGGCTTTTTGTTTTGTTTTATAATCACTTAACCAGCTAGATAAAGACTGGACATAGCTGTCTTTTTCGTAAAACTTAATTAATTCTAAAGAATTCATTGTTTAAAAAATAAAATATCTTTGTTAATATGCGCAATATTAAAAAAACTATTTTAGTTACAGGAGGATCTAGGGGAATAGGTTTAGCAATTACGAAAGAGCTATTAAAAAAGAAAAATTTAATTTATTTAAATTATAAATCAAACACATTACAATTAAGTAAGTTTTTAAAAACAAATAAGAGTCAAATAATACCATTAAAAGCAAATTTGTCACTTAAAAAAGAAGTGTTTCGTTTAGTAAAAAAAGTTTTAAACGATAACAACTTTCCTGATGTTATTATAAATAATGCTGGAATTGCTCCTTCCGCTCCTGTGTCATTTACTTCATCTAAATGGGTAGAACAATGGGACAAAACCATTGATGTAAACCTAAAAGCCCCAGCTTTAATTTGTAAGTCTTTTATAGAACAAAAAATCAACATGAAAATAAATAAAAAATTAAGAATAATAAACATTTCATCTAGAGCGGCTTTTAGAGGGGAAACCAAGGATTTTATACCTTATGCCGCATCTAAAGGTGGTTTAATTTCTCTAACAAAAACCATAGCAAAATCTTTTGGTAAAGAGGGTATTTTGTCTTTTAGTATTGCTCCTGGTTTTGTTAAAACAGAGATGGCTGATGAGTTTATTAATAAATATAGCTTAAACCATGCAATGGAAGGAATAGTTTTAGATAGATTAACAGAACCAAAAGATGTTGCCCCTGTTGTCTCTTTTATTGCGTCTGGTAAATTAGACCATGCTACAGGATCAACAATTGACATAAACGGGGGAAGTTATTTGAGATAAACCCTTTTGAATTAAGCCGAAAACAACTGTTTTGGGTCTTTAAACGACTTAAACTCTAATGCATTTCCGCTAGGGTCAAGAAAAAACATAGTCGCCTGTTCGCCTACCTCTCCTTTAAAGCGAATATATGGATTTATAATAAATTTTATTTTTAATTTTTGAAGCTTTTCTGATAAAGAATGCCATTCTTTCCAACCCAAAACAACACCAAAATGTCTTACAGGGACACTTTTACCATCAACTTGATTTTTTTTTGTGTTTGATAGTTCTTTAGGCTTTAAGTGTGCAGAAACCTGATGGCCAAAAAAATTAAAATCCACCCACGCATCTGACTCTCTACCAATTTTACATCCAAGAATATTTTTATAAAACTTTTTTGTTTCTTCAATGTCTTTAATTGGAAAAGCTAAATGAAAAGGGTTTTTCATATTTATAAAATTATTAATATTGTGTTTTTAAAAAAAATATTTTAAAAAAAATGAAAAAAAAAATATCCCTATGTTTATCAAGCGGGGGAGCAAGGGGGCTTGCTCATATAGGCGTCATAGAGGTTCTTTTAGAAAACGGCTATGAGATTGAACAAATTTCAGGGTCTTCAATTGGCTCGGTAGTTGGATCAATGTATGCGACAGGGAGCTTCCTTAAGTTTAAAAAATGGGTTCTTGGTTTAGATAAACTAAAAATATTTTCTTTAATGGATTTTACAATTGGTGGACATGGTGTAATGAGGGGAGATAAAATTTTTAATAAGTTAAAAACTATTGTTGGTGACCAAAATATTGAAGATTTAAATATTCCTATGAAAATTATAGCCACAGACGTTGTTAATGGGAAAGAAATAGTTTTTAAAAAAGGAAGTATGTATGATGCTATGAGAGCCTCTTGTTCAATTCCTGGATTAGTAAGGCCTTTTGTTTATAAAAAAACCCAACTAGTTGATGGTGGGGTATTAAACCCACTACCTTTAAATCATTTACTTTCCCCTAATCAAACACTAGCCGTTAATCTTAATGAAACCAAAATCAATATAAAAAATAAAAAAGCATCACAAACAACTCAAAACTCCGAAAGCAGTTATTTTAATGTTTTAAAAGAATACTTTTATTTTAATAAAAGAAATAGAAAAAGGTTAAGCTTTTTCGATCTTACTTATAAATCTATTCATATAATGCAAAATAAATTAGCAAATGAAATGTTGTCAAAGCACCCTGTTGATTTTATTGTGAATATCCCTTTTGATTCTTGTTATCCACTCGAGTTTTATAAAGCCAGGGAAATGATAAAATTAGGAAGAGAGATGTGTATAAAAGCGCTTAAAAACACCACAAAGGCTATCGTATAAATTTAAAAAATATTATACGTAAAATTTTTAATAAAATAAAAACTTATTTTTTCTTTGTTAGAATACTAGAACTTAATTTAAATTTGCAAATATGGAAATGGTGATACTTATAATTGTGCTTTTTATTTCAGCGATATTGTGTGCCTTTTTTGTTCCTAATAGCAAAGTGAGCAATCACCCAAAAGACTCAGATTTCTAATTTACTTGTCTTTTTTTACATTTCTGAAATCAACTATAGAAACAGCCGACACAAAAGCAAGTAAAATAACAACAGCCCAAATAAAAAAACTTGCGCCGTCTTCAATTTGTGGATTAGTAGGAAACATTTAATTTTTAATTTAAATACGAGCAAATATAAGTACAAAATTTAAAAAGTTATACTAGACAGAAGTAGTTCTATTTTTGGTTTCGACATTAGATTTACATAAGACCAACGTAACCCTAAATTAAAAACAGAGGTTTGTCTAAAAAAATTAACATCAAAATATAATTCCCCACCAAAACCAAAAGGCCTTTCTTCAACATAATCATCATTACTATCTATCCCTTCAATCATTGCTGTATTTATGAATGAGGTATATCTAATTCTTTGAATATTAAGTATTGGCCCAACATGTATATGCGGATATATAATTGGTAGTTCATACTCAATCTCAGCAACTACAGCTTTTTTAAATTTATTATTATTATCTAAGCCGCTTATTAACGAAATAGAATTTGCAAAAGCATAACCTTTTTGTGTTTGGTTTTCATAATTTAAATTTAACCTAAAAGAATGTGTCTTTATAAAGCCTGGAAAATCAAAAAAAGAACTTGCCCGAAAGTAATAACCAGAAAAATCACTTCTATCGGTCATAACTTTATGTTGAAATAAAACCGTTTGACCCCAAGGGTAATATACATTTCTTTTGGTTTTTTTATGAAGCCTTGAATAATAAACCGTATTTGTTAAATAATTTATATCATCATAGTTTAATGTAACCGTTCCCGGAAATAAAGGAGAATAAATATTTTCTAGCTTGGTCATCGAATAATTTGACTCAAAAAGATAATACGTCATATATTTTGATTTTGTATATGATAGTGGAATTTTAAAACCTATTTTTAATTCTTTTTCATCCCACTCTACATCATAGTTTTTTGAATCATTTGATAGAGTAGATTTTTTTTTAGTTTTTAGAAAATCTAAATCTAAAATAGGGTATAAACCAAGATAACTTATTTTAAAAACAGTTGAACCCTCTTTTTTATCATTGTCATAAAGGTATCCTCCTGAAAACATCATATTACCCATTAAATCTTTCGAATTAATTCCAAAAGCAACCTGATCTATACCTTTAATATCTCCATTATAATTATAGACCCCCCAATCAACAGGTCGTATAAAGTTTTTCCACTTAAAATATCTTGTGGACTTATATTCTTTATTTGATTTTTTTATTTCTTTTCTTTTATAAACCACTTTTTTTATCTCTTTTTCTGACGAAACAAAAGGTGTTTCTTTAACATCAAAACCCAAAACATTGTAATCATTATAAATTATTTTTAAAGAGGTAGCATCATCCTCATCTAACCGTATATTGGGGTTGTATGCTCCAAACCTGCTATTGGTAACTTTATAAAGTTTTTGTGATTTTATAGATGTATACACAACCTGATCTGTTCCATTAATAGAACTATTAAAAAAAACAACTGAACCTATTTTAACCGGATTGCCAATATTTTCATAAGTTTCATATAAAACATTTTCTTTTTTATCCTCTAAACCTATTAAAATTATTTGCTTTTTTTCATTTAAAGTTTTGATTGCTAAAATCTTATTTTTTTCATCTGAAAACTTTACATAAGAATACGCGCCTTTATTTAATGCAATTGAGTCTGTTTTTTGTTTTGATATAATATTTTGAAAAACCAACCTACTTTTTCCATCACTTAAGTTTTCCAAGGCAACAAAAGAATTTCCATCAGCTGAAATATCTATTGAGGAATAGTATGATTTTTTTGTTTTTATTATAAACCTCTTTCTTTCAATATCAAATATTTTAATATTAGAATAAGTTCTATTTCCCCACCGAGGATCTTTATGGTATTCTATCCAACCCAACAAGTTTTTTGAATAAGCAATAAAACCTTGATCTAAAATTAAACCTGGAGTAAATAACTTTTTTATAATCCCAGAATTATTAATTGTTGCAAAATGTAAAATAGACTTTAAACCCTTTATTAAAACAAGTAATTGATTGTTTTTATACTTTTTTGGGTACAGATAATTTTTATATATTTTAGAATTTCTAAAGTTTAAAGGATTTGTTTTAGATGCTTGTATGATGTCTTTATCTATTAGCTCACTAAAGCTTTTTTTATAAAGCTTTTTAATATTTAAGGAAGTTTCTTTTTTTAGACTTCTAACAAAAGGAAAAGGAAATAGCGATTGGCCAAATGTTTTATTAATAATTTTATTATATATAGAATCACCATAGTTTTTTTTTAAATAACGAGTCATTATATAACCACTTTCATATTCATTTGGAGTTTTAAATTTATAGCTTCCAAGAGTCTGTTTATAATAATTAAAAAGACCAAAATTATTAACGTTAGTTTTACTTACTCTTATAAAATTAGGCTCACGACCTCGTCCGTAATTAGTTAAACGACTTTCAATGTCTACAGCATCTCCTTCCCAAAACCAAAATGGAGTAGCAGCTGAGCCTAAAGCCCTAAATACATTTTCACCAAACAAAAAGTAAACCAATTTGTTTATAGGCTTACTATAAGCTTTTTCTATTTGAACGAGATGTCTAAACTCGTGAGTTGACAAAAGATCTATCCAGTTATTATTACTAATAAACGAATAATCTTGGGGGGGTGTTCTTACAAAAAATTCTGACCTCCTTGGCCCTACCGTTACAAAACCATTTGAAATAGCACTAGAGTTATGAAGTATGATTGGTGTTTTTCTAACCCTAATACCCAGATCTTTAGACGATTTTTCATAAATACTTTCTAAATAATTTAATGTATAGTTTGCTATAGAGTCTAATTCTAATGGAAAAACAATTTTAAAATTTTCACTGTTCTTTTGGTTCCATTTAATAGATGGGGGTGACTGGTCTTGTGCGTAAAGGCTATAGGAAAAAACCACAAAAACCAAAAGCTTAATTAAGTTAAACATTCAAACAGCTTTTTTATTTCTTTTTTGTCATTATAAACATGAGGTGAAACCCTTATTTTATCGCCCCTTATAGAGACTGAAATTTTTTTATTTTTTAACTTTTCTATTAAATTAATTTTGTTATTAAGTTGTTTTATACCAAAAAGGTGATTTGCTCTATAGTGTTTGTTTTCAATCCAATATTTCTTTTTGTTAACTTTTTCAACTTCGTTAGAAATTAAATTTTTACAATAATTTTGAATATTTTCAATACCCCAACTTTCAAGCTGATTTAGCCCAGCAATTAACATCGGTAATAATATAAAATTACTTTGTTCACCCACATTATACCTTGTGGCAAATTCACCATAATTATTGTTATAGTTAATAAGGCCAGAAAAATTTTCACTACCCTTTCTATTAATCCAATTATCTTCAATAGGGATCCCATTATCAAAAAAATTTCCATAATAAGCTACACCAATACTATAAGGACCCATTAACCATTTATATCCAGCACAAATTAATGCATCTGGCTGAATTTTTTGGATGCTAAACGGCAATGCTCCAATAGACTGTGTTCCATCTATAATTAATAAAGCACCAACCTCCCTTGTTTTTTTTCTAATAGCAACTAAATCAAAAAGAGTTCCGCAGGCCCAGTGTATATTTCCGATTGCCACCACCTTTGTTTTATTTGTAATTGCATTTAATATTTCTTCGTTCCATTTTTTACCAGAATCAACAAGGGTATCTGGTCTTTTTATAAAAACCAATTTAGCTTTACTTCTTTCTTTTAAGCTAAGCCAAGGATATACGTTGCTAGGAAACTGTTCATCTAACAAAATAATTTCATCTTTTTCTTTTATAGAAATATTATTTACAACATTAGCCAACCCATATGACGCGGAAGGTATTATGGCAATTCTATTATGGTTTTCACAATCAACTATTGAGGAAAATCTTTTTTTTACTACCTCAGAGGTTTTAAAAAAATCATTTGGCAATATTTGATAAGGTTTTCTTTTTTTTTTAATTCCCTTAACCCCAGCTTTTTCAACTTTTTTAAGCATTGGCGACATATAAGCGCAGTTTAAATATGTAACTTTTTTTGAAAGAATAAACTTGGATTTTTGACAACGCATATTTTATCTAACTTTTTTTGATAAAATTAATAAAACCCAGGAGGTTTTTTTGTGTGAAACCCAGATTCTTTCTGAATAAAATGAGCAAAAGATAGAATCTTTCCTTCTTCAAAATAATTACCCAGTATAGTTATGCTTGTTGGAGAATTGTTTTTATTAAATCCATTTGGAATAGATAAAGCAGGATGTCCAGTCAAATTAGTTATTAACATTTGTCTTCCCCCGAACGTTGGTGAAATAATTATATCAAAATTACTTAAAAGAGAATCTACTTCTTGAATTAGTTTTGTTCGAAAACGATTAGCTTGAATATATTCAACAGCGGGTATAAACCTAGACTGCCTCAACGAGTTAGCTCTTGATCTTTGGTTTTGTTGAGTCAATATAGAATCGTCTTTTTGTAAAAGAAGTTTATCGAAGAAGGCGCCGGCTTCTGCTCGTAAAATTATATCAAACACCTCAAAAGGATAATTTTTAGGCAATTCTATTGGAATTAAATTTCCCCCTAGTTTTTGAATAAGATTAAGGGTTTGCTCGTTGTTTATACCATTTTCTGATGAATCACTATCAAACAAACTTTTTAAATACCCTATTTTGTAGTCATTTAAATTGAATGTTTTTTCATTAAAAACCAAAGATGAATTTTGAATAGACGAGTCTTTTTCATCTTTGCCTTTTATTTTATTTAATACAATTGCACAACCCTTAGATGACCTGCAAATTGGACCAACTTTATCCATAGTCCAAGAAAGACTCATTATTCCAACCTTACTCACCATTCCATAAGTCGGCCTTAAACCAGTAACACCACATCTTGTTGATGGAGAAATAATAGAGCCTAAAGTTTCAGTGCCAATTGAAAACCCCACAAGCCCAGCAGCAGTTGCTGAAGCAGAACCCGCCGATGAACCGCTTGAGCCCGTATTGACATTCCAAGGGTTTTTTGTTTTACCACCAAACCAAACATCTCCTCTAGCCAAAGCTCCAGAGCTAAGCTTTCCTAACAAAACCGCACCAGCATCTTCAAGTTTTTTTATTACTACGGCTTTTGTTTTTATATATTGATCTTTGTATGGAGCCGCACCCCATGTTGTTGGATAGTTTGGATGAGAGGCCAAATCCTTTATACCATATGGTATGCCATGAAGAGCACCTTTATAGTATCCTTTTTTAATTTCTTCATCTGCTTTTTTTGCTTGTTTCAACGCCAAATCTTCAGTAAGTGTTACTAAAACATTTAGCGAGGTGTTATGCTTTTTTAATCTTCTTAAGTAAATTTTTGTCAACCTCTCAGAAGTTAAAAGCTGATTTTTTATTAAATAAGCCAACTTATAAACTGGTAAATAAGCAATGTCTTTGTCTTTTTCTGGAACAAGCATTTTTTCTAAATATATTTTGTTGTCTTTAAGGTTGGTTTTTTTTGTATATTTTATTTCAAATTTTGTTATTGGTTCAACATCTATACCCAAAGGATATCCCCTCATTTTTTTATAACCCTTTAAGTTTCTTTCTAAATAAGGTCTTAATGTATCCAACTCTTCATTTGAAAAAGAGATTCCAAAAACATTTTGTGCCCCTAATAAATCTTTTTTAGTAATCAAATAGTTTTCAAATGCCTGTTTATAAGCAAATAAAATTGAAACAAGAAAGAATAAAACAAGAATTTTTTTTTTGTTAAACATATAATGTTGCTTAAGTTTTTTAATTTACAAAAAACAATTTAATTATTCTAACAAGCTTAAATTTAACAATTGAATAAACCAACCAACCAACTATTTTTATTAGATGCTATGGCTCTTATATATAGAGCCCATTTTGCATTTAGTAAAAATCCAATTGTTAATTCAAAAGGCTTAAACACAAGCGCTATATATGGGTTTTTAAACACCTTACTTGAATTGATTAGAAAAGAAAAACCAACACATCTTGCAATTGCTTTTGACACAAAAGCACCAACCTTTAGAACTGAGATTTTTAATGATTATAAAGCTAACAGGGAACGCCAACCAGAAGACATTCAAATAGCAATACCTATAATAAAAAAACTAATTAAACATATGAACATTAAAATTCTAGAACAGGACGGGTTTGAAGCAGACGATGTTATTGGAACAATCGCTTCCCGCTTATCTATTAGTGAGAATATAAATATTTTTATGATGACTCCAGATAAAGACTTTGCACAACTAGTTTCAAAGAATGTTTTTTTATATAAACCAGCCTTTATGGGTAGGGGTGTTGATATTCTTGGAGAAAGAGAGGTTTTAGAAAAGTTTAAAATAAGTAAAGTAGAGCAAGTAATTGATTTTTTAGGTCTCCAAGGAGATAGTGTCGATAATATTCCTGGGATTCGTGGTGTTGGTCCAAAAACAGCACAAAAGCTTCTAAAGGATTTTGGATCAGTTGAGGGAATAATTAAAAATAAAGATTCAATTTCTGGCTCTGTAGGAAATAAAGTTAGAGAAAACACAGAAAACGCATTAATGTCAAAAGAACTAGCTAAGATTAAAGTTGACGTTCCTATTATTGTTACTCTTAAAGACTTAGAGGTTACAAAACCCAATTCGCAAAAGTTAAACAACCTTCTTGATGATTTGGAATTTAGAACAATAAAAAACAGAATGATTACGCAGGGGCTGTTAACAGAAAAAAAAGAAAAACAACTTGGATTTTTTTCTTCACCAAAAACATCAATTGATCAAGAAGGGGTTTATTATAAAATTATAAAAGAGAATGAATTAGATTCTTTGGTAGACAAAGTTAAAGAGAGTGAGGAGATGTGTTTTGATACAGAGACATCAAGTTTAAATATTCAAGAAGCAGAATTGGCGGGAATTGCTTTTTCTGTTAAAAGTAAAGAAGCTTATTATGTTCCAACTATTCAAAATACTTCCAAAATATTGAACAAACTAAAACCAATTCTTGAAAACGAAAACATAAAACTAATTGGACATAACCTTAAATATGATATTCAGATTTTAAAAAAATATAATGTGAATGTGTCAGAAAATGTTTTTGATACAATGATAGCTCACTATCTTATTAATCCCGAAGCCAGTCACAAGCTTGATGTTTTATCAGAAAATTATCTTAATCATAAATGCATACCAATTGAAACCTTAATAGGTAAAAAGGGACCAAATCAAAAAAAAATGACTGATTTATCTCCTAAAGACGTTTATAAATATGCCTGTGAAGATGCGGACATAACATTCAGATTAAAAAATGTTATTGAAAAAGAAATAAAAGATCTTGGGATGAATAAATTGTTACAAAACGTCGAAACACCTTTGTTGTTTGTTTTGTCAGAATTAGAAAGTAATGGGGTAAAAATAGACACTCATTTTTTAAAAAAAATGTCCGAGGAGCTAGTTGATAAAATATCCAAAACAGAAAAATCAATATATCAATCTTCTGGTGAAGAATTCAATATTTCCTCACCAAAACAACTAGGTGTAATTCTATTTGATAAATTGAAAATCGATGAAAATCCTAAAAAAACCAAGTCAGGTCAATATTCAACAAGCGAAGATGTACTTATTAAATTATCTAAAAAAAATAAAATTGTGGATCTTATATTAGACCATAGGGAGTTTAAAAAACTTTTATCAACTTATGTTGACGCCCTTCCACAAATGATATCTCATAATGACGGGCTGATTCACACAAATTATGCACAAGCAGTTACAGCAACAGGACGCCTTAGTTCCAACAAACCAAACCTTCAAAATATCCCAATAAAAACTGAGTTGGGAAGAAAAACAAGAAAGGCTTTTGTTTCAAGAGATTCTGAAAGTTATATTTTAGCGGCAGATTATTCCCAGATCGAATTAAGAATAATCGCTGACTTTAGTGGAGATACAGAAATGATAAAAGCTTTTAAAGAAGAAAAAGACATTCACAGCACAACAGCATCAAAAGTTTTTAATGTTGATATAAATGATGTTACTAAAGACATGAGAAGAAGAGCAAAAGAAGTTAATTTTGGTATTATATATGGAATTTCTCCTTTTGGCTTATCTCAAAATTTAAATATACCAAGAGCAGAAGCTAAGGAAATTATTGATTCTTATTTTAATCAATTTAAAAGTGTAAAAAAATATATGGAAACCTCTATAGAACTCGCTAGAGAAAAAAAACATGTTTCTACTATTTTAGGAAGAAGAAGGTATCTTAGAGATATAGATTCTAGAAATTATACTTTAAGAAGTTTTGCTGAAAGAAACGCAATAAACACCCCCATTCAAGGTAGCGCAGCTGATATTATAAAATTAGCGATGATTAAAATATACAGGTGGATGAAAAAAAATAACCTTAAATCTAAAATGATAATGCAGGTTCATGACGAGTTGGTATTTGATGTAAAAAAAAATGAGTTAGAATTATTTCAATCAAATATCAAACCATTAATGGAAAACGTAATAGACCTGAAAATCCCATTATCTGTTGATTTTGGGTACGGAAGAAACTGGTTAGAAGCCCATTAGTTATGGAGTTAAAAAAACAAACAATTATACGTGCTCAAAAAAGAATTAAAAATTTAATTCACAACACACCTATTCTTACCTCTGAATCTATCAACAACATCTCTGGAGCAAAACTGTATTTTAAATGTGAGAATTTTCAAAAAATTGGAGCCTTTAAAATGAGGGGAGCTTTGAATGCTGTAATGTCTCATTCTAGTAAAGATATAAAAAAAGGATTTGTAACACATTCTTCTGGAAATCATGCTCAGGCTGTTGCGCTGTCTTCTAAAATTATGAAAACCAACGCTTACATTGTAATGCCTAAAAGCGCCCCCAAAATAAAAATTAATGCAGTAAAAGGATATGGCGCAGACATTACCTTTTGTGAAAACAATGAAAATGCTAGAAAAGAATCTTGTCAAAAATTAATTCAAAAAACAGGAGCTAATTTTATTCACCCTTATGATAATAATAGAGTGATTGCGGGTCAAGCCACTTGCTCTAAAGAAATATATGATATTTCTCCAAAATTAAATTTGGACTACATTTTGTGCCCTGTTGGAGGAGGGGGTCTTGCCTCAGGAACAATACTTTCTACAAATTTTTTTTCACCAAAAACGAAAGTTGTTTTAGCTGAACCAAAAAATGCATCTGATGCCTATATATCTTTTAATGAAAAAAAACTAATCCCAGTTAAAAACCCTAAAACAATTGCCGACGGACTGATGACATCTTTGTCGAATAAGACATTTGATATAATACTTGGAGGTGCCGAAAAAATAATAACTGTTTCTGAAGAAGAAATTGTTTTCTCTATGAAATTAATATGGGAAAGAATGAAAATAATTTGTGAACCATCTTGTGCTGTTCCGCTAGCTGCTGTTTTAAAAACAAAAAAAACTTTTAAAAACAAAAATGTTGGAATTATTTTAACCGGAGGCAATGTTGACTTAAAAAACCTTCCTTTTTAATTTCTGTTTTTAAACTTTTCAAAATTGGATTTCAAAACTAATCTCGGAAAATTATTATCAGAAACATCTATATCTGCGGTTTCAAGATATGGATCTAATTTTATATTAATAACCCTTTTGTCTTTAACAAATACTTTTGATATTTCATTTTCATTTAACCTCCAAATTTCAGCAGGTATTCTTTCAATTTCTTTAGTTTTATCTTCATATGTCCATTCGA
Organism: uncultured Marinoscillum sp.; assembly: GCA_902529805.1. Lineage (GTDB taxonomy): Bacteria > Bacteroidota > Bacteroidia > Cytophagales > MED-G16. The sequence continues at coordinate 82,977 of CABZXU010000004.1, forward strand.
TAATTAATGGGGTGATCAATCCCCCAACATTTTTAAAAGTTACTTCATAGAAGTTTTTGTTTTTGTTTTCTTCTTTAATTTGCTTGTCATTAAGTTTGTTTCTAAACTCTCTATAAGATGATTCACTTGTGTTTTTGAAATCAAAATAAAGCGGTGTGTCTCTAAAAGTATAAGGAACTCTATCTACCGCAGGTCTCTTTTCATCGATTCCTATATCTATTTCTTCAAGTTTATTCTTATTATCAAAATTCTCAGGTGGTTTTCTCATTTGAAACCATCTAACATTTTCTACACCTACATCAACATGATCGGTTGTGTAAAACCAACCCCTCCAAAACCAGTCTAAGTCTATTGAAGAAGCATCTTCCATGGTTCTAAAAAAATCAGCGGGATCAGGATGTTTGAAAGCCCATCGTTTTGAATATTCTTTAAATGCATAATCAAATAATTCAGGTCCCATAATTGTTTCTCTTAAAATACTCAGAGCTGCAGCTGGTTTTGCGTATGCATTTGCTCCAAATTGTAATATTTGTTCCGAATTAGTCATAATAGGCCTTATTCCTTCTTTGTCACCCTTCATATAATCAACAATACTTTGAGCAGTACCTCTTCTTAAAGGCCCATCGCTATAATGTTCTCTTTGGGTGAGCGATTGAACAAAAGTAGTTAAGCCTTCATCCATCCAAGTCCATTGTCTTTCGTCAGAATTAATAATCATTGGAAAAAAGTTATGGCCAACTTCATGTATAATTACACTAATCATTCCCCACTTTGTTGCTTCACTATATTTTCCGTTTTTATTGGGTCTCCCGAAGTTAAAGCATATCATAGGGTATTCCATTCCTATACTTGCTGCATGAACTGATATTGCAACGGGGTAGGGGTATTTTATAGTATGTTTGGAAAAAGTTTTCAAGGTATTAGCTACAGCGACAGTAGACTCTTTCTCCCAAAGTGGGTTTCCTTCTTTAGAATAATATGACATAGCCAAAGGTTGTTTGTCACCTAAATTCACAGCCATAGCATCCCATATATATTTTCTAGAAGCAGCAAAAGCTACATCTCTTACGTTTTTGGATTTATATACCCATGTTTTTGTTTTTTTTCTTTCTGGGTTTAATTCTTTTTGTATAGCCTCAGATTCTGAAACAATTATCACGGGCTTATCATATGTCTTTTTAGCTAAATTATACTTGTTTAACTCATTCTTGCTTAACACATTTTCAGGGTTTTCTAGGCTTCCAGTTGCACCTACAATAAAATCAGAAGGAACTGTAATTTCAAGATTAAAATCCCCAAAATTTAACGCAAACTCACCTCTGCCTAAAAATTGTTTATTTTGCCAACCTTCTTTATCATCGTACACAACCATACGTGGATAAAACTGTGCAATTGTATAACTATAATTCTTATCATCTGGAAAATATTCATATCCACCTCTTCCACCAACACTCATTCTATCATTAATATTATATGACCAATCAATATTAAAAATAAAATTTTCACCTGGCTTAAGAGAGTTCTCTAAATCTATTCTCATCATAGTTTTAATAATGGTATATTTAAGGGAAATGTTTTTCTCATCTGAAACGGAATTAATTTTAAAACCACCATTAAATCGACCCCCATCTGCGTTGGAATAATTATTTGTTATAGATTGTAGTCTTTTCCCATCCAAAGCATAAGACATTCTGTTTGTGTTTATAAGAGGAGTTTCGGACTCATTAGATCTAACGTTTTGGTCAAGCTGTACCCAGAGATAGGATAAATTATCAGGGGAATTATTATAATATGTAATTTTCTCAGAACCAATCAGCTTTTGCTTTTCATCATCCAGAAAAATTTTCATATCATAATCAGCTCTTTGTTGCCAATAATCTTTACCCGGAGCACCAGATGCGCTTCTATAGTTATTTGGCGTAGGAAGTTGCGTTCCTAATTGTTCAAATTTCCTCTCCCACTTTCCTTGACCGAAAAGAAGATGATTACTTAATAATAAAATAATAATAAATTTTTTTTTCATAATTAATATATTTTACCAGAATTTTGCTTCACTCATCAAAAGTAAAGAAATTCCTAAAATTATTGAAGAAACAAAAAGAATCCAATCGCTTTTTTTTGGAAAAACTAGACCCGAAACCCAATGGCTAACAAATACAAAAATCATAATTATCAGTATTTGTCCAATTTCTAATCCCACATTAAAACCAAATAATGGCAATAAAATAGAACCTCCTCCTAGTAGAGCTTTTAAATAATTTGAAAAACCCAAACCATGTATCAGCCCAAATATTAGTGCTATCCAATAATTTCTATTTAAAATTTTTGAGTTTGTTGAGGAGTTTCTTTTACTAATATTTGTTAAACATGTTATAGCGATAGTCGAGGGAATAGCAAACTCTATAATTTTTTGATTATAACTTACTAAATCTAGGACTGAAATAATAAGGGTAAAAGAATGACCTATGGTAAATGCTGTTATTAGTATAATTAATTTTTTTAGCATTCGTAAATCATATAAACAAGAAAGCGCTAAAACAAACAATATATGATCCAAAGCATCTTTGTTAACAATGTGTTCATATCCAACAAAGAACCAGACCTTGAATTCTTCCATATAAAAAGATATTTTTGACAAGAATAATAAATTTTTACGACTAAAAATATAAATGTTTATCAATCTTTTAGCCTGTTTATTTTTGATCCACCCTTATTATGTGAGCGTATCTGAATCTGTATATAATAATGAGAAGTCGGTTTTGCAAATAACAAAAAAAATTTTTTATGATGATTTAGAGCTTGTGCTAAAAAACGAAAACAAAAATGAAAACTTTGATATTTTAAATTCTAAAAAAGATCTTGTAAATAGTTATATTGAAAATTATATTAAAAAAAACATGTTTTTCAAAGTAGACGGGAAATTAAAATCATTAAACTATATAGGGTACGAAATAATTAATAGCAGAATTAATTCATATTTTGAGATTAAGAATATTAAAAATATAACATCCATTCAAATAAAAGACACCTCTTTACTTGAGTATTTTGATAACCAAGAAAACCTCACTTATTTTGAAATTGACAACCAAAGATTTACAATAAGACTTAGAAAAGATAATGTTTCGAAAAAAATTATAATTTAAATTTATTTGTTATGAAAAAGTTAAGTTTTTTGTTTCTTGTTTTTTTATCATTAAATGTTTTTTCACAAAAAACATCCCTTTCGGAGTTTGTTTCTAATTTTGAAATAAAGGAGGGTTTTTTAAATTTTTATTGGGATGAAAATAAAGGAAAAGTATACCTAGAAATAAATAATTTAAATCAAGAGATCATATATGTAAATTATTTATCAGCAGGCGTTGGCTCAAATGACTTAGGTTTGGATAGGGGGCAAATAGGAGGAACAAGAATAATTAAGTTTATTAAAATGGGGCCAAAGATTTTAATGGTACAGCCTAATTATAAATATCGTGCTGTTTCAAATAATAAAGAAGAAATAAAATCGGTTGAAGATGCATTTGCTAAATCAGCCTTATGGGGCTTTAATATTATAGCAAATGAAAAAAATAAATACTTAATTGACGTTTCTGATTTTGTAATTAGAGATTCTCATAGAGTATCGCAAAGACTCACACAAAGAAAACAGGGTTCTTTTAAGGTTGATAATAAAGCTTCTTCTTTTGACATATCAAATTCTAAAAACTTTCCTCTTAACTCTGAGTTAGAAGCATTTATAACCTTTAAAGGTGTAGCTAAAGGCTCTTGGTTAAGATCCGTTTCGCCTGACGCCGAAAGTTTCTCTGTAAGAACTAGACATTCTTTTGTTAAACTTCCAGATGAGGGTTATACTCCTAGAAAATTTGATCCTAGAGCAGGATATGGAGCTATGACATTTTATGATTATGCTAGCCCTATTGAAAACGACCTCCATGTAAAATACATAAGAAGACATAGGCTAATTAAAAAATATCCAAACCAAAAAATAAGTGAAGCTGTTGATCCAATAATCTATTACCTAGATAGGGGAGTTCCAGAACCAGTAAAATCAGCACTAATTGAAGGTGCATCATGGTGGAATGAGGCGTTTGAAGCTGCTGGATTTAAAAATGCTTTTCAGATTAAAGTCTTACCTGAAGGAGCTGATATGTTAGATGTAAGGTATAATGTAATTCAATGGGTTCACCGATCAACCAGGGGCTGGTCATACGGGTCTTCTGTAGTTGATCCCAGAACTGGTGAAATAATAAAAGGTCATGTTTCTCTAGGTTCTTTAAGAGTAAGACAAGATTATTTGATTGCCGAAGGTTTATTAAGGCCTTATACAAAAGAAAACGAAAATGATCTTATGAAAGAGATGGCTATTAAAAGATTAAGGCAGCTTTCTGCACATGAAGTTGGTCATACAATCGGACTTTCTCACAACTTTATTTCTAGCGCAAGAAATAGAAAATCAGTTATGGATTACCCACATCCATTAATTTTATTTTCAGATAACAAAGTAGACCTATCAAAGGCTTACGACCATGGTATAGGTGATTGGGATAAGCTTGCAATTAATTGGGGGTACCGACAATTTGAATCAAATGAAGAAGGTCAATTGAATAAAATATTACAAGATGGGTATAAAGAAGATATTTATTTTATTTCAGATCAAGACTCAAGGCCTTTAGGTAGTGCTCACCCAAGATCTCATCTTTGGGATAATGGATTTGATGCTTCTGATGAATTAAATAGAATGCTTACGGTAAGACGACATATATTGGATAATTTTTTTGATAATGCTATAAAATTAGGCGAACCAATGTCAAGTATTGAGGAAGTTTTGGTCCCTATGTATTTGCTTCATAGGTATCAAATTGAAGCTGCCGCTAAAGTTATTGGGGGCTTAGAATATAATTATGCTTTAAAAGGTGACGGACAATTGGTAACTAAAATGTTAACACGTGATCATCAGGTTAAAGCTCTAAAATCATTATTAAATTCCATTCATCCAAAAAACCTATCTCTTCCTGAAAAATTAATTCAACTAATCCCCCCTAGGGCTTTTGGTTATCCAAGAACCAGGGAAACATTTAAATCAAGAACTGGGTTAACTTTTGATTATTTAGCTGCTGCTGAAACTGCAACCAACCTAACTTTAAAAATGCTATTTAATCCAGAAAGAGCTTCTAGGTTGCTTATATTAAAAGCTAGAGATATAAATACTCAACCTGGGCTTTCATATGTAATGAGTGAAATTATAAATGAGACAATTCTAAAAGAAAGAATGGATAAAAACGACAAGTACAATTTGTCAAATATTGAGTTAGAAATTTCAAAAATGGTAAATCATAGTGTTTTAAACCATCTTTTTATGTTAGCAAATAGCAAAAACACACATCAAGAGGTCAATGCTAGAATTTATTATGCAATTAAAAATATAAAAAAAGAATTAGAACAAAAGAATCCTAAAGAGCACCATTATCATTATCTATCAGAAAAAATAGAAAAGTTTTTATCTGGAGAGATAGACATTCAATATCCTGAAGAGCTTAAACCACCTGATGGATCTCCGATTGGATCATATAATGATTTTATTTTATCTTGTGGTAGTGAGTTATAGCTTTTCTTCATGAAGAGCTATTCCTGTTCCGTCAACAATTAAATTATTTTTTAAGTCAAATATTTGGGTTTTGAATACACCAAAATGTTTTTTTTTAATAATTTTTACCAACTCTATATATACAAAATATTTTGTGTCTGGGTACAACGGTTTTTTAAAGCTTAAATTTTGTCCAACATGAATTGAGCCATGTCCCGGAAACTTTGTCCCCATTACTTTCCCAAAAGATGTAACCGAAAACAATCCATGAACTATAGGTTTTTTAAATCTTGTTTTTGATGCAAATTCTTTGTCAAGATGAAGTGGGTTTTTGTCTCCTGTAAGCTCTGCAAATTTTTTTACCATATCTTGTGTTATAACAAATTCTTCTTTATAGTTATCTCCTATTTTTAATTTCATTTTATTTATTATTTAACAAGTTTAAATTAATTTTTTGAACAGCAATTAATGCAGGTTTAATAGAGGCAATAATTGAAATAAAAAAAACTATTGATACTATCATTAATATATCAGCAAATTTAACTTTTACTGGGTAATATTTAATTATAGCTGTTTCCATACCTAAAGAGACCAATCCGTATTCATTTTGAAGCACACATAATAAGATCCCCAAAAAACAACCAATAAGAATTCCGAGAACAGATATAATTATTGATTCAAAGTAAAAAATTTTTTTTATTGATTTTTCGTTTAACCCTAATGATAATAATATAGACAAGTCTCTTTTTTTATCAATAGCATGCATGCTTAGCAAGAAAAAAATATTAAATGATGATATAATTAAAATGAAACTAAATATTATAAAAACAATTAGCTTTTCAGTTTTTAATATTTTATATAAATCGGAATGTTGCTCTTCAATTGTTAATACATTATAATTATTACCAACTATATTTCTAATTTCTGTTTTGATTTTATTATTGTCTTTTTTTTCATTTACCCTTAATTCTAGTGCAGTGATTTTGTTTTTTTTCTTAAAAAGTTTTTCTGCGAATGTTAATGAAGATATTATATAATTATTATCTATTTGTTGCTCTATAGCAAAAACACCAGAAGGGATTATAGACAGTTGGTTAAAAGGTTGTTTTTGTATCCCCGATGGAATAAAAGAAAAATCAGGAGATACAGAATATAAAATCAGGTTATTAAAGTTATCTTTTAAATTTAGAGATATTTTATATTTTATTCCTCTTCCAATTACAGCATAAGAAGAGTTATCTTTTTTTAAGGTAAAATTACCTTCAACTATATTCTTGTTTAGTCTTTTTTGTAAAATAAACGATGAATCAACACCTTTTATATATACTGGTATTTCAGACCCATTATAGCTAGCTATTGCACGATCTTCTATTACTTTACTCACAAAATCAACACCGTCAATTTCATTTATTTTATTTATATGGTCCTTATTTTTATTGAAATATTTAGAGTTATTGGAAACTATTTTTATTTCAGGATTAAAGTTTATATATAATGATTTTAATAAGTCTTCCAAACCATTAAACACCGAAAGAACAATTATTAAAGACGAGGTTCCAACTAAAACACCAATAAAAGCAGCAATACTTAGAAAGTTAATAAATGATTTTTTTTTTGAAAAAAAATATCGTTTTGCTATAAATAAAGATAAATTCATTTTTTCTTATCCTTTGGAATATCAAGTCCCGAAAGAATTTTTTCAATATTTGAGGCTTTATGTTCTGATTTGTCAAGTATAAAATTAATCTCAGGAATTTTTCTAATTAAATGTCTTATTTTATTTCCTAAATAACCTCTTATTTTTTTTGAGTTTTGTTGAACTATTTTAAAATTTTCGTTTTCCGAATTTTCTTTTAAAAAACTCAAATAAACCTTTATCAAACTCATATTATTTGATGCCTTTACACCCATGATTGTTAAAAAATTATTTTTTATTAATCCCTTCCCTTCTACAATAAAATACTCATTTATTATGCTGTGAATTAGACTTTCATATTTCTCCAATCTTTTTTTTTCCATTAACCCCTTAAATATCTATTTTTTTTATTCTATTTAGGTGCCTTCCTCCTTGAAAGTTTTTTTTCATGAATACCTCTATCATACTTATAGCAGAATCTAAAGAAACGAATCTTGCAGGAAAACATATAATATTAGCATTATTGTGAGTTTTTGCTAATGATGCAATTTCACTATTCCAACATATTGCCGCTCTAATACTGTTGTGTTTATTAGCGGCCATTGCTACACCATTTGCGCTCCCGCATACTAAAACACCAAAATCAACCTCTTTTTTCTGAACATATTTTGCAACTAGATGAGAAAAATCAGGGTAATCACATGATACCTCATTTTTTGGACCAACATCTATGGTTGTTATTCCATTAGAATTTAAATACTCAATTATTTTTTTTTTATAACTAAAACCAGCATGATCTCCACCAATAGCTATTTTCATTTTTCAATATTTTTTACTCTTCCAGAAATGTAAATACTTATTTGATATAATCCAATTAAAGGCATTGCTAAAACGATTTGACTAAATGGGTCTGGAGGTGTAAGAATAGCTCCAAAAACTAAAATAATTACTATTGCATGTCTTCTATATTCTCTTAAAATTAATTTATCCACAAGACCCGCTTTAGTTAAAAAATATATTACCATTGGCAATTGAAAAACCATTCCGGAAGCTAACACAAGAGTAGAAATAGTTGAAACATAAGATATAATATCAAACTCATTTAATATACTTGGATCGATCTGATAATTTGCTAAAAAATTTATTGAGATAGGAGTAAGGACAAAATATCCAAATATAATTCCTATAAAAAAAAGAAATGATACATAAAACGTTGCGCCTTTAGCAGCTTTTTTTTCATTGGTATACAATCCAGGTGATATAAATCTCCAAAACTCCCAAAAAGCATAAGGAAATGCGCAAATAATTCCTATAACAAAAGATGAAGAAATATGCATCATAAACTGTCCAGCCATTTGTCTGCTTTGAATTATAAAGGGAAGTTTTTCAACGCAAAAAACATTAATATTTATCCATTGACCAATATCACATAAAGCCCTGTATGTCCAAAAATCGCTTTTGGAAGGGCCTAAAATAATTTTTCCAAAAACAATACTTTTAGATAAAAAAGCTATTATAGCAAAAATAATAATTGCAATTAAAGATCTAATTATATGCCACCTAAGTTCCTCTAGATGATCTAAAAAAGACATTTCTTTTTCTTCCTGTTTCTTCATTTAAATAAAGGATAATCTACCATCCACTTGTTAATTTCTTTTTTGATTTCTCTTATTATTTTTTCATTGTTTCTGTTTTTTAATACTTCATCGACATAAAAAACGACCTTTTTCATTTCTTTTTCTTTCATTCCTCTAGTTGTGATTGCTGCACTTCCTATTCTCATTCCTGAAGTTATGAAGGGAGACTCCTTATCAAAAGGAACCATGTTTTTGTTAATAGTTATATCAGCTTTTCCCAAAGTGTTTTCAGCAACTTTACCTGTTATATCTTTATTGCTTAAGTCAATAAGCATTAGGTGATTTTCTGTCCCATTTGAAATGATATTATACCCCTTTTCAATCAAACATTTTGCCATCATTTTTGCATTTTTTTTCACCTGTAAAATATATTGCATATAATTATCGGATAAAGCTTCTTCAAATGAAATCGCTTTTGCTGCAATGATATGTTCTAAAGGCCCCCCTTGGGTACCTGGGAAAACAGCGGAGTCTAAAACTGATGACAAAGATTTTAAATTTCCTTTAGGAGATTTCGTTCCAAGGGGATTGTCATAGTCATTCCGCATCATTATGATTCCACCTCTAGGACCCCTTAATGTTTTATGAGTAGTTGAGGTTACTATATGACAATGATCTAGTGGATCATTCAATAATCCTCTTGCAATAAGACCAGATGGGTGAGCAATATCCGCAAGTACAATTGCACTAACTGAATCTGCTATTTCTCGAATTTTTTTATAATCCCAGTCTCTACTATAAGAAGAGGCTCCACAAATTATTAGTTTAGGTTTTTCTTTAAAAGCAACCTTTTCTAGTTGATTATAATCGAGTAGCCCATTGTTTTTTTTAACCCCATAAAAACATGAAGAATATATTTTTCCAGAAAAATTCACACTAGATCCATGTGTTAGATGGCCTCCGTGGGCTAAATCAAAACCTAAAATTTTATCACCAGGGTTTAATATTCCCAGCATTACTGCAGCATTTGCTTGTGCCCCTGAATGAGGCTGTACATTTACCCAATTTGCATCAAATAATTTTTTTAATCTATTTCTTGCTACATCTTCTATTTCATCTACAATTTCACAACCACCGTAATACCTTTTTCCTGGTAACCCCTCAGCATATTTATTTGTTAAAACACTTCCAGCAGCAGCCATCACTTGTTCTGAAACATAATTTTCTGATGCAATTAGTTCAATCCCTTGTGTCTGTCTTATTTTCTCTTTTTCAATATATTCAAAAACTAGTTTATCTTTAATCATTATTTTATTTTTAGTCTGTTAAGTAAGATTTTAAGTTTAATCTTTATATTTAATATTTTAATTTTATAAATCTAATGAACATTCAAGAATTACGTATCGAAATAGATAAAATTGATAACAAAATTATTGATCTTTTAAATAAAAGAATGAATTTTGTGAATCAAGTTGGGGAGATTAAGAAAAAAAATAATGAGCCCGTTTATAGACCAGAAAGAGAAAAAGAAATTATAGATAGATTATCTAACAACTCAAAAGGTAAGTTAAACCACCAAGCTATTAAATCTATCTTTCAAGAAGTTTTTGCTATTGCGAGAAATTTAGAATCCGAAGATAAAATTTCATATTTAGGTCCCGAAGGTAGTTTCACACATCAGGCTGCCGAGAATAATTTTGGGTCTTCTAGTTCTTTTATTTCATTAAATTCTATAAAAGCTGTTTTTGAATCTTTGGAATCAGACAAATCAAAGTTTGGCATTATTCCACTCGAAAATAATCAAGAAGGAATTGTTCAAGAAACGATAGACATGTTAGGGTCAAGTGACTTAAGTATAGTAGCAGAAATGTCAATGTCTATAAGTTTTGTTTTTGCCTCTAAGTGTAAAAGTGTTTCAGAAGTGGAAAAAGTTTATTCAAAAGACATTGCTTTTAAACAATGTAAAAACTTTATCGAAGAATACTTTGATGAATCAATTCAGTTAGTACCCGTTGGAAGCACTAGTAGAGCAGTTTCAACGGCCAACAAAACTAAAAACTCTGGTGCAATATGCTCAAGAATAGCGGCTGTTGAAAAAGGTTTGCCAATCTTATTTAATAAGATTGAAAATTCTTCAAAGAACCACACAAGGTTTATAGTTCTTTCAAAAAACCATTCAAATAAAAAATCCGGAAACGACAAAACATCAGTATTAGTCCGTTTACCAGATGGACATGGTGTTTTGGCGAATTTTCTTCAAGAGTTTCATAATGCAAAAATTAATTTAACAAAGCTCGAAAGCAGACCGGCTAGAGAAGGAACTGATTTCAAATATGTTTTTTATATAGATTTTGAAGGACATTATTTGGACAATAATTTCCAGATTATTCTTAAAAGATATGAAGATAATATAAAAATATTAGGAAGTTATGTAAGGTTAATTTAATCTTTTTGGCCTTCAGTATATTTTTTCCATTTAGCAATTACACCACCAAAATCTTCAGGTAAAGATGATTCAAAACTAATCTTCTTTTTTGATCTAGGATGAATAAAGCCTAAGGATTTTGCATGCAGAGCTTGTCTTGGGATAATATTGAAGCAGTTTTCTACAAACTTTTTATATTTTGAAAAAACTGTTCCTTTTAAAATTTTATCTCCCCCATATACTTTATCATTAAATATAGGATGCCCTATGTGTTTCATGTGGGCTCTAATCTGATGTGTTCTTCCAGTTTCTAATTGACACTCAATAATTGATACATAGTAAAATGATTCAATAACCTTATAGTGTGTAATTGCTTTTTTCCCCTTATCATTTTTAGTGTAGGCACAAACAACTCTTCTGTCCTTGATTGATCTACCTAAATTAACATCTATAGTTCCTTGTTTATTTTTTGGTTCACCCCAAATTAATGCCACATATTTTCGTTTTATAGAATGATCAAAAAATTGTTTAGCAAGTGAAATCATTGATCTTTCATTTTTTGCAACAACTAATAAACCAGAAGTTTCTTTATCGATTCTATGAACTAACCCGGGCCTCCCATTATTTTTAGGCATAATAGGTAAGTTTTTAAAATAATATACCAATCCATTTACTAAAGTTCCTGTCCAGTTATTATAAGATGGATGAACTACCATTCCAGCTTTTTTATTAACTATTAACAAATCTTCATCTTCATATTTAATATTAATATCAATTTTTTCTGGTACTATTTCTTCATTTCTTGGTGGCGCTGGAAAAGAAACACTTATTTTATCTAAAGGTTTTACTTTGTAGTTTTGCTTAACAACTACTTCATTAACTTTAACATAACCATTTTGTATTCCATCTTGAATTTTGTTTCTAGATGTTCCAGGAATCTTATCAATAAGGAATTTATCGATTCTTAACAATGACTGGTATTTATCTACCTTAATGTTATGATGCTCATATAATTCATCATCATTTTTTTTTTCATTATTATTCATACAACAAAAGTATCATAACT